>CAZNNH010000147.1:0-15599 GCA_964574335.1 uncultured Acidobacteriota bacterium | reverse complement strand
CACCGCGCTGTTCAGGGGGCCGGCCGGGGAGATCGCCTCCCTCGACCTGTCCACCGGCAAACGACGGGTGGTAGCGGGCCCGGGCGCGCCGAAGGGCGAGCGGATCGAGCCGCTGGTGGTCTCGCCGGGGGACCGGTAGCGGAAGAGCCGCAGCTCTTGACGGCCGCCGCGTTCGTCACAACCATGGTCACATGAAGGTTGGCGTCGACGAGCTGAAGGCCGGGTTGAGCCGCTATCTGGAGCGAGTGAAGGCGGGCCACGAGGTCGTGGTGACCAATCGGGGGCGGCCTGTGGCCAAGATCGTCCCGATCGGCAGGGCCGAGCAGCGGGGATCGCGGCGAGCGCGCCTCGTGCGCGACGGGATGCTCATCCCGGGACGCGGCCGGGTTCGTGCGTCCCTCCTACGACCGCCCGCGGGGAGCGCCACCGGGGGTCGAGCCGCGCTCGACGCCCTGCTCGAGGAGCGCCGCGACGGGCGCTGACGCTCAGTGGTTCTTCCGAAAGTCAAAAGTCTAGACCTGACCCCATAATGCCGCATGCGTTTGTTCGACACCGTGCTGATCACGGCGGCTTCGGCGGGGCAGGCGGAGGCGTTTCGGAAGCTGATCCTGCGCCGGCAAGAGAGCGAGCTGTACCCTCGGGAGCTTGGCTTCGAGGTGGTGGCCGATCCGCCGGGCGGTCGGGTCGGGACCGGCGGCGGGACGCTGTGGGCGCTCTCGGAGCTTGTGCGGCGGTCCGGCGAGCCGCCCGAGTCGTTCTTCGCCAGCCGGCGCATCCTGCTCATCCATGCCGGCGGCGAGAGCCGTCGTCTCCCCTGCTACGCCCCCGAGGGGAAGCTGTTCGCGCCGCTGCCGCTGGCATCGAGCGCGGTGCTGCCCCCGGTGGCCCTCGACGCCCAGCTCGGCCTCTTCCTCGAGTACCCCTGGCGCCGGGGCGAGGTGGTGGTGGCCACCGGCGACGTCTTCATCGACTTCGACACCGGCAGCGTCCCCGCCCGGCGCGGCCCGGTCTTCGGCTTCGCCAAGCCGGCCTCGCTGGAGCAGGGCTCGCGCCACGGCGTCTTCCGCTTCGACCCGCACCGCGAGCGCGTGGTCGACTACTTCCAGAAGGCGCCGGCCGAGGTCCTGGCCCGCGAGGCCCTCATCGAGGGGACCGACGAGTGCGCCCTCGACATCGGTCTGGTCTCGCTGGACGCCCAGGCCTGCGGGGCCTTCCTGGACCTGGGCCGGGCCCCCTTCGAGGGCGCGACGTGGCTCGAGGGCCTGGCCGCCGGGAGCCTGCGGTTCGACCTCTACCTCGAGGTCCTCACCGCCTGCCTGCCGGACCTCGACCTGGAGGCCTTCATTCGACGGATCCGGCCTGCCAGCAAGCTGGCCGAGCCCGAGGCGCGCCGCGCGTACCAGGCCTTCCATCCGCTCGGCCTGGGCGGCGCCCTCACCCGGGCCACCACCTTCATCCACATGGGAAGCCTGGCCGAGCTGCCGGCAGCCTGCCGCGACCTGATGGCCCGCCAGCTCACGCCCTTCTACGAGAAGGACGGGGGCGAGATCCGGCCCTTCGAGACCGCGCAGCGGGTGACCCACAACAGCCTCGAGGTGGACGGCGGCGCCCGGACCCAGGCGCCGGTGCTGGTCGAGGCCTGCCGCGCCACCTCCTTCGCCGGCCTCGGCGGCGACAACCTGCTGATCGGCCTCGACGGCTGGTCGCTCCCGTTCGAGGTCCCTCGCGGCTTCGTCCTCGACGAGCGCCGGCTGGGGAGCGAGCGGGTGGTGGTGGTGCTGTCTTCGGGAGACAGCCTGAGGGTCGAGGCCGACCCGGCCGCCGTCGTCTTCTGCGGCCAGCCGCTCGACCGGTGGCTTTCGGCGCGCGGCCTGGTCCGCGATGACGTCTTCGACGGCGGTCCCCAGAACGACCTCTACCGCGCGCGCCTTCACTGCTGCGACCCGACCACGGAGCTGCTGGCCGGCTACCTGTCGGTGCCCGATGCCGAATGGACCCGCCGGTTCCGGGAGGCCCGGCGGCTCTGTCTGGGCGAGATCCAGGAGCGGGACGACGTGGTGCGCCGCGAGGACCGGCGAGTGGAGCTGCGCCGCGGCCGGCTCCGCGAGCTGTTCCGGCGCGGCCACGGCTGGCGCAGCGTCAGCGCCCGGGACTTCGCCCAGACATTCGCCGCCGAGGAATGGGTCGCCCCGCTGGCCGACTGGCTGAACCGCACCGACGACGCGCTGCTGCGCGGCTACCGCGCCCGCTGCCTCCGGGCCCTGTCTCCGGAGCTCCCCGACACCGGCTCGAAGCTCCCCGAGATCGAGTACGTCTCGCGGCCGGGCGAGACCCCGACGCTCTCGCTGGCGCTCAAGGAGGACCAGATCGTGTGGGCGCGGGCCCCGGTCCGCCTCGACCTCGCCGGCGGCTGGACCGACACCCCTCCCTACACGCTGCGCCACGGCGGCCGGGTGGTGAACCTGGCGGTCGACCTGAACGGCCAGCCGCCGATCCAGGTGTTCTGCCGGCGCAGCCCGGAGCGCCACATCCGCGTCCACTCCATCGACCTCGGCCACACGGAAACCTTCACCGGCTTCGAGACGCTGCGCGACTACCGGGACCCCGTGTCTCCCTTCGCCCTGCCCAAGGCCGCCCTCTGCCTGGTGGGGCTGGGCGGGGGCGGCCGGGAGGGGCGCTCACTTCACAAGGTCCTCGACCGCCTCGGCGCCGGGCTCGAGATCACGCTGCTGTGCGCGGTCCCCAAGGGCTCGGGGCTCGGAACATCCTCGATCCTGGGCGCCGCCATCCTGGCGGCGCTCAGCCGCTTCTTCGGGCGGGCGGTGGTGATGGACGAGCTGATCCGCCAGGTGCTCCAGGTGGAGCAGATGCTGACCACGGGTGGCGGCTGGCAGGACCAGATCGGGGGCGCCGTGGGCGGGATCAAGTGCATCCAGAGCCGGCCCGGCTTCCGTCCCCACCCGGTGATCCACCAGCTCGACCCGTTCCTGTTCCAGGAGCCCGAGAGCCTCTCCTGCTACTCGCTCTTCTACACCGGGCTCACCCGGCTGGCCCGCAACATCCTGGCGGACGTGGTCGACCAGGTGAACGGCGCCTCACGGGCCTACCTGTTCACGCTGCGGCACATGGACCAGCTCGCCCTGGACGCCAAGGACGCCATCGAGCGGCGCGACCGCGACGCGGTGGCCGAGGTGCTGGCGCTGTCGTGGGCGGCCAACAAGCGAGTCCATCCGAGCACCACCAACCCCGAGGTGGACGAGATCTTCGAGGCCACCCGCCCCCACTGCGGGGGCGCCAAGCTGCTGGGCGCCGGCGGCGGCGGCTACGCCCTGTTCGCCTCGCCGGATCCGCGCAGCGCGGACGCGCTGCGCGACGTGCTACGCCGCCGCTTCGAGGACTCGCGCGCGCGCCTGGTCTCGTTCTCGCTCAGCGGCTGCGGCCTGGAGGTCTCGGCGTCGTAGGCCTCACAGCGACTGGTACAGCTTGGCCACGCAGTAGTCATACCAGCCCGGCTTCTTCTCGTCACCCCAGTAGCCGGCCGGCAGACTGGGGTGGACGACCGCCTGCTCCACCGGGACGCCTTCCGCCTTCAGCTTCTTGACCGCTGCGATCGTCTCCTTGAAGAAGCTGGAGACCCGCGGCACGTAGTCGGCGTCCACCGCCGGGCCGTGGCCGGGGCAGAGCTTCTTCACGTCCATCGCCGCCCAGGAGTCGAGGGTGGCGATCCAGGCACCCAGGTCGGTGGCCGGGTCACCGAAGTAGGGGTGGCGGTCGGCCTGCAGCAGGTCGCCGGCGGCGATGACGCCCTCTTTGGCGAAGTAGGCGTGGGCGTCGCCCAGCGAGTGGCCGCCGGTCACCCGGAACACGATCTCGCCGCCGGGACCGACGGGGGCCTCGCCGTCCACCCACTGGGTGGGCAGGAAGGGCTTGGCGGTCTTCACGGTCTGTTCGAAGCCGGGGAAGACGCGGGCCCACGAGGCGATCTGCTCCGGGTTGAGCGCCGCCTCGAGCTGCTTCTCGAAGACCTCACGGGCCTTGGCCGCCGCCACCACCGGGACGTCGGAGAAGGCCCCCATCCCGAAGATGTGGTCGACGTGGGCGTGGGTCAGCAGCAGCATCACCGTGGCCTTGGAGAAGCGGCGCTCCATGTCGCGGCGGAAGCGGGCGGCCACCTCCGTGCTGAGCCCGGCGTCGACGAAGACCAGCCCGCCGTCGAGGGCGAAGCAGGTGATGTTGGAGCCGTAGTCGTGGCGCGCCATCACCACGGAGGGGGTCACCTCGACCAGCGTGATCGGCGCCGTCTCGGCGGCGACGGGACCGTCCGTCGACTGGGCGACGGCGCCCGCCGCCAGCAGTACCAGGAGAAGGCCGATCCCGCACACCCGCGGCCCCACCGTCGCTTTCCATACCGGCATCGACGAACCTCCCAAGGCTAACGTGATGGTGTGGCGGCCGGCGCCCCCCGCGGCGCCTCGAGCAGCTCGACCACTCCGCCACGCCCACGGCGGCGCGCGTGGTCGATGGCGGCGTCGCCATCGCCGTCCCGGGCGGCGGCATCGGCGCCGTGGCGAAGCAGGGCCTGCACCACCTCGAGCTGCCCCTCCCCGGCGGCGAACATGAGGGCTGTCCAGCCCTCCCCGGAGTCCTTCAGGTTGGGGTCGGCGCCGTGCCCGAGCAGCAGCTCCACCGCCTCGGCGAACGGGCCGCTGGACGCGTACATGAGCGCGGTGCGCCCGGCGCTGTCGCGCAGGTCGGGCTGGCCGCCCCGCTCCAGCAGCAACGCCACCGTGGAAACGTGGCCGTTGAAGGCGGCCAGCATCAGCGCGCTGCGTCCCTCTCCGTCCTGGGCATCGACCCCGGCGCCCGATAGAAGCACCGCTCGCACCTCGTCGGTGGCGCCGGCGAAGGCGGCGTCACGCAGCTCTTTTTCGAGGGCCACCGCGGCGGCCGGCGCTGGGCCGTCGGGTGGGTGCGCCTGCCCCGGTTCGGGAGCAACGTCCGCCGTCGGCTTCGGAGCGGGCCGGTTCCCGCACCCGGCCGTCGCCAGGACCAGCAGGCACACCCCGAGGGCGAGCCTTTGGCTCAACCGCCCTCCGGACCCGCCCCGGGCCCCTCCAGCTCGGCCAGCTCGACAGCCGCCTCCTTGAGGGTGGGATCGAGCTCCACGGCGCGCCGCAGCATGCGCTGGGCGCGGGCCCTCAGACCGCTGGTCTTGTAGATCCGCCCCAGCAGCAGGTGGGCCTCCACGTGCTCCGGGTTCTGCTGCACCACGCCGCGCAGGATCTCCTCGCCGCGCTTCGTCCACTTCGGGTTCTTGATCACGGCCTTGGCCAGCAGGACGTTCAGGATCTGCTGGGCCTTGGGGTTCTCGGCCAGCGGCAGCGCCCCCTCGATGCACTGGATGACCTCCCAGTACCTCTCCTTCTCGAAAAGCTGGCGCGCGTCGAGAAGCGCCGCCTGCAGGCGATCGCGGTTGCTGGGCAGCGCGTAGCCCGGCGCCCCGTTCGCCGCCTCCGGCGGCGGCGTCGTCGCAGGGGAGCCCGGTTGAGGCGCCTCGGCGGGCGCCGCCGTGGGGGACGGCGCGGGCCGGGGGCGGCCGAGGCGCATCTCGTAGTCGGTCCGGCTCTCCCGCCGCGAGAGCACCTCGTGGGCCTTGTCGACGGCCAGGAACACCGCCTGCATCTCGCGGCTGAGGCCGGCCAGCGCAGGCTCCCGCGCGGAGTCTGGATGGAACTTGCGCACCAGGCCGAAGTAGGCCTTCTTGACGTCCTTCTCGGTGGCGCTGCGTGGGATGCCGAGGACCTCGAAGTGGTTGCGGGTGGCCAGCCCCCGGTAGGCCTCCAGGACCTCGGCCTTCCGGATCTCCAGAGACTGGCCCGGTGGCGCGGCCGGGGGTGGGGGTGGCGGCGCCGGCGGCGGGGCCTTCGTCACCGGTCCGCTCGCAACCGGCGGCGGCTGCGGTCCGGTGGCCCGGGCCGCGCTGTGACGCCCGGTGACCTCGTCGGGCGGCACCAGGTGGTCGGGCGCCATCCGGTCCAGGAACTTCAGGCCGAGGCGCGGGATGTGGTCCTTGCCCGTGAACTGGCTGCGGACCTCGGCCCGGGTCTTGAAGTCGCCGCCGACCTCTTCGATGAAGACCACGTCCCCCGTCCTGATCGCGACCATCGAGGTCAGCACCCGGGCCCCACCGCGGCTGATGTTCTCGGCCACGGTGCGCTCCTCCTGCACCACCTTGCCCGAGCCGTCGAGCCGCCGGAGCATCAGGTCGAGGGTGATCTCGAGCCGGGTGTGGGCGCGACGCTCGACGCCGTCCTCGTGTTCGCCTTGGTGGGCCTTCCCCGCCTGGGGCTGGGCGGCGGCGGCCGGCACCGGTCGCGATCCGGAGACCCGTGGCTGCTTCCGCGAGGTCGAGTAGTCGACGGGCAGCAGCCGGTCGGGTGCGGGCCGATCGAGGAAGTCGAGACCCAAGCGGTAGATCCCGTCCTCGCCCTTGAACGCGTGGCGGACCGCGGCGCGGGTCTCGAAGTCGCCGCCCACCTCCTGGATCCGCACGATCGCGCCGGGCTCGATGCTGGTCATCGAGGTGAGGACCCGCACCCCCCCCTGGCACAGGTTCTCGGCCACGGTGCGCTCCTCCTGGGCCATGGCGCCCTCGTCGTCGAGGCGTTTGAGGACCACGTCGAGGTACATGTCGAGGCGGGTCGAGGTTCGCCGCTCCACGGTGGGCCGCCCCATCCGGACCGCCGACGGCGTCCGCAGACGCCGGGTCGAGGCCGGGGTGGCGGGCCGGGGAGGGGCCGGCGGCGAAGGCGTCGCGGCGGACGCCCCGGCGTGGCGGGCCTGCGCCTCCCGCAGCGCCTCGATCAGCTCGGCCGCGCTCGGGTACCGGTCCGCGGGGGACTTGGCCAGTGTCTTCTCGACCACGGGCACCAGGCAACGAGGCAGGCGGTCGCCCAGCGGCCCGGTCAGCGTGGGCTTCTCCTGGACGTGCTTGAACAGCGTGGCCACCACCGTGTCGCCGCGGAAGGGGACGTCCCCGGTGAACACCTCGAAGAGCACGATGCCGAAGGCGTAGATGTCGCTGCGGAAGTCGAGGGGCTTCCCCTGGCACTGCTCGGGGCTCATGTACTCGGGCGAGCCCATCACGTCGCCGGTGGCGGTCAGCCCTCCCGACTGGCTCGACTCCTTGGCGATCCCGAAGTCCATCAGCCGCACCACACCGTCGTCGTCGCGCAGGATGTTGGGGGTCTTGAGATCGCGGTGGATGACGCCCACCGCGTGGATGGCCTTGAGCCCCTCGGCCACCTGGATCATGGCCTCGAACGCCATCTCCGGCGGCAGGCCTTCCGGGTACTTGTTGTCCAGGAGGTTCTTGAGGTCGGTCCCCTCCAGCAGCGCCATCGAGATGTAGCGGATGTCGCCGTCCTCGCCGTACTCGTGGATGCGGCAGACGTTCGGGTGGGAGACCTTGCGCGCCAGCTTGATCTCGGAGCGGAACCGGCGGGCGGCCTCCTCGGTGTCGGCGGCCCCGGGGCGCAGCACCTTGAGGGCCAGCACCTCGTCCAGCATCCGGTCCCTGGCCTTGTAGACGACGCCCATCCCCCCCTTGCCCAGGAGGCTCAGGATCTCGTAGCGCGAGCCCAAGACGGCGCCCTGGGTGAGGGCGCCGAGGGCGCGGCCGCAGAAGAAGCAGCTATCGACCCCGGGCTGGTTCTCGTTGTTGCAGTTCGGGCAGAGCATGGGGGTTGCGCAAACCGCCAATACTATACAACCGCGCCCGCCCGCTGACGCCCCGTCTGCGGGCGACGTGCTAACCTTGCGGGCCGCCCGAGGTGGGGCGACGGAGAGCGATTGCACCGATTGAGAGCGGCGACGTCGATCGTGCTGGCCCTGACGCTCCTGGCCGCGCTGCTCACGCTGTGGGGGGCAGGCAGCCGGGGGCTCGAGCTGGCGGTCGCCGGCCCGGGCGCCACGTCGGAAGAGGGCCGACGGGTCGGCCTCGCCGAGCCCGGGTCCCGGGCTCTCAACGGCCTCGACCTCGGGGCCGAGCCGGTGCGGGTCACCTGGAAAGGCGTGTGGCGGGTGCCGAGCGCCGGCCGCCAGCGGCTACGGGCCCGCGCCGACGGCGACCTGCAGGTCGACGTCGACGACGACGAGGTTCTGGCCGTCGCCGGAGGTCGCGCCGCGCGACGCACCCAGGCCTCCTTCGACCTCGAGGGCGGCCTCCACCGGCTCCGCATCGACTGGACGGCGCCGCGGGGGGCCCGGCTGGAGCTTCGGTGGGCGCCGCCCGGGGAGGGGTTCCGGGACCTGGGCCGGGCCGACCTGCTGCCGAGGCGCCCGTCCTGGGTCGGCGAGGGGTTGCTGCTGGCCCGGCCGGCGGCCACGATCGGCACCGAGGTCGGCCTGGTCCTGCTGGTCCTGCTTCTCTCCACGCTCCTGGTCGCCGGCCGCCGCGGCGCCGACTGGGGGATCGGCCAGCCGGGCTCGGGCCTGGCCCGCGCCGCCGCCGCGGTGCGAGGCCGGCTGCCCCACGGGAAGACCCTGGCGCGCCTCCTCGCCGTGCTCATCGTCTTCTACGGGGCGGCGCTCCGGGGCCAGGCCCTGATCGACTCCTTCTGGGACGTGGACGATCTCGGCTTGGTGGCGAAGGTCCGCCCCTTTCTCGAGGCGGTGACCCCCGACTCGTTCCACTGGCCCCAGGAGGTCCCCTACCGGGGTGGCGACCCCGCCGCCTACCTGCGCTACGGACGGGCGATGAAGGACTTCTACGAAGCCCGGGTCCGCGAGCCCCTGTTCGTGTTCGCGACCCGGCTCGGCCTGCTCCTCGCCCACGACAACAACATCGGCGTCGGCATCGCCTCCGCCACCTTCTCGGCGCTGGCCGTCGGCGCCGTCTACCTGCTCGGGGCGTTCGGCTTCGGCCGTCCGGTCGGGCTGCTGGCCGCCCTCGCCTTCGCGGTGGAGCGGCGGGTGATCGGCCTCAGCATCGAGGGGTGGCGGGACGACGCCTTCGCCTTCTTCGTGACCCTGTTCGCCTACGCCCTGCTCCGCCTCTACGCCCGATCGACCTTCCTCAACTCGGTGCTGCTGGGGCTGGTGGCCGGCTTCTCCTGGCTGACCCGGATCACCTCGCTGAGCTTCCTGCTCCCCTCGTTCCTGGCCCTGGCCTTCTTCCCCCGCGCCCGTCCGCGCCGCGAACGGCTTTCGAGGCTGGCGCTCTCGGTGGGCCTGTGCCTCCTGCTGATGGCGCCGTTCCTGGCCAACTGCTGGATCGCCCACGGCGACGCCTTCTACGCCATCAACGAGTACACCAGCTTCTTCAGGGAGCGCTCGGGACACGTCGACCAGAGACCCCTGAACGTGATCGAGTACGTGGCCGCCTACCGTCCCTTCGAGCTGGCCGACAAGGTCCTGATCGGCATGACCGCCCACCCGTTCCTGCCCAAGTGGAACTTCGAGGACTGGCTCCCGGCCCTCGGACCGGTGCTGGCCACCGCCTCGGTGATCGGGCTGTTCGCCTTCCTGTTCCTGCCTCGGGGTCGGCTGCTGCTGCTGGTGCACGCGACGGCGATGGTGCCGTTCTCGCTGTCGTGGGACATCCGGGGCGGCAGCCCCTGGCGCCACTCGCTGCACGCCTACCCGTTCTACCTGGTGGCGGCGGGCTTGGTGCTCGTTGGAGCGGCACGGCTCGTGGTCTCGGCCCCGGCCCGAGCCGCCCTCCGGAGCTGGCTGAGCCGCCGGCGCGCCGTCGCGGTGGGCGCGGTCGGCTGCGGCCTGCTGGTCGCGGCGCCGGTCCTCTCCTACGGCCTGCGCTACCTCCGGGTGGGTGAGGCGATCGGGCGCGGCGACCCGAGCACGCTGGTCCTGGCCGGTCCCCGGGACGCCTGCTTCTTCGGACGCGGCTGGTATCCCCCCGTCCACGTCTGGAACTGGCACTCGCGCTTCATGCGCGACCGGCAGGCTGTCGTCTTCCTGCCCCTCGAGCGGGGCACCGACTACCGGTTGGTGCTGCGGCTCGACCCCTTCGTCTCCGAGCCCGGCCGTCCGCTGCACGTCGAGGTCTTCCTGAACGGGACGGCGATCGGAAGCCTGACCGCCACCGGCGGCGCCGGCTCGGGACGCCACCCGATCTTCGTGCCGGCGCGCCTGGTCCGCGGAGGCCGGGATCGGCTCGAGCTGCGCGCCGACCACACCTGGCCCGCCAGCCGGATCGAGCAGCGGCCGGAGGCGATCCCCGAGGACTGGGCGGCCTCGCTCGAGCTGCGCTACGTCCGGGTGGTGCCCGTCCAGCCGGGAGACGAGGCCCCTCCCGAGGCCCGGGAGGACGGAGAGCCCGGATGGTGACCCGGCTGCGGGGCCGGGTGGCCCGCTGGTTCCACCGCCGCGAGATCGAGGAGACGCTCCGCCTCTACCACGAGCGGACCGGGGCGGACGCCGACCGGCGCTCCGCCTTCGCCGACGCCGGCTCCTTCCGGTCGCAGGTGGAGCGCCTGTTCGGGATCAGCCTCCCCACCGACCCCGGCGAGATCCGCGAGATCGCCCCGCGCGCCGTCTCCCTGTGCTTCGCCAACCGCTACTACAAGCCCGCCGACTGCCTGGCCGACGTCGTCGACGCCCTCGAGACCTGGACCTTCCTGAGCCACGAGCCGGAGGGTGAGCCCGGCATCGACAGCCTCGAGGGGCCGGCCCGGGTGGCCAAGCTGACGGTGGTGGTCGACTCCTGGCTGGTCCCGGCCAAGGTGGCCGCCATCGAGAGCCTGCTGGGGCGCTATGCCACCGTGATCGGGCGCTCGCTCCCCTACTCGGCCCTGGCCCGCTTCGAGCGCCAGGCCGCCCGGCTGCTGGCGCTGCTGGAGCAGCCGGAGCTGCTCTGGGTGGGCGAGCGGCTGGCCGCCCTGGTCGAGAGCTGGCCCGGCGACGCGGAGCTGAAGCAGCGCTTCCGCGAGCCCGCCGACGCGCTGCGCCAGGCGGTGGATTGCCTCGAGGGCCTCAACCCCCCGTCCGACCCGGGCGGGCTGCGGGTCCGTGTCAGCGGCCAGCCCCTGCGCCTCTCCACCGTCGTGCCCGAGCAGCGGACCGAGCTGATCCGGATCGCCCTCTCGGCCCTCAGCGGCCCTCCCCGAGAAGAGACTGTCCCTTCGCCCGAGCCGATCGCGGCGGCGCCGGCGGTGCTCGAGGCCCAGGCGCCCTTCCCGGAGCCTCTCGAGCCAGACCTCTCCGACAGCGAGCCGGCCGCCGCCGAGGGCCGGCTCTCGATCGCCCTCGCCTGCCCGGAGTGCGGGGCCCCCTGCACCGTCGACGACGAGACGGTGACCGTCCTCTGCGAGTACTGCGGCTCGCTGCTGATCGTCGAGGCGCCGGATCGGGACGAGGTCTACTACGAGCCGGGCCGGGTACACGACGGCGGCGAGATCCTGGAGCTGGTCATCGGCTACCGCACCAGCGCCCAGCGTGCCGAGATCATCGCCCGCTACACCGGCGGCGACCGGGAGCGGGAGCCGGTGGCCGACTGGCTGGTGCAGCAGGAGCTCGACGCCTTCGAGAGGCGCCTGCGCTCCGAGAGTCGCCTGCTGCAGGCCCACCTCTTCCTCGCCCCCTACTGGCAGATCAGCGGGCTCCTGCTCCAGGGCACCCTCGGCCGGTTCCGCGACGGAGCGAAGGTCCTGCGGGTGAGGGGCTACGGCGTCGAGCACACGGTTCCCGGCTACGACGGGCTCCGCGCCAACCTGCGGGACCGGGGCCTGCGCCTGGGCCGCGCCACGCTCCGGCCGCTCACCCTGAAGAAGGTCGCCGCGCTGGGCGCCTTCCTGCCCTGGGGTCCGATCGGTGAGCGCTCCTACCACGAGCTCGACAAGTGGCGGACGCGCACCCTCGAGCCCGGGTTCGACCCCATCCTCAAGCACGGCGAGCTCCAGCTCTCGCGAAGGCTCCTCGTCTACCGACCCTACTGGCTGGCCCAGGTGGAGGCGGATCGCGGGGCGGAGTGGGTGCTGGTCGACGGCGCCTTCGCCACCATCGCCGGATACCCGACCGCCTCCGAGGTCGACCAGATCCTGGCCCAGCGGGTCCGTCAGCCGCTCGACGCCGAGTCCCATCGACGGGTCCAGAGCGTGGCCTCGCGCTGCCCCGACTGCGGCTTCGAGCAGCGCTTCGACCGCCGCCACTTCGTCTCGGTATGCACCAACTGCCACCTCGCGCTCGAGCCCGGCTCCGGCGGCATCCGCATCCTCCATTACGACCACGTGCCGGGCAAAGACCGGCCGGGGACCGAGTTCCTCCCCTTCTGGCGCTATCGGGTGCGGCTCCGGATCGGCGACGGCCCCTACTTCGAGGACCTGCAGAGCTACGCCGCCGCCCTGTTCCCGGACGGGCTACCTCCGGGCTTCGCCCTCGCCGGACCCCACCTGTGGATCCCCGCCTTCCGGCTGCTGGGCACCGCCCCCGGCGACGAGGCGCTGATGCGGCTCTCCGAATGGATCCACGCCGCCCCGCCCACCGCCGTCGACGGCAAGATCCCGGTCGACGACGAGGCTCGGGCCTGGGGGGCCTCGGTCTCGGAGGCGGTGGCGCGGCGGCTGGCCCGGGTGGTGCTGATGGCCGTGCACAACCCAGCGTCGGCGGCGCGGCTCAACGCGCTGCTGGTGAGACAGCGGGTCCTGAACGCGGAGCTGTCGGTGGCCGAGCCCCGCCTGGTGATGGTCCCGTTCCTCCTCGAGGACCGGAGCCTCTCGGCCGAGGGCCTCACCCCTGGCGTGCCGCGCCTGCTGCTCGAGGGCGGCCCCGAGCTGGACGCGCTCCGGCTCTCGGTGCACTCGCTGGCGGCCCGGGCCTGAGCCCGGCCCTGGAGGCGGGGCGGCTCAGATCCGCAGGATCTTGCGCATGAAGCTGCGCCGCTGGGTCTCGTTCCGCTTGAGGAAAAGGTCCTCGAGCTCGCCGGCGTCGAGGAAGATCCCCTCGCAGCGGGTGCAGCGGTCGATCTCCACGCCGGCGTCGTCCTCGGTCACCATGTCGTGGCCGCACTTCGGGCACTTCATGAAGTGGGCGTCCTTGATCCGCTTCAGCTCCTGCGTCCGCTCCAGCTCGTCCCGCTCCTTCTCCCGCTTCTCGCGGGCTGCGCGGGCGGCTTCCAGCAGCTCCCGCTCGTTCTTCAGGAACCAGTCGTCCTCGGCCCTCAGGCGCCCGCCGTCGATCATCGTGCCTCCTGTGATCCGCGAATTTGAGCAGACGCCTTCCGGTCGTGTCAACGACACCGGCGGCCGGCCCGGCCGCGTCACGGCGTAGTATCATCGGCGCCAGCCGATCACGGAGGTCTGCGATGGAGGATGTGGCGCTGCTCAAGAAGATGGCGCTGTTCCAGGGTCTCGACGCCCTGGAGATGGTCCAGGTCTCCAAGCGGGTGGGCCGTCGCAGGGCGGCGGCCTACGAGGTGGTGGCCGCCCAGGGGTCGCCCGGCGCCTCGCTGTTCGTCGTGCGCTCCGGGAAGCTGCTGGTGTCGGTCCCCCACGACCAGAGCCGCGAGGTGCTGGCCGAGCTGGGCCCCGGCCAGCACTTCGGCGAGGTCTCGCTGATCGACCACGGCCCGCGCTCGGCGGAGGTCAAGGCGGTGGCCGAGACCGAGCTGCTGGAGCTGAACGAGAAGGGCTTCCAGGAGCTGCTGGCCTTCTCGCCGGAGCTGCGGGACAAGCTGCAGTCGAACCTGCTGCTCGACCTGTGCAGCAAGATCCGGCGCACCAACGATCGCCTACTGCAGATGCTCTGAGCAGTCCCAGGGGACATGACCCGAATCCTCCGGTAGCCCATGGATTCGGGATCGTGTCCCCCGTGCTACCCGCCCGTCCCCTGCGGCCCCGACTGGGCCAGGATCCGGGCGATCGGCCGCAGCTCGAGCCACCACTGCTCCTTGGGACGCTGGTGCTTGCCGTCACCCAGGCGCGGCAGCTCGTCGAGGCTGGTCAGCATCACCCGCCCCGACTGCAGGCCGATGAAGGCGCCCCCCGGCGGGTCCTTCTCCGCCTGCTCGGCCAGGTAGGAGACGCAGCGCGCCGCCAGCCGGGTGGCCTGGATGCGATCGAACGGTGACGGATCGCCCCCCTGCTGCAGGTGGCCCAGGATCGCCTGCCGCACGTCGAACAGGTCGCCGCCTTCCTCCTCGAAGAGCGCGTGCATGAACGGGGTGGTGTAGAACGGGTTGGCCATCTCGTTGCGGATCATCAGCCCGAGGCGCTTGTCGTGGCGGAAGCCCTCGATCAGGTGCGCGAGGTCCTTCTGCAGATCCGCCAGGGTGACCCCCTCTTCGTGCAGGTAGATGCGCTCCGCCCCGGTGGCCAGCCCGCTCATCAGCGCCAGGAAGCCGCAGTAGCGGCCCATCACCTCGACCACGAAGCACCGGCGCGAGGCGACCGCGGACTGCTTGATGCGGTCCACCGCCCAAACGATGCTGTTGAGGGCGGTGTCACAGCCGATGCTCAGCTCCGAGCCGGGGAGGTTGTTGTTGATCGAGGCCGGCAGGCAGATGAGCGGGATGTTGAAAGCGGGGAAGTTGTCGCGCTCGCGGTAGAGCCGGTGGCAGGCCTCGTAGCCGGTCCACCCCCCGATCATCAAGAGGCCCTGGATCCCGAGCTCCTCGATACGCCGGGCGATGGCGTAGAGATCCTTCCCCGAGGGGACCCGACGCTCGGTGCCGAGCTCGGCCCCGCCCCGCGACGACCAGCCGCCCACGCTGGTCCAACCGAGCTCGCGGACATCGCCCTCGATCAGCCCGCCGAACCCGTTGCGGACCCCGAGCATGGTGTGCCCCTGGCTGGTCCCGAGCCGGACCGCGGCCCGGACCGCGGCGTTCATCCCCGGAGCCGGCGCGGCGGCGTGGACGATGGCGATCCGCAGCCGGCTCGCGCCGGGACCTCCCGCCTCCGGCAGGGTGCTGACCAGGGTGCGCAGGGTCCGGAACGCCTCCCGGAAGCTACCGCCGCGCATCTCCATCGCCTTCTCGTAGTCCTTGCCGGCGATCACGTCGGCGATGGAGTGGGTCTGCTCCACGCAGTACATGAGCGGCGAGCGAGTGACCCGGTTCTCGCGGATCCCGATGATCTGGGGCTCGCTGTCGGGCGTGGCGGCCAGCACCTCGTGGACCGCCGCATGGGCCAGGATGGTGCTCTGGTAGCGATCGAAGGCGCTCGGAGCGCCGCCCCGCTGCACGTGCCCCAGGATGGTGATCCGCACGTCCTCCTCCAGCCGCTCCTCGAGCACCTTCTTGACGTGGCCGGCGCTGATCGGCTGGCCGTGCCGGTCCCGGGCCCCTTCGGCCACCACCACGATGTTGTGGCGGCGGCCGGCGTCGCGCGCCGCCTTCAAGACCGCGCACATCTTCTCTTCCCAGTCGTCGACCTCCGGCGGGTTCTCGGGGATCAGCACCCAGCCGGCCCCGGTGGAGATGGCGCTCATCAGCGCCAGGTAGCCGCAGTGGCGGCCCATCACCTCGACCACGAAGGTGCGTTGGTGGCTGGCGGCGGTGCTGGTGATGGCGTCGATGGCCTCGGCGATCCGGTGCAGGGCGGTGTCGGCGCCGATGGTCATGTCGGTGCCGAACATGTCGTTGT
>CAZNNH010000146.1:0-15771 GCA_964574335.1 uncultured Acidobacteriota bacterium | reverse complement strand
CGGACCTGCCCCGTCTGGGCGTCGGCCGGGGTGGGCTGGCCACCAGCGTGCTCTGTGCCACGGCACTCCTTCTGCCGCTGGCCGCCCTCGATCCCGCCCGTGCCGCCAGCGGAGCCGCGGTGGTCGAGTCGATGCGGACCGCGGAGGATGCGGTGCCCGTCGACCTCGCCGAGGCCCGAGCGGGGCTGGCCGCCGCCCAGAGGGCCCTGGCCGACGCCCTCGACCGGCGAGACCCGGCCGCCATGGCGGCGATCTACGCCAGGGACGCGGTGTCGGTGGTGCCAGGGGGGCTCCCGCTGCGGGGCCGCAGAGCGATCCAGGATGCGGCGCAGCAGCTCGTCGAGCAGGGCGTGGTTCGGATCGAGACCCGCTCCACCGAGCGGTACGTGGTCGGCGACAAGGTCTGCGAGCTCGGCCGGGCGACGTTCTGGACGGCGTCGCAGCGAGCCGCGGCCCGAGTGCGCTTCATGACGCTCTGGGCTCGAGAGGGGGGGCAGTGGCGGATCCACCGCGACTACGTCACGCCGGACCAGATGGGGAGGTGAGAGGAATGGCATACGGAGGCTGGAAGACGCGGTCGTGGGCGGCGCTGGTCTCGGCCGTGGTCGGATCGGCCCTCGCGCTGGGCGCGTCCGCAAAGGGTGTGCCGGGGAGCGAGGTCCAGCTTCGGGCGGCGAACGACGACATGTGCGATGCGCTGCGGCGAGGAGACGTCGAGGGCGTCCTGGCCGCCTACACGCCGCACGCCCGGCTGGTCATGGTGGGCAGGACGGCCGAGGGAGCCGAGGCGATCCGGGGTGTGCTGGAGTTCGCGCTCGCCGCCGGCGTGCGCGACGTCCGCCTGGACGAGCAGGAGCTGTTCATGGGCGAGGGCTTTGCGGTGGAGACGGGGCGCGCCACCTTTCTCGACGCGAACGGCGCGAAGCTGGCGACGAACCGCTACATGACGCTGTGGAAGATGAGTGAGGGACGCTGGCGAATCCACCGTGACATCGGAGTGCCCGTGGCGGGCACCGTGTCCCAGGCCGCGTCGCCCGGCCCGGCCTCGTTCGCGACCAGGCGCGGGGAGCCGGAGGCCGTGGTCGTGCTGCCGATGACGGGTAGCTTCGACCAGCACGGCGATGCCATTGCCCGCGTCGCCCTCGGAGCCGGGAGCTGCATCAAGGGGCCGCCGTTCGGCCGCTACTACAACTCACCCGAGAGCGTGAACGAAGCCGAGCTGAGGTGGGAGGTCGGCTTTCCCGTGACTCCCGACTGCAGGGTCGACGCACCGCTCGAGCGGCGGGACGTCCCGGCGGAGACGGTGGCCTTCGCCGTCGTCTCGGGAGGGCACGATGCGGCACACCCCTGGGCCGAGCTGATCGAGTGGGCCCTGACACAGGGCTACGAGGTCACCGGGCCGGCGACGGAGGTGTGGCTGGACGGTCCCAAGACGGAGATGCGGATCTCGGTACGCAAGCCCGGGTCCGAGTAGGGACCGTGGGGCGGTCGGTGCCTGGATTGCAAGCCCGGGTCAGCAGGTCGAATGTACGTGGATGGCCACCCGAACCCCGCGGCGCTCGAGCTCGTTGTACCTCGCGAGCGCCGCGGGCGTGGGGAGGGCGATGACCTGGACACCGAGTCGCGAGAGGTCGACGTCCAGGTGTGCGCCGCATCGCCGGCTTCTCGGTGGCTCGTTCTCCCGGCAGTAGGGGTATCCTGCTACTGCTCGGAAATGGCGGCAAGAGAGCACACCGCTGCCAAGACGCGAAGAGAACATGAAGCGGTCGATGCCCGGGACGGATTCGATCGAGGATCTGGCGCAGTTCTGGCAGGCTCATGACCTGACCGACTTCGCGGACGGCCTTGTGGAGGAAGAGACTTCCACCTTCTGCCGACGGGCACCGGGGAGGGTAGGCGCAGAACCGGGAACCGCCAGACAGGACAGGATCCGGGCTCACCGGCGCCGAGGTGACCGGTGCAAATAGGCTCGTGGCGGGATCCTCAGGTTCGACGAAGCGCCGGTGTCGTGGCTGTGTGCGGGGTGGTCATCGCGTTTGCTGCTGCGCTCCCCACCGGTGTGTTGGGACCGTTTCTCGTGCTGCTGGCAGCCGGCATCATCGGCGCGGTGCTCCTGCGGCTTCGGGGCGGCGGAGAGAGGTCCGTCCGAGCCGGTGAGGATCTGCCCCACCCTGGTCCGAACGTCAGCCAGATCCCGCTGGCGGGACTGCCCGGCGCCGTGTTCGCGCTTGGGTTCGTGTGGGTGTTCTGGTTCGGTGCGCCGGGCCTGAGGCCGCTGGTCTTGGTGGCCGGTGGGCTCGGGGTGCCCGGCGGAGCCGTTCTCGTCTTGCTGGGGAGGCGGCATCGCACGCCGACGTCGACACCCCTGGGTCTTCACAGCGAACGACGAGCGGCCGATCCGGGCGCCACCGACAAGGGGAGCGAGTAGGGAGCCTACTCCGATTCCGACAACCAGAAGAGGCGGCGCGCCGCAGCCACACCGCACTTCTGGTACCGATCGTACGCACGGGCGGCCCGGTCCCGGATTCCGGCGGGTGTCTCGCCGGCCGCCCAGGCAGTGACGACCGCGTCCAGCGTGTACGCCTCCGGTGCCATGAGCCCGGTCGTGAGCAACAGAGGGTGAGCGCCGGCGGTGCGGAGCTTGTCCAGGAAGTAGGGCTTGCTGGCGCAGGCCAGGACGACGGCGTCCCGAGGGGCGGCCGCAGGGTCCTCTCGTGGCGCGGGTACGTCGAAGTCCATCAGCCCGTCGTGGCCCACGTACGCCACGAGATGGGCCTCGCCCCCCACCCCCAGTGTCAGCGAATCCGCGACCACGGCTTCCCGGCCTCGAGCGGCCGCCATGTCGAGGAAGCGGGAGATGGCCTTGCGGATGAGCGCCCCGTCCCAGGCGTCCGCGACCAGATAGACGGTGGCGGGCTGCGTGCCCCGCCGAACCCGTCTCTTCAGGACGATTCGGTCGAGGACCTCCGGACCGGTCGCTCCACCAATGGACACCGTCGTCCATCCCTGCGAGCGCGCCAGATGGGTGCGGACGCCGTAGAGGGCGCCCCAGTAGAGGTTCGACGCCGGGTCCTGCCCGTTGCCCAGGTGGCGGGGGACGGGCACGATGCCCTGGTGCTCGTTGTCGCACAGCGCGACCACGACGTGAACGACGATCGGGAGGCCGCTGGCAACGTCCGCCGCCACCCGGTCCTGGACCTCCTGCGCGGACGTGGCGCCGAGCGGGGCAGCGCCGCCGAGAGCCACCAGTGCCAGAGCGGTCCCGAACCGATCGCAGCGAGAGCGCGTAACACCGAGCACCCCCTCACCGTTGCCCCGTCTGCCCAACGCTCCTCCCGGCCGCCTTGCCCGCGGCCCGGGGAGCAGACTACCACGCGCCAGGCTCAGGCCCCGGCCAGGATCTCCACCAGGTCGTGGGGGCGCTTGCCGTGTCTCCGGGCGAGCGTCTTCATGGGGGAGTCCGCGTCCGCCTCGATTCCCCGGGCCCTCAACCGCTCCAGGCCCAGCTTCAGGTCGACGTCGAGCTGGGCGCAGACCTCGCGGACGGTCTGGGTACCGTAACCGCCGCCGGCGGGGACGTCCTTGACCTCACGCGACCCCTGGAGCCTCGACCAGATCTCATCGGGCGTCCGGCCGCTGGCCTCGGCGAGGGCGGCCAGGGTGGTCCTCGGCGAGACGCCCTCGAAGCCCGCCGCCTCGAGGTCGGCGAGCAGGCGGTCGAGCGGGACCTGCGTGGTGGCGGCCAGGCGCTCGAGCGGGAGCAGCTCCGCGTGGGGGACTGGCGGCTCGCCTCCCGAGATCGACCAGGAACCCTTGGCTCGCTCGCCCAGCTCCATCAAGGAGGAAAACGGCGGGAGGTCCGAGAGCGTCAGGGCGGCCACCGCAACCGTCGCCGCCAGAGCCAGCGTGACCTCACGCTTCAGGTGCACGCCCGTGGCCAGCCGCGAGCGCAGGTACGACCACAGCACCCTCCAGTTGAAGTAGAGGTGCACGGCCCCCGCCAGCACGAACAAGAGCGCCAGCACCGTGTGGAGGGCCTGCCAGCTCTCCCGACCGAGGCCGCCGAGCGTCCAGTGCGTCCAGTACGCCACCCGGCCGTGCGGGGCGAGGTAGAGAACGATGCCCGACACCGCCAGCAGCAGGAAGGAGAGGGTCACGTAGAGGGTGACGAACGCTCGCCAGCGGAAACGACCGGCTTCGGGTCGAGCCATCGTTCCAGAGCCCCCTACCGGCAGCGCTCGAAGGCCGGCAGGTGGTTCTGGAGCGACGCCGCCTGCAGGTTGGCGAAGACGGTGGCGACATCGAGGGGCAGGTCGTCGCGGCCGAGGTAAGGGGAGTAGAAGGCTGCGTCCGCGATCTCGGCGTCGACCCCGGCGGCGCATGCCGCGGCCAGGGTGGCGAAGGGCGGGAAGTCCGACGGCGCCCAGGCGCTGGCCGGCGGCGTGAGCTGGCGCCGGGTCAGCAGCAGTTGAAGCGCCGCCACGTGGTGGGCCTCGGACTCGGCGATCGTGGCGAACGGCAGCGTCCCCGCTCCGTAGTCCTCGAGCACGCTCCGGTACAGCATCTCCGCCTCGTACTCCTCCTGGAGCGCCAGGTCCAGCATCTCCTCGATGTCCTGGGGATCCGGTCCCACCGCTCCAGTGCAGGCGTCGCCGCACAGGCCGCTGCCGGGGCCGTTGACGTGGCCGGGTCCCGGACCGTCACCGGTGCAGCCGGCCGGACCCGTGCACGTGCCGGTGCCCGGCGTCGCCGGGCTGCCGGGACCGTGGCCCAGCGTGGACACCAGGCCCGCCTCGTCGGCCACCGCGGCCACGGTGGGGGCCACGGGCGACTCGCCGGTCGTGCCGGCGCAGCCGGCCCAGGCCAGAGCGGCACCGAGCGTGAACATCAGCAACGGCCGAGTGGGGCTCCGCATGTCGTCGTCCTCCTGTCTTGCCGATCGGCCCTTCCGGGCCGGGGCCGGGTGCTCTCCGGCCCATTGTTCCAGGTAGCAAGACACGGGCCAGCTTACGGGCCGGGACCCGATTCACGGAACCAACAGGCCTGCAGAGAGATGATGGGATGGCCACTGGGGCCGCACCACCGCCGGTCTCGACCAGATGGTCGAGCGATTCGCGCAAGCGGTCGAGCCCAAGCCGGTGTTGAGACCCTTGACAGGCCGTGCCACGATGGAGGGACCGAAAGGCAGGGAGGCGGCATGAAGATCTCCCCGATGGACATCCAGCGGCAGGGGTTCAAGCGCCGGTTGCGGGGGTTCGACCCGGACGAGGTCCGCACCTACCTCAACATCGTGGCCGAGGAGCTGCAGGACCTGCAGCGCGAGCACTCCGAGCTGCAGCAGGAGTTCAGCCGGCTGAGCGACATCCTCGAGGAGCACCGGCAGCGCGAGGTGATCCTGAAGAACACCCTGCTGACCGCCCAGCGCGTCTCGGAGGAGATCCGCGAGACGGCCCGCAAGGAGGCCACCGTCATCACCAAGCAGGCCGAGCTGCAGGCCGATCACCTGCTCGAGCTGGCCCAGAAGCGGGCCGGCAGCCTCGAGCGCGACCTCATGGACCTGCGCGCCCAGCGCTCCGCCCTGCGCGGCGACATCCGGGGCCTGATCAACCGCCTCACCCAGGTGCTGGACCTGCAGGAAGAAGCCGAGCTGGCCGACAACCTGCGCATCCTCAAGCGCCGCGAGGAGACCGGGGCCTGAGCCTGGAGGTTCGCGAGTCCGACCACGGCGTGACGCTCCGTCTCCGGGTCCAGCCGCGGTCCGGGCGCGAAGGCCTGGCCGGCGAGCGCGACGGCGCCCTGCTGGTCCGGGTCAAGGCGCCGCCCGCCGAGGGCCAGGCCAACGCCGCCGTGATCCGGCTGCTGGCCCGCACCCTGAAGGTGCCGGCGTCCCGGCTCTCGTTGCTGCAGGGGCAGAGCGGTCGCCAGAAGCTGGTCCGGATCGAGGGTCTGGCCCGCGCCGATCTGCTGGCGCGCCTTCAACAGCCATGAACGACGCCGATCTGCTGGTCGAGAACATCTCCCGCCTGGCCACGCTGGCCGGCCCGGTGCCGCGCCGGGGAGACGGCCATCGACAGATCGGCCTGGTCGAGGACGCGGCGCTGGCGGTGGCCTCGGGCCGGGTGCTCTTCGCCGGACCGGCCCGGGAGCTGGCGGCGAGCGTGCGCCTGACGCCGAAGACCCGGAGGCTGGATGCCGAGGGAGCGGCGGTGATCCCGGGCCTGGTCGACCCCCACACCCACCTCGTCTACGCCGGCCAGCGCGACGACGAGATCGAGCGCCGGCTGGCCGGGGCCAGCTACGCCGAGATCGCCGCCGCCGGGGGCGGGATCGTGCGCACCGTGGTTGCCACCCGGGCCGCCTCGCAGGCGGACCTGGAGCAGGGGCTGCGGGCGCGCCTCGACGAGCTGCTGCTGTGCGGGACCACCACCGTCGAGGTCAAGAGCGGCTACGGTCTCGAGACGGCGGCCGAGATCCGGTCCCTCGAGGCGATCCGCGCCGTGGCCGCCGGTCACCCGCTGACCGTCGTCCCGACCTTTCTGGGCGCCCACGAGGTCCCCCTGGACTGGCGTCACGACCGGAAGGGCTACTTGGACCGGGTGGTCACCGAGATGATCCCCGAGGTGGCCTCGCGCGGTCTGGCCCGCTTCTGCGACGTCTTCTGCGAGGCCGGCGTCTTCAGCGTCGACGAGAGCCGCCGTGTCCTGGAGGCGGCCCGCGACCACGGGATGGCGTTGCGGATCCACGCCGACGAGCTGGCCTGGACCGGGGGCGCCGAGCTGGCGGCCGAGCTCGGGGCCCGCTCCGCCGACCACCTCGGCTTCGTCTCCGAGGCCGGGATGAAGGCCCTGGCCAAGGCCTCCTGCGTCGCCACGCTGCTCCCCTCGGCCAGCTTCTACCTCCGCCTCGACCGTCTGGCGCCGGCCCGGGCCTTGGTCGACGCCGGCGCCCCGGTGGCCATCGCCACCGACGCCAACCCGGGTGGCGGCCTGTCGCCCTCGATGCCCTTCGCCATGACCCAGGCCTGCTTCGGCATGGGGCTGTCGCTCCAGGAGGCGCTGGTGGCGGCCACCATCCACCCCGCCTACTCCCTCGGCCTGGCCGAGGAGGTGGGCAGCCTGGAGCCGGGCAAGAGCGCCGACTTCGTGGTGCTCCGCTCGCCGCGCCTGCTGGATCTCGTCCGGGTCGGCGTCCGCTCGGTGCGCCACGTGGTCAAGGCGGGCCGGCTGCTGGTGCGCGACGGCGTGCGGCAGGACCAGGACGGGTAGCGCCCGGTGGACGTGGAGCTTCCCGACCCGACCTCGGAGACGGAGGTCCGGGCCGCCTTCCGGGACCTGGCCGCCGGTCGCGGCGTCCGCCGCGGGCGCCATGCGCTCCACCACGACGGCCAGGACCACACCCGGCTCTTCCTCGAGGCCCTGCGCGCCGAGGGCTTCGAGGAGCGGCGGGTGGCGGACGTGCCGCTGGATCCGGACCAGCGCGTCCCCGCTTTCCGGGTCCTTGAGGGCGTTGCCGACTTCGGTTGGGTCTTCTGGGAGAAGTTCGACGAGCGGCGGAGGCGCAAGCTGTTCGGCTCGGTGGTCCGGGGCGCCAAGGGCGACTGGGAGATCCAGATCGGCACCGGCAGCCGGGAGGCCGTCTTCGTCGACCTCGCAGGTCTCGTGAGGGCCGACCCCGACCGTCCGTCGTCGCTCGGTTAGCCTTCGCTCCTGGCTCGGCCGGCGTCCCGGAGCGCTTCGGCGACCGCGGGCAGGAAGGCTCGGGCGAGGGCCTCGATCCCTTCCGGCGACATGTGACACAGGTCGACGAAGAGGCGGCCGTCCGACACGAGACGGTGGACCAGCACCAGGGGGAAGAGGCGGCCGCGAGCGTCATTCTCGAACAGCGTGTCGTAGCGGGCAAGCACCCTGTGGTAGTCACGGTAGCGGCGGAGGGCGAGCGGCTGTCCCCAGGCCTCGACGTTCTGGTCCAGGTAGGCGCGCAGCTCCGGCGAGCAGGTGGTCGGATCCGGACCGGCAAAGGTCCCGGCCACGTAGGCCACGCCCCGGCGGCGCGCCTGGCGGGCGAGGGCGCGGTGGCGGCGCACCGTTCGCAGCAGGCCCGAATCGAGGTCCTCTGCGTCGAGGGGGAACCACGCGGACAGCAGCAGGCTCCGGCCGAGCTGGCGCCTCCATGGGTGCGCCTCCCCGTACTCGGGCAGCAGCTCCCAGAAAAGGTCGTTGACGAAGTTGTACTGGACGATCAGGTCCGGCTGGTACGAGAAGAGCTCCTCCTGGCGCGTGAGCCAGTAGCCGGTGCCGGTGCCGTTGATGCCGAGGTTGAGGACCTCGATCGCCTGGTCTGGAAGCTCGAGGCGCAGGAGCTGCTCCAGGATCGCCGGGTAGGTCTCCTGGTTGGTCCGCCCCTGGACCGTGGTGGAGCCCCCCACGCACACCACCCGGAGCCGCCCGGCCGGCTTCGGGACCTCGAACTCCTGGGTCCGGAAGCCGCGGGCGTTGGTCACGACCTCGTAGGTGGTGCCGGCCACCTCCAGGGTCAGGCGGGCGCCGGGACGATACCGGACGCCCCGGTCCTGCCACAGGGTAGCGCCCTCGGCCAGCCCTTGGCTTTGGGTGAAGACGTTGCTCTCGGCGTAGCCGTGCGCCCGCTCCGCCGCCACTCGGCGCTGGAGCACCAGCAGCAGCTCGCCGGCCAGCCCCCCGAGCACGGCCAGCCAGGCGAGCGCGTAGGCCCCGGTGGCCAGCCGCCACGGCATACCTCTGGAGGGGCGAGTTCCGGTCGGTCGCAATTCGTTCACTGAGCGAAGCCCAGCGGGACGCCGTCCGGTTGGGACGAGTCCGGCCGCGGGTCCACAGTCTACCGTCGATGCCTTCTTCGCTGTCCCCAGCCCCTCTCTTGCTCCTCGTAGTCGCCGCCGCTACGCCGCTGGCCGGCGCCGAGCCGCCGCAGGGAAGGCCACCTGCCGATGCGGGTTCCACGGTGCGCGTGACCTATGACCAGGCCGAACCCGGCCGGGCCGGCGAGTCGAAGAGCAGCGTGGTGGGGAGGCTGCTGAGGCTGGGCGACCGCGAGATCCTTCTCCGTGGCGAAGACGGCGCCTCGGTGGTCATTCGATCCGACCGGGTCCTGCGTCTCGAGGTGGCCCAGGGGCGTCACCACCGAGGGCGCGGTGCGGCCATCGGAGCCGCCGTGGGCGCGGCGCTGGGCCTGGTCGGCACCGCGGTCTGGCGGTCCGGCTGCAGTGACCCCGAATGTGACGTCGGGCTTGGCTTCGGGTTGCTCCTGTACACCCCGGCAGCCGCCAGCGCCGGTGCCCTGGTCGGGGTCGCGCTGCCACCCGCACGTCGCTGGGTGCCCTGGCCCGACCGCCGGCTCGAGACCGGGCTGGGGTCGACGGTCAGCTTCCAAGCGGGCGCCCGGCGCGCCAGCGTGGGTTTGACGTTCTCCTTCTAGCCCTACCCACCCAACCACACCCAGCCCTTGGGCGCGAGTCCCGGTCCAACGTTCCTTGAGAGAAGGTCAGGCCGACCACGCTCGGCTCGAGCGCAGGTGCGCTATCCTCTGGCCGAACCGGGAGGACGAGATGCCACGAGCCACCATGACCTGCCTGAGCCTGATCCTCGGCGCCACGCTGGCCGGGGCCGCACCCGCCGAGCGGCTGACCTCGCCCGACGGGCGGCTGGAGATCCTCTTCACGCTCTCCGATGAAGGGCAGCCCCTGTACTCGGTGAGCTTCCTCGGGCGACCGATCGTGGCCGACTCCGCGCTCGGCCTGACACTCCGCGGGGCGCCGCCGCTGAGCCAAGGCTTCCACCTGGTCAAGGCGAGCCGCGAGAGCCACGACACCCCCTTCACGCTGGTGGCCGGCAAGCAGCGCGAGGCCCGCGACCGCTGCCGGGAGATGACCGTGGAGCTGGAGCAGGCCGGCGGCCGGCGTCTCGATCTGGTGTTCCGGGCCTACGAGGACGGGGCGGCCCTCCGCTACGTGGTCCCCCGCCAGGAGGCGATCGGCGACCTCGAGATCGCCTCCGAGGAGACCCAGTTCCGCTTCCTGGCCGACCACCGCGCCTGGGTCCTCGAGCTGGCCTCGTTCAACACCAGCAACGAGCGCGAGTTCGTGCCGGCCCCGCTCTCCTCCATCAAGCCCGAGTCGATCGTCGGCCCGCCCCTGACCATCGAGCTGGGCGACGGCCTCACCGTGGCGCTGGCCGAGGCCGGCCTGGTCGACTACTCGGGGCTCCACCTGGCCCGCCTCGAGGGCGGCAACCAGTCGCGCCATCCGATCCTGGTGACCAAGCTGGCCCCCTTGCCGTCCTGGCCGGAGGTCTGCGTCCGGGGCGCCACGCCGCTTCTTTCGCCGTGGCGGGTACTGATGGTGGGTGAGACGCCGGGAGCCCTCATCGAGTCGACCCTCCTCTACGCCCTCTCCGAGCCCAGCCGGGTCGAGGACGCCTCGTGGATCCGGCCCGGCAAGGTGGCCTGGGACTGGTGGAACGGGCCGGTGCTCCCGAACGCCCCCTTCGAGGTCGGCATGAACGACGCCACCTTCCGGGACTTCATCGACTTCGCCGCCGAGATGGGGCTCGAGTACGTGTTGATCGACGCCGGCTGGTACGGGAGCCACCGCGACCCCACCGCCGACATCACCCGCTCCATCCCGGGGATGGAGATCCCGGGACTGGTGGCCTACGCCCGGGAGCGCCAGGTGGGGATCCTGCTCTGGCTGAACTGGGAGAACCTGAACGACCAGATGGACCTGGCCTTTCCCACCTACGAGAGGTGGGGCGTCAAGGGGGTCAAGGTCGACTACATGGACCGCCAGGACCAGGAGATCGTGGGTTTCTACCACCGGGTGCTTCGCAACGCCGCCCGCCACCACCTGACGGTCGACTTCCACGGCGCCTACGCCGGGACCGGCGAGGAGCGCACCTGGCCCAACCTGCTCACCCGGGAGGGGGTGATGGGGCTCGAGTACTCGAAGTGGAGCGACCGCGTCACGCCCCGCCACGACGTGACCCTCCCCTTCACGCGGATGCTGCTCGGGGCGATGGACTTCACCCCGGGTGGGTTCCGGAACGTGACGGTCGAGGAGTTCGCCCCCCGCTTCCTGGCCCCGGTGGTGATGGGGACCCGCGCCCACCAGCTCGCCATGTACGTCGTCTACGAGAGCCCGCTGCAGATGCTGGTCGACTACCCGGACGCCTACCGGGGGCAGCCGGGCGTCGACTTCCTGAAGGTGGTCCCGGCCACCTGGGACGAGACCCACGTCCTGGCCGGCGAGATCGGCGAGTACGTGGCCATCGCCCGGCGCTGCGGTGACGACTGGTTCGTCGGGGCGATGACCGACCAGCCGCGCGAGCTTCTTCTGTCACTCGACCGGCTCGGCGGCGGGCCCTTCGAGGCCACCGTCTATGCCGACCAGGCCGACTCCGGCGAGGTCCCCACCCATCTCGAGGTCTCCAAGCGGACGCTCGGGGCGGGCCAGGGCCTGACCCTCACGCTGGCCCGGGGCGGCGGGGCGGCCGCCTACCTGAAGCCGCTTCGCTGAGCGCGACGTCTCAGCTCAGTCGGGCCAGTACTGCTCGTTGACGCGGGCGTCGCAGGTCGGGCAGCGGCGCGCGAACCAGTGATAGCGGTTCCCGCAGCTCGGGCAGATCCATCGCGCCTCCTGCTCCTCCAGCCAGGCGGGAATGCCGATCTCCCGGAGCCGGGCCATGTCGGCGTGGACCGCCTTGTGGTACGGGTAACGCGGGTCGTTGGTGAACGTCTCCAGCTTGTCGCAGGGATACTCGTCGCAGGGCAGGCAGTAGCGCAGGCCCTTCGCCTTGCTGCAGTCCCGGATGGCGCATTTCTGGCACCAGGGCGCGACCACGTCGCTGGCGCAGCCGAGGCAGCGTGTCGTCGGCTCGGCGCCGGGCTTCGCCGCGGACGTCGTCTCCTGGTAGGCCTGGCACCCTCCGCAGAAGAGCCCGCAGTAGCCGAGCAGCTCTTCGCTCACTGCCGGTGCCGTTTCGGGGGGACGGCTCGGCGTGCCGTCGGTGCCCGGGGCCGCCGCGCCACGCCGTGCCAGTCCACACAGGAGGCAGCCCCCCGCGCCGGTGGCCGCCGTCCCCAGGAACCCTCGTCGAGATGAAGATGTCATGATTCCCCTCTCCTCCCGGCGTCGAGCCCCGGGAGCGGAGGAGAGGGTAGTCACCGCGGTGTCGGGACGCAAGCGGGCCTGCAGGGGGCGGGCAGCGGTCGTGGCTCACCGGGCACACGCGCCGAGGAGGGCGCGAAGGTTGCGGCCGAGGACCGGCTCGGCGTAGGGCTGTCCCAGCCACGCGAGCTTGGACCGAATGCCCGTCTCGCCGCGCAGGTCGTCCGCCGAGGCGCCCTCGAGCAAGGTCCGCGTCTCGGCAGCCGAGAAAGCGACGCCGGTCTCCTCCACCGGCAGCGGCGGGTTCACGGGACAGGCCCGCTGACAGAGCAGACAGCCGATGAGGCAGCGATGGGCCCGGGGTGGGACCCAGTCCGGCCAGGCGCCCGGGCGTTCGTTGACGAACGTCAGACAGCGCTCGGCCCGGATCACGAACCGTTCCGGGTCGATGGCCCGTGTCGGGCAGGCCTTGCGGCAGGACTCACAGCCGTCGCATGCGTCCAGCGCCAGCGGGGTGGCCAACGGCTCGTCCCCCTCCAAGCGGAGATTGGCCAGGTACCCGCAGAGCTGGATGTAGCTACCGGCCCCGGGGGCATAGGTGAGGTTGTTGCGCCCGTAGCGGACCACGCCAAGCCGTGCCGCCAGCGCCTTGAGCGGGCCCGTCAGCACGTCCAGCCGGGCGCCGGGCAGGCCCTCCCGGGCCAGGTCCTGCCGCACCTCCTCGGCGGTTGCCCGGTAGCGCGTGTAGGTCGGGGGCAGCAGCGCGTGGAAGGGGCCCTCCTCCAGCTCGAAGGAGACGCGCGACGCCGGTCGCGGCTTGGCGACGAGAATCACCGTGCCTTCGGCGGCGGGCGGCCTCTCCTCCACGAAGCCCGCCAACTCCGCGTCATAGACCGTCGCCGCCAGCTCTCCGCTCTGGCGTCGGCCACCGATCTCGTCGCGCACCTCGGCCACCACCCGGGCGGGGCCCCAGCCCACCTGATAGCCACGGGACGCCGCCCAGCGTCGCAGCCGCTCGCTTCCGCCCTCCATCTCGCCAACACCCTTCTGCCATTCGTAATGGCCATAAGCGAATAAACACATTACAGATCGTATCCCCCGATGGTCGGGCGGTCAAGTATCATGTGGCGAGGGTGCGACCATGGATCCGCTGTGGGCCGAGCTCATCAACTCTGATTGGCGTGACTACCGCGGCAGTGGACGCCGTGAGGACCGGATCCAGAACGACCTCTGGCTCGGCGCCTTCGTGGCGCGAGCCGGCTGGCAGGGTCACCGCCTGCCTAGCCAGGGCGAGCGAGAGCGTCTGACCCGGCTGCGGGCCGTGCTGCGGCGAATCGTGAATGCGCTCTGTGCCCGACGGCCGGTCGGCCCGCGCGACCTGGCGGCGTTGAACAGTGTCCTGGCCCGCGCGTCCTGGGTGCGGCGACTCGAGCGCGGCAGGGGCCAGTGGAAGGCCTCGACCCGGCCGGGCGCGCGCGGGATCGGGCAGGTCGAGGCGGAGGTCGTGTGGTCACTTGCCTCCCTCCTGGCCGCCGGTCACGAGAACCGCATCAAGGTCTGCGCCAACCCCGACTGTGGCTGGGTGCTGGTCGACGAGAGCCGCAACGGCACACGTCGCTGGTGCGATACGAAGGAGTGCGGCAACCTGATGAGGGTGCGAGGCTTCCGAGAGCGCCGGCGCGTCCGCGCCGGCTCCTGAGCGGTGCCGCCTCACCCCCCAGCCTCCGTCGGACCTCTCGGCGGCACGCCGGACTCGTGGTAGTAGACGATCTTCCACTCGCCGTCCATCTCCTTGAAGACGAAGGTGGCGGCGGCCGGATCGAAGACCTCGCTGACGCCCGACGCGAAGACGGCCTCCGCCCGATAGATCCACTGGAAGACCGCCGAGTCGGGGCCGAGGACGCCCAGGTGCTCCGCCAGCGTCTCGAGCCGGAACTCCGAGCACCGGTGCAGGTAGCCCTCGTTGTCCCGGAAGAACCGCGGGTAGTCGCAAAGCACGCCGTCCCGGGAGACCATCCGGAAGGTTCCCGTCTTCAAATAGGGCCGGAAGGCCATCTCCAGGTCCAGGCCTTCGCACCCGCGGATGACCTGA
This sequence comes from uncultured Acidobacteriota bacterium, assembly GCA_964574335.1. Lineage (GTDB taxonomy): Bacteria > Acidobacteriota > Vicinamibacteria > Fen-336 > Fen-336 > CAZNNH01. The sequence goes on along the minus strand of CAZNNH010000146.1, from coordinate 1,543 downwards.
GCCACCGCCGCCCTCACCCCTCGCTCGATCCGCACGATTTCCACTTCGCTGGCCTGTCCTCCGCTCGCGGAGCCTCCCACGGCCAAGGCGGCGCCCAGGCCCATCCCGCCCTGAAGGAAACCCCTTCGCGTCACGGCTGCCCCGCTCCCTGCGACGCTGCCGCCTTCAGCACCGTGTCCCGGGCCACCGAGCCGTGCATCTGCACGATCGCCCAGCGGCCGTCCCGTTTCTCCAGCACGCCGGTCCAGCGGATGTCCCTGGCGCCGGTGGGCTTGGTGTCCCACTCACCCAGGTCGTCGAGCATCGCCGAGTACCAGGCCACGTCGCCGGAGCGGGAAACGTGGACCTGGACATCCCGCACCTCGGTGACGGTCGCCCTGAAGCGGGGGTCCATCCAATGGTCGAACAGCTTCACGTAGTCCTTCCAGCCCGAGACCATGGTCTTGGAGTCGACCCACACGATGAACAGGTCCGGGTCGTGGGCCATCGTGCTCTCCTGGAGCGCCCGGTCCTTGGTCAGGGCCCAGCCAATCGAATCCTCGACGATCCTGGCGATCACAGCCTCCTCACCTGCCGGCTCCGAGGCCGGGGTGCCTGCTTCAGCAGCTCCCGTCATGAGCACCACCGCCAGCAGAGACAGCCATCCCGTTCGTGCACTCACCTCTCTCCTCTCCGGACGTTACCCTGCCCCGGCCGCCCGCCTTCTGGGCCGGCGGTCGCGTCCTCTCTTCGATTGGACCTGGAGAAACCAGAACCGTGACAGTTCCTTCGATCAGCCGGGCGGCTCGAGCTGGACCTCGTCCAGCGTCCGCCGGACCAGCTCGGATTGCGCCTGGACGTCCAGGAAGGGGTGCTCTCGGAACAGCGCCGCGTGCAGCCTCTCGTCGGCGGCCGCCAGCTCCTGGGCTCGGCCCGGCGCCACCTGAGACACCCTCAGCCGATGTCCCTCGGCGAAGCGCAGGCGGGCCTCGTCCATGTACCCGCGCTCGATGAAGCCGCGCATCTTGCGCGCGCAGCGGCACGGGTTCTTCGGGTTGACCAGCCCGCACTTGCCTGCCATGAAGCTGTAGAGGTCGCGCCGGGCCCGCGACAGGCGCTTTCGGAAGTTGGCGGGGCTCACGCCCACCACCTCGGCCCCCACCGTGTCGCTGACGCCGAACACCTCACCCAGGATGAACGTCAGCCGCTGCCGGCCGTCCAGGCACAGCAGCATGGCGATGGTGCAGAGGATCTTGGCCTCCTCGATCAGCAGCTCCGTCTCCGGATCGTGCGGATCGGGTGGATCCACGTCCGGCGTCTCATCCAGGTCCCGCGAGAAGTCCGCATAGCTGATGACGGGCTCGTCCGCCCGCTGCTGCTTGTGGGTGAAGACGCGGTTGACGGCGATCCGGTAGAGCCAGGTCCGGAGCCGGCTCTCTCCGCGGAATCCCGGCAGGCCGGTGATCATCCGGATCAGGATGTCCTGGGTCAGGTCCTGGGCCTCCTCGTCGGCCCAGACCATCCGCACCACCAGGTTGAATATCCAGGGCTGGTGTCGCCGCAC
>CAZNNH010000145.1:0-15897 GCA_964574335.1 uncultured Acidobacteriota bacterium | reverse complement strand
GGGGCGGCCTGGTGGCAGGAGGGACTGGCCACCGTGGTGGCACGAGAGGTCGTCAGGATCCCCTTTGCGCCGGGGGCCCACCTCCAAATCCTGAAAGCCGCCGCCGCGCGGGGTAGCCTGTGGGAGCCCCAGAGTCTTGTGTCCCTTTCGTACGAGGAAGTGCACTCGCTGTCCCGTGACTGGAATGACGCGGACCGGCGCTTCAAGCTCCACGTCTTTTACGTGCAGAGCGCCGCCCTAGTGCGCTATCTCATGCGCAACGAGCCAGCGGGCTTCATGGATTTCGTCGGCCCCACGAAAGCTATGCACCGATATGAGAGAGCGGAGACGGCGTTCTTGGACTGCTTCGACTGCTACATGCCAGAAGCGGCCGAGGCGTCGCGGCAGGAGCTTCTCTCCGCGTCCGTGCCCCCGCCCGGCCCGGTCCCGGCGGAACTCCAGGCATGCTTCGAGAAGGAGTGGGCGCCGGCGGCCCTCGACCACAAAGCCGACGATGACAACCGGCGGCTGGCCATCCGCACCATTGGCTTCCTGGGCTATCCGCAATGGCTGGATGCCGTGCGACCGGTAGCCGAGCGGTCGGACGACCCCCTGCGCGAGGACGCAGCCTGTCGCCCCGTCTCACCCTACGGCGTCACCAAGCTCGCCGCCGAGCACCTGGTCCACCTGTATGGGCGGAACCACGGGTTGGGTGTGGTCAGCCTCCGGTACTTCACCGTGTACGGGCCACGGCAGCGACCCGACATGGCCTTCAACCGATTCCTCCGGGCGTGCCTGAACGACGAGCCGATCCACGTCTACGGCGACGGGCTACAGACCCGGGACTTCACCTACGTGGACGACATCGTCGCCGCCACCCGCGCCGCCGCCGACTCTGGCCAGGCCGGCAACGTCTACAACGTGGGGGGGGGTGAGCGGGTCTCCCTCAACGAGGTGCTGGGCCTGGTGGAGCAGGTGGCGGGAAAGGCACCGCGGATCTGCCGCTACGACACCCAGAAAGGGGACATGCGCGACACCTTCGCCGACACCACGGCGGCTCAACGCGACCTCGGGTTCCGTCCCCGCATCGGCCTGCGCCAGGGCCTGGAGAGAGAGTGGAGCTGGATCCGGGGGGTGGCATGAGGCGCGTCGGGCTGCTCCTGCTCTTGGTGCTCGCAGCCGGCTGCGCCACCCGCCGGGTGGATCTGGCCACCCTCGCCGCCAACTCCGACCGCGTCATCTGGGAGGCCGGCCAGGAGGCCAGTGGGAAGAAGGACTGGGAGAGCGCGCGCCAGTACTATCGGCGCATCATCGACGGCTTCCCCCAGAGCCCGCTCGGACCGGACGCCCGCCTGGCCCTGGCCGACAGCTACTTCAAGGAGGGGGGGACGGCCAACCTGATCCTCGCCGTCTCCGCCTACCGGGAGTTCCTGACTTTCTACCCCTCAAACCCCCAGAGCGATTACGCCCAGTACCAGATCGCCGAGAGCTACTACAGGCAGCGCCACCCGCCGGACCGGGACCAGGGTCCCACGGTCGACGCCCTGAAGGAGTTCCAGCGGTTCCTGGAGCTGTTCCCCGACTCCCCGCGCGCGGAGGACGTCCGGCAGCGGATCATCGAGTGCCGCCAGAGCCTGGCGCGGTCGGAGTACCTGGTCGGCAGCTTCTACCAACGCTCTCGCAGGGCCTACCGAGCCGCCATCGCGCGGTACCAGGGAATCATCGACAACTACCCGGACTACCAGGAGTTGGACCAGGTCCTCTTCCACCTGGGGGAGGCCCTTCTGCTCTCGCTCAGGCCGGCGGAAGCGGCGCCGTACCTGGCCCGGTTGATCCAGGAGCACCCGGAGAGCCCCCTGGCGGAGGATGCGCAGCGGCTCCTGGAGCAGACCCGCTCCCCTGTCGAAGTCGCTCCGGCCCGCCCGCAGGCCGCGGAGGGCCCGCCTCCCGAGTAAGCTCAAGTGTCACTTGAGACAGAGCAAAAAAACTCTTGACTGCCCAGAGATTTTCCTGGTAGCCTCCCGCCAATAGGTGTAAGTCCCAAGCCGGTTGGATTCGGTCCATTGCGCGTAGCGCAGGCGGCTTGAGGCTTTCGGCGGGCGCCCTTGCTGGCCCGGGAGGTTGGCTTTGAGATCCATGGCAGACGCAGCGCTTTGTGGCATCGCCGTGCTGTTCCTCATGCAGGCACCCGCAACCGCCCAGGACGCAGCGCCGCCGGCAGCCCCTGAGCCGGCCACCCTCCAGACCGGCCCGGCCGAGGTAGCCCGGCACTGGTCCAAGTACGAATACCCTGTCAGCATTCCAGAAGGCGCCCCCTACCTGATCATCAAGGACGGCGACACCCTCTGGGATCTGGCCGGCACCTACCTCGGCAGCCCGTTCCTCTGGCCGCAGATCTGGGAGCAGAACCAGTACATCGCCGACGCCCACTGGATCTACCCGGGCGACCCGTTGCTGCTGCCGCGCTTACAGGTGGTGGCGGAGCACGCGGGCGAGCTTGGCCCGGAGGGGATGCCCGAGGAGGGCGAGGAGGGCGCCGCCGGCATGCCGACGGAGTACGGGGCCGGCGAGCAGGCGGAGTCGCTCCTCTACCCCATCACCGAGGAGACCACTCTGTTCTGCGCCGGGTACGTCACCGACGAGGACGTGGACGACAGCCTCCAAATCAGCGGAGGCGAAGAGAAGGGCAAGGTCGCCTACGGGACGAACGAGTTCCTCTACATCAACAAGGGTGCCAACTCGGGGGTTCGCGCCGGTGACGTCTATGCGGTCCACGCCAAGGGGCGCAAGGTCAAGCACCCCAAGAACGGCGACGGGCTGGGCCGAAGGATCCTCACCAAAGGTACGGTGCGGGTGCTGATGGTCGAGAACGAGTCGGCTCTCGGGGTGGTCGAGATGGCGTGCTCCGACATCCATCTTGGCGACTTCCTCGACGCCTACGAGGCGCCCAACGTGCCGCTGGCCCTGCGCCAGGACCCTCCGACCCGGCTCACGCCGCCCAGCGGCAAGCTCCAGGGCTACATCGTCGACATCATCGGCGTCGGCGACCTGACGATGGCGGGCGCCGGCCACCTGGTCACCCTCGACCTCGGTGTCGAGTCCGGCATCGCCCCCGGCAATCTGCTGGTCGTCTACCGGAAGGGCGACCCCAGCGGCGAGATCCGCCACGTGCTCGGCGAGGTGGCCATCATCGACGTTCGCGACCGCACCTCGACCGCCAAGATCCTCTCCAGCCTGGGTGCCATCCTGGTCGGAGACAGGGTCGAGCTTCGCTGAGCCCCTCGCCGTATCCTTCTGGTCAGACCGACAGCTCGGGCTGATCGCTCCGGCTTCCGCTATCGATGGGCGCCTCGGGAACCGGCGCGGCGTCTGCCCGTTCCGAGCGGACCACCTCCCGCCAGAACCTCCGGAAGTAGTCGACGCCCGAGATCGTAGCCAGCCCCACCACCACCCACAGCGAGAAGAGCGCCGGCCCCCGCAGCCAAGGGAAACGCTGGCCCAGGATCAACATGAAGATGCTGATCACCTGGGCCACCATCTTCGACTTCCCCAGCCCCGAGGCCGCGATCACGATCCCTCGCCCCAGGGCCACGTTCCGAAGCCAGGTCACAGCCAGCTCCCGCCCCACGATGATCACCACCATCCAGGCCGGGGCCGCCCGGAGCTCCACCAACGAGATGAAGGCCGCCGCGGTGAGAAGCTTGTCGGCGATGGGGTCGAGCAGGATCCCGATCCGGGTCACCTGATTGCGGCGACGGGCAAAGTAGCCGTCCAGGTAGTCGGTGAGCACGGCGACGCCGAAGATCCCGGCGCCCAGAAACAGACCGTTGTGGGTTCGGGTCATCAGGACCACGACGAGCAGCGGCACCAGGAAGATGCGGAGGGCGGTGAGTGCGTTCGGCAGGTTCAATGGTCGAAGCCTGTGAGATGGACGGCGTGGCCGCCGGCCCATTGTAGCCGACCTGGGGACAACGTTCCTTCCCCGAGCCCTCTCCATCCCGCCGCATCTGTGGGGCCGTGCTATGATCGCCGGCCGATGGAAGCGAGGCCTTGAAAGCCGTCATCCTGGCCGGAGGCGAGGGCACCCGGCTCCGGCCGCTCACGCTCGGTGTCCCGAAGCCGGTGGTTCCGGTGCTGGATCGGCCACTCCTGCGCTATCAGCTCGATCTCCTCGCCCGGGCCGGTGTCACCGAGGTGGTCTTCTCGATCGGCTATCAGCCCGACAAGATCCAGGCGGTTTTCGGTGATGGGCGCTCGCTGGGCTGCCGGATCCGGTATGCCGTCGAGGACCGTCCGCTGGGCACCGGGGGGGCGCTGAAGTTCGCCGAGCCCCACCTCGACGAGACCACCGTGGTCTTCAACGGCGACGTGCTGACCGATGTGGACCTGGAGGCGGTGGTCGCCGGCCATCGTGCCGCTCGGGCAGCGGCCACCATCGTGCTCACCCCGGTCGAGAACCCCGCCGCGTACGGTCTGGTCGAGACCACCACGGCCCACCGGGTGAGCCGCTTCATCGAGAAGCCGGGGCCGGAGCAGATCACCACCAACACCATCAACGCCGGCATCTACATCCTCCAGACCGAGACCCTGGCCCTGATCCCCGAGGCGGTGCCGCACTCGATCGAGCGGGGCTTCTTCCCTGACCTGCTGCAGCGCGGCGACCACGTCGCCGCCCACGTGCACCGGGGCTACTGGATCGACATCGGCACCCCGGCCAAGTACCGCCAGGTTCACCGCGATCTCCTCGAGACCCGCCTCGCCGCCCCCCTCACGGCCAAACCCCAGGGCGGAGGCTTGGTCGAGCCCGACGCGGTGGTCCACCCGTCGGCCCGGCTCGAGGGGGCCTTCTACATCGGCCGCCGCTGCCAGGTCGCCGCCGGCGCCCGGGTCACCGACGCCGCGGTGCTGCTCGACGACGTCCACCTCGGCGAGGGTGCCGAGGTCGCCGGCTCGGTGCTGTGGCCGGGCTGCCAGGTCGCCGCCGGGGCGCGGCTCGAAGGCGCCCTTCTGGCTCGGCGGGTGAGCGTCGGCCGGTCGGTCACGATCGGAAGCGGAACCATCCTGGGCGAAGGGGCGCTGCTCCCCGACCACTCGCGCACCGGTTGAGGCCGGCGAGGTCACGACCAGATGATCGATCCTCACATCTTCAAGGCCTACGACATCCGGGGGATCGCTCCGGACCAGATCAACGGGGAGGTGGCACGGCGCGTGGGCCACGCCTTCGTCGAGTACCTCGGCGCCCGCCGGATCGCCGTCGGCCGCGACGTGCGCCCTTCCTCCCCCGAGATTGCCGCCGGCTTCATCGAGGGTGCCCGCTGCCAGGGTTGCGACGTCACGGACCTGGGCGTTGTCGGCACCGACATGCTCTACTTCCAGGTGGGCCAGGCCGACCTCGACGGTGGCGCCATCGTCACCGCCTCCCACAACCCCAGGCAGTGGAACGGCATCAAGCTGGTCCGTCGCGGCGCCCTGGCCCTGTCCGGAGACGCTGGAATCACGGAGATCCGAGAGGCGTTGCGGGCGGGGCGCTTCGCGACGCCGGTCGACCGGCCCACGGGCAGGCTGCTCCAGGCCTCGGTCACCGACCGCTACGCCGAGCACTGCCTGGGCTTCATCGACCCAGGCCTGGTCCCCCCGCTCAAGGTAGTGCTGGACACGGGGAACGGCATGGGTGCCGTCGCCGCCGAGGCGATCCTCTCCAGGCTCCGCCTGAAGATGGTCAAGATGCACTTCGAGCTCGACGGCTCCTTTCCGAACCACCCACCCGACCCGCTGGTCGAGGAGAACCGGCGGGAGCTGGTCGAGCGGGTGGTGGCCGAAGGTGCCGATCTCGGGATCGCCTGGGACGGCGACGCCGACCGCTGCTTCTTCATCGACGATACCGGGGCCTTCGTCCCCGGCGACTTCGTCACCGCGGTGCTGGCCGAGGCCTTCTGCCGGAAGAACCCCGGGGCCCGCATCATCTACGACGTGCGGGCCTCCCGGGCGGTGGCCGACCGCGTCACCGCCGCCGGCGGGGTGGCCCTCAAGAACCGCGTTGGCCACGCCTTCATCAAGCAGCGGATGCGGACGGAGAACGCGGTCTTCGGCGGGGAGGTCTCGGGCCACTACTACTTCCGCGACAACTTCTTCGCCGACAACGGGATGATCCCGGCGCTGGTGGTGCTGGAGATGCTGGGCCGCGAGTCCAGGACGCTCAGCCAGATCCTGGCCCCGCTTCGAAGCCGCTACTGGATCTCGGGTGAGATCAACTCGCGCATCGACGACGTCCCGGCCGCGCTGCGGCGCCTCGAAGGGCGCTACGGCGACAGCCGCATCACCAAGCTGGATGGGGTCTCGGTCGACTACGACGACTGGCACTTCAACGTCCGGCCCTCCAACACCGAGCCGTTGCTCCGCCTCAACCTCGAGGCGTACTCCCGCGAGCAGATGGAGAGGCGGCGTGACGAGGTGCTGGCCGTGATCCGCACCGGGTCGTGATCCTGGGAGCCGAGGCCGCGTCTCCCTTGACCGCCGCTGCCCAGCGCAGCTATGATGGCGTCGCCATAGCGTCGAGCGGGCGTAGCTCAGCTGGTAGAGTACGAGCTTCCCAAGCTCGGTGTCGCGGGTTCGAGCCCCGTCGCCCGCTCCATTTTCATCGTGGAGGCGTTTCGAGCCCGAGTCTCTTGACCTGAGGAGCCGCCATGGGAATCTTCGGCAAGCCCCCCGAGGCCAAGCCGGCCGGTCCGGCCGAGCTGCCGCGCCCCGCCTCCCCCCCAACGCCCCGAGCCGCGCCACCGCCCCCCCCGGCCGCGTGTGTGATCGGGTCCAAGACCACCTTGACGGGAACGGTCAGCGGCGACGAGGACGTGCTGGTCCTGGGCACCGTCGAGGGTGAGCTTCGGATCGGCCGCGACCTCACCGTCGGCGCCGGCGGAACCGTCAAGGCCAAGGTCCAGGCGCGCTCGGCCATCATCAGCGGTGAGCTGCTCGGCGACCTGGAGGTCTCGGCCCGGGTCGAGATCCAGTCGACGGGTCGGCTGGTCGGCAACATCCGGGCCCCACGGGTGGTGATCGCGGAAGGCGCCGTCTTCCGAGGCAGCAGCGACATGTCGGATCGCAAGGAAGCTCCCTGAGCCCGGCTCCGGTCGAAACCCCTGCCTTGTGGCAGGTGAGACGCCGGGTATAATCGCGGGGATGGCCACTCCGCAACTGGATGAGCGACGGAGCCAGGTCCTCAAGTCGCTCATAGACATGCACATCGCGACCGGAGAGCCGGTGGGCTCGGAGAGCCTCTCACGGGCGCTGGGACGGACCCTGTCCTCGGCCACCATCCGGTCGGTGATGGCAGAGCTCGAGCGGATCGGCCTCCTCGACCACCCCCACACCAGCGCCGGCCGCATGCCCACCGACGAGGGTTATCGGCTCTATGTCGACAGCCTCATGAATCAGGGAGAGCTGACCCAGGCGGACGCCTGTCTGATCGAGTCGGGCCTGCGCGGCGGCGCCGCCCCCACCGAGATGCTCGAGAAGGCGTCGCGGGTGCTGTCGCGCCTGAGCCGCAACGTCGGCTTCGTGCTGGCCCCGGACATCGCTCGCGCCCGCTTCCGCCACATCGACCTGGTCCGGCTCCCCCACCCGCGGATACTGGTGGTGATGGTGTCGGCGACCGGCCTGCTCACCAACAAGATGATCGAGGTGCAGGAGCACATCTCCCCAGACGAGCTGCAGGCCTGCACCAACTACCTGAACACGCATTTCGCAGGGATGACGCTGGCGGGCATCCGGGCCCGGCTCCTGGAGCTGATGGGTCAGGAGAAGGCCCTCTACGACACGCTTCTCAAGAAGGTGCTCTCGATCGGCGAGCGGGCCTTCGCGGGCGGGCGGGAGGATGGCCGGGTCTTCCTGGACGGCGCCTCCCACATGCTGGGGAAGCCCGAGTTCGAAGACCTCGACCGGATGCGCCACCTGTTCAAGACCTTCGAGGAGAAGAGCCGCCTGGTCAAGATCCTCACCGCCTGCATCTCCGGAGAGGGGGTCCGAGTCATCATCGGCCACGAGAACCCCGAGCCGGACCTCCACGATCTGGCAGTGGTCACCGCCGGCTGCCCCCTCGAGGGTGAGTCGGGCTGGGGCGTCGGGGTACTGGGCTCGACCCGCATGGAGTACGCGCGCATGATCAACCTGGTGGACCGGGTGGCCCGAGCGGTCGCCGGCGCCTTGGTGGAGTCCCATCCGTGAGATCTCCCGACGACCCGGCCGTGCCCGACGAGCCTGCGATCGATGGGCCCGGCCAGGGGCCTGAGGCCGAGCCCTCTCCCGCCCCGGTGGACCCGGCGGCGGAACCGTCGGGGCTTCAGCCTGTGCCCCCCACCCCGGAGCAGCTCGAGAGCCTTCGCAAGGAGCGCAACGAGATCCACGAGAAGTTGCTCCGCAAGGCGGCCGAGCTGGAGAACTACAAGAAGCGCGTAGGCCGCGAGCGACAGGCGTTCGGGCTCGATACCGCCGCCGGCCTCCTGGCCGTGCTGCTTCCCACCCTGGACAACCTCGAGCGTGCCTTGGGCGCCGCCGACAACGACTGTGCCGCCCTTCGCGAAGGCGTGGAGCTGACCCACCGCGAGCTCCTGGCCGCGCTCGAGGCAGAGGGCCTGGAGGGGCTGGACCCGACCCGGGCGCGATTCGATCCCGAGGTCCACCAGGCGCTCGCATACGAGCCCGTTCAGGGCGTCGAAGAAGGTATGATTGTCGAGGTCTTTCGAAAGGGGTACCGGTTCAAGGAGCGGCTGCTGCGTCCCGCGCTGGTGAAGGTGGCCCGGCGCGCCGATGACGACGCGCCGCAGGATGAGTCGCTGCACTAGCGTACGAGGTCCAATGTGGGAAAGGTGATCGGCATCGACCTGGGCACCACCAACTCCTGCGTGGCCGTGATGGAGGGGGGCACGCCCCAGGTGATCCCCAATCAGGAGGGGGCGCGCACCACCCCCTCGATCATCGGGTTCACGGCGAAGGGGGAGCGGCTGGTGGGCCAGATCGCCAAGCGGCAAGCCCTGACCAACCCCCGCAACACGGTCTTCGCGGTGAAGCGGCTGATCGGCCGCAAGTTCAAGTCCACCGAGGTGGAGCACGCCTTCCGCCTGCTCCCCTACTCCGTGGTCGAGGCCCAGAACGGCGACGCCCACATCCAGATCGAGGAGAAGGTCTACTCGCCCCCGGAGATCTCCTCGTTCGTCCTCCAGAAGCTCAAGGCGGCTGCCGAGGACTACCTGGGCGAGTCGGTGGAAGAAGCGATCATCACCGTGCCCGCCTACTTCAACGACCCACAGAGACAGGCCACCAAGGACGCCGGCACCATCGCCGGCCTCACCGTCTCCCGCATCATCAACGAGCCAACGGCGGCGGCGCTGGCGTACGGGATCGGCAAGGAGACCGACGGCCAGTACGTGGCGGTGTACGACCTGGGCGGGGGTACCTTCGACATCTCGATCCTGGAGATGGCCGAGGGCCTGTTCCAGGTGCGCGCCACCGGCGGCGACACCTACCTGGGCGGCGAGGACTTCGACCAGCGCATCATCGACTGGCTGATCGAGGAGTTCCAGCGCGAGACCGGGATCGACCTGCATCAGGACCGGATGGCCCTCCAGCGCCTCAAGGAGGCCGCCGAGAAGGCCAAGTGCGAGCTGTCGACGGCACCCCAGACGGAGATCGTGCTGCCCTTCATCTCGGCCGACGCCTCGGGCCCGAAGCACCTGAACACGGTGCTGAGCCGGCAGCAGTACGAGTCGCTGACCAACGACCTGCTGGAGCGCACCATCGAGCCCTGCCGCCGCTGCCTGAGCGATGCCGGACTGGACGCGTCCCAGATCGACGAGGTGCTGGTGGTGGGCGGCCAGACCCGTGCCCCCAAGGTCACCGAGATCGTCAGGCAGGTCTTCGGCAAGGAGCCGAACCGCTCGGTGAACCCCGACGAGGGGATCGCCATGGGTGCCGCCATCCAGACCGGGATCCTGGCCGGCGAAGTGAAAGACCTGGTCCTTCTCGACGTGACGCCGCACACCCTCGGGATCGAGACCAAGGACGGAACCTTCACGCCGCTGATCGACCGGAACAGCACCATCCCCACCCGCAAGAGCCGGGTCTTCACCACCGTAGCCGACAACCAGACCAAGGTCGAGGTCCACATCCTGCAAGGCGAGAGCGACATGGCCGCCTACAACAAGAGCCTCGCCAAGTTCGAGCTCACCAATATCCCCCAGGCCCCCAAGGGTGTCCCTCAGATCGAGGTCGCCTTCGAGATCGACGTCAACGGCATCGTGTCGGTGTCGGCGCAGGACCAGGCGACCGGCCGCAGCCAGTCGATCGTGATCCACCCGTCGGGAGGCCTCAGCCAGGCCGAGATCAGCCAGCTCGCCGACGAGACCCGAAAGCGCGACCAGGAGGACCGGAGCCAGAAGGAGCTCGAGTCGGTGTCACGCCAGCTCGAGGGGCTGCTCGCCAACACCATGCGCTCGGTCCAGGCCCTGGAGGGCAAGCTGACGCCGGAGGAGCACGACCGGATCCTCTCCGCCATGCAACGGGCCAAGAAGGCCAAGAGCAGCTCTCAGGTGGCCGAGCTCAAGGAGCGCCTGGCCGAGATGGAGAGGGCGGCCAGCCTGATCGGGCAGGCCATGCTTCGACCTTGAAAGGCCGCTAGCGCCCCACGTCGATGCCCTCTTCCCCTGGCAAGCCGGACTACTACGAGACGCTCGGCGTGTCTCGGTCCGCCTCCGAGCAGGAGATCAAGTCGGCCTATCGGAAGCTGGCCCTAAAGCACCACCCGGACCGCAACCCCGGCGACAAGGCCGCCGAGGAGCGCTTCAAGGAGGCCGCCGAGGCCTACAGCGTGCTCGGTGACGCCGACAAACGCCGACGCTACGACACCTTCGGCCATGCCGGCGTCTCTGGGGGTCCGGTAGGGTTCGATCCCACCACCTTCGCCGACTTCGGCGACATCCTGGGCGACCTGTTTGGCTTCGGGGACCTGTTCGGCCGCAGCCGCGGCGGCCCGCGCCGTGGCGCCGACCTGCGCTACAACCTGGAGCTTACCTTCAAGGAAGCGGCCTTCGGGACCGAGACCCACATCCAGATCCCCCGAGCCAGCCCGTGCGCCGCCTGCAAGGGCAGCGGGGCCGCCCCAGGGACACATCCGGTCTCCTGTCCCACCTGCGGCGGCGCGGGACAGGTGACGTTCCAGCAGGGTTTCTTCAGCGTGGCCCGCACCTGCCAACGATGCCGGGGCAGCGGCCGGATCATCGAGAAGCGGTGCCCGGAGTGCGAGGGCGAGGGTGAGACGCCGGGCGAGGAGCGGCTCAAGGTCAAGATCCCGGCCGGCGTCGACTCGGGCAGCCAGCTTCGCCTGGCAGGCAAGGGCGAGGGGGGTGCGGCCGGTGGCCCGCCCGGCGACCTCTACGTGGTGGTGCGGGTCCAGGAGCACCCGTTCTTCCGCCGGGAGGGGGCCCACCTGCTGTGCGAGGTCCCGATCGCCATCACTCAGGCCGCGCTCGGAGCCACCCTCGAGATCCCCAGCCTGGAGGGCGAGCCCGCCACGCTCGAGATCCCGGCCGGAACCCAGACCGGCACGGTCTTCCGTCTGCGGGGGCGTGGGGTGCCGAACCTGGGTGGCCGCGGCCGGGGTGACCTCCACGTGGCGGTCCGGGTGGTGGTGCCCAAGAAGCTCTCCGGCGAGCAGCGCAAGCTGCTGGAGAAGCTGGCGCAGACGCTGTCGCCGCCGAAGCTCGACGAGAAGGACGACGACCGTTCGATCTTCGACCGCATGCGCGAGTTCCTCGGATAGGGGCCTGGCGGCCAGCAAGAGGCCTCGATGCCCTCCACGATGGCCATCAGCGCGACGCTGCCTGCCGAGCACGAGGACCTGGCCACGGCGTTGCTGCTGGAGCTCGGTAGCACCGGCCTCGAGGCGTGCTATCCCGAGCCGGGTCTCGTGGAGCTGCTCGCCTACTTCCCGCCCGACTGCTGGGACCCGCCCGGCGCGGACCCTAAGGCGGCCCTGGCCGACCGGGTCCTCGGGGCGCTGCGGGATCTCGCCGAAACCGCCGAGGTGCACCCGACCGAGGTAACGGAGACGGACTGGGTCTCCCGGTTCCGCGAGACGTTCCGGTCCTTCTCCGTGGGTCGGTTCCACGTGGCCCCGGTCTGGGCGAACGACGAGCCGCCCCGGGATCGCACGCTGCTCCGGGTTGACCCGGGTCGGGCCTTCGGGACCGGGACCCACGAGACCACCCAGCTCTGCCTGTGCGCCCTCGACGAGCTGGCCGCCTCGGCGCCGCTGGGCCGCGTCCTCGACCTCGGCACCGGCAGCGGGCTGCTGGGAGTCGCCGCCGCCCGACTGGGCGCGCCCTGCGTGGTGGGATCCGACATCGACGAAGAGGCGCTCCGGTCGGCGCGACGCCACGCCGAGATCAATCAGGTCTCGCTGCGGCTCGCCCTCTCCGACGGCTGCGCCGCCTTCCGGGACCGCAGCTTCGACCTGATCGTGGCCAACCTCACCCTGCCTCTGCTGCTGGCTCAGCGGCGCGAGATGCGCCGCGTGTGTCGAAGCCGGGCACGGATCGTCCTCTCCGGCCTGCTGCAAGACGATGTCGAAGAGGCGCGGTCCGGCTTCGCCTGGCTGGGGCCGAGCGTCGTCTCGCGAAGCGGCGAGTGGGCGGCGGTGCGAGTGACCCTGGCGTGAGCCGTCCGCGCTTCCACGTCCCCGACGCCGGGCCCGGAGCCCGGCTCCAGCTTGCTACCCCCTCCGCCCATCACGCCCGCAACGTGCTGCGACTCCGCCAGGGCGCCGAGGTCCTGGCCTTCGACGGGCTCGGCCACGAGTACCTGGCCGAGCTGGTGGAGGTCAGCTCCCGCCGGGTCGTGCTCCGGCTCGGAGGACCGGCGAAGCCGCGGCCGGAGTCGCCCCTGGGGCTGATCCTGGCGGCCGCTGCGCTGCGCGGGGACCGGATGGAGCTGGTGATCCAGAAGGCCACCGAGCTGGGGGTGGCCGAGATCTGGCCCGTCGTCACCGATCGCACCGACGCTGCCGCCCGCCCGGCCCTCGAGGGGACGCGGGACGAGCGCTGGAGGCGAGTGGCGGCCTCGGCTGCCGAGCAGTCGGGACGGGCCTGGGTGCCCCGGATCGCAGCGCCTCGCCTGCTCGAGGCGCTGCTCGCCACCCCGTTCGACGGGACGCGGGTGCTGCTTCTCGAGCGCCCCGGCGAGCCGCTGCTCGCCAGCCTGGCCCCTTCCCCGTCCCGACTCCTGCTGGCGGTGGGACCCGCCGGCGGCTTCGCCCCCTTCGAGGTGGAGAAGGCCTGCGACGCCGGCTTCCGCTGCCTCAGCCTCGGACCACGGGTGCTGCGGGCCGAGACCGCGTCGATTGCCGCGGTGGCGATCGCACAGTCCCTGTGGGGCGACCTCGGCGCGGCTACGCCATCGCCTGTGCCGCGGTGATCACGCCGACGTCGGCCAGGTCCTGAACCGAAGCACCCCGCGAGAGGTCGTTGATCGGGCGGTTGAGCCCCTGGAAGATGGGACCGATCGCCGCCGCCCCGCCCAGCCGCTCGGTGAGCTTGTACGCGATGTTGCCGGCATTGAGGTCGGGGAAGATGAACACGTTGGCCTGGCCGCCGAGCGGGCTGTCGCCACACTTCTTGCGCGCCACCTCCGGCACGAACGCGGCGTCGAACTGGATCTCGCCGTCCACCAGCAGCCCCGGGTCCGCCTCCCGGGCCAGCCGGGCCGCCTCACGGACCCGGTCCACGGACTCGTGGGTGGCGCTGCCGCGAGTGGAGAAGGAGAGGAAGGCCACCTTCGGCTCGAACCCGAACGCCCGCGCCGAGGCGGCGGTGGCGCGGCCGATCTCGGCCAGGGTGACGACGTCCGGGTCGATGTTGACGGCGCAGTCCGCGAAAAACAGCACCCGCTCGGGCCAGGCCATGATGAACAGCGACGAGGCCCGCTTGTAGTCCTTCCGCAGCTTGACCACCTCGAAGGCCGGCAGGAAGGGCTTGGTCTCGCTGTTGAGACCCGAGACCATGCCGTCGGCGTGCCCGGCCCGCACCATCAGGGCCCCGAAGTAGTGCGGGAGGGTGGCCTTCTCACGGGCCACCTCGCCGCTCACGCCCTTGTGCTTCCGCAGCTCGAAGTAGGTCTGGGCGTACTCGGAGAGTCTTTCATCCCGAGCCGGATCGCGCAGCTCGACGCCCTCGAGGGCCAGGCCCAGCGAGGTGGCCCGCTCGCGCAGGGCCTTCTCCTCGCCCAGCAGCACCGGCGTCACCAGACGATCGGCGGAGAGCAGAACGGCAGCACGTTGTGCCCGCTCCTCCAGCCCTTCCGGGTACACGATACGCTTGCCCTGGCCGCGGACACGCTCCCGAATCTGCTCCATGAAGGCCATCGGATCCACCCCTCCACAATGGCGAACGCCGCCAAAACCGGCGTATGATCCCGCTTTCCCCGCTCCGGCGCAACGGGGCCCGCGGCCCGCGGCGATGTCACGGTTCCCTGCTATACTCGGCCGCGCTCCATGTTCCTCCTCGGACAGCAGGTCGGCAAGTACCAGATCCTGTCCAACCTGGGCTCCGGGGGCTTCGGTACCGTCTTCCTGGCCCGCGACTCCTGGATCGACAAGAAGGTCGCCCTCAAGGTGCCGCACCGCCAGGGTGGCGACTTCGACGAGCTACTCCAGGAGCCACGGCTGCTGGCCGCCCTCGACCACGAGAACATCGTCGGCATCCTGACCGCCGAGCGGGTGGACGGCGTCTTCTTCATCGTCATGGAGTACGTCAAGGGCGAGAGCCTGGAGGCGGTGCTGGATCGCGAGCGCTCGCTGGACGTGCCCCGGGCCATCAACTACGCGGTCCAGATCCTCAAGGGCGTCGATCACGCCCACTCAGCCACCATCCTCCACCGCGATCTCCGCCCCGCCAACGTCATGGTCTCGGACAGCGGCCTGGTCAAGGTGGCCGACTTCGGGACCTCACGGTTCCTCGAGAAGTCCCACGCCACCACGGTGATCGGCAGCCCCCCCTACATGGCCCCCGAGCAGTTCCAGGGCCGGGCGGTGCTGGCCTCCGACATCTACTCGCTGGGCGTCATGCTCTACCAGATGCTGACCGGAACCCTCCCCTACTTCAGCCCCAACCCCGCCCAGATCGAGCGTATGGTCGCCCAGGGACGCTGCACCCCGCCTCGGATCCGGAACACCCAGATCCCGAAGGAGATCTCGGACATCGTGATGAAGGCGCTGGCCAAGGACGTCTCAGAGCGTTATCAGCGAGCCGGAGAGCTGCTCGAGGACCTGGCAACCGCCCTCGACATCGACCACAAGGCCACCGAGCTCGACGACATCCGCAAGCGCCTCAAGGCCCGCGAGGTCCCCAAGCGGGGCTTCTGCTGGCACTGTCGGAAGCCTCTCCACGCACGCTCGGACCGGTGTCCGTTCTGCGGCGAGACGCAGTAGCTAACCCTACTCCCATCAGCTACTTCGCCAGAACCCAGCGTTGACACCCCACAGCGGGCGGTCTAGAATCGACCGTCCGTCTCCGAAGCTCCGCGACGGCCGTGCCGCCGCGGGCCCGTCCGTCGAACGGAAGCTCGTGCCGTGGAGGGGAGCCGGGTACGCGAGAGCCGGCGTTCGGGAGGAGGAGGATGGCTCCCCCCGACCAGGCAAAGGGTGGGCAAGGGCACCGCCTTCGAGGCGAGGCCCGGAACGGAGTGACGTCATGCACATCAACGACCTTCTGAAGCTGGCCTCGGAGCGCAAGGCCTCCGACCTACACCTGAAGGTGGGCTCACACCCCGTGGTGCGCATCAACGGCGAGCTCATCCCGCTGGTCGAGACCAAGCGGCTGATGCAGGAGGACACCATCGCCATGGCGTTCTCCATCATGAGCAACCGGCAGAAGC
>CAZNNH010000144.1:0-15914 GCA_964574335.1 uncultured Acidobacteriota bacterium | reverse complement strand
GCGATGATACTTCGCCGGCTGTCCCGCGCCAGCCTCCCCGCCCCCGCCTTTGCCTAACTTTGCACGAGGCCAACACGGCCTAACGGGGCCGCAGCGTATCCCTTGTCGAGAGGAGGCGAAGCATGACGAAGAGCCCGGGTCCGGCGGTGCTGGCGGCGTGCCTCGCGGCCGGCTGCGCGGTGACGACGCCCAAGCCCGTGACCCCGAGCCTGGCCATTCCCCAGGGCTGGCAGGGAGCCGGGCAGACGGCCCAGGGCGAGGGGTCGTCGTCTCCGGAGGACCTCTCGCGCTGGTGGCAACGGCTCGGCGACCCTGCCCTCTCGGACCTGGTCGCGCGGGCGCTCGCCGACAACCCCGACCTGCGCACCGCCCGGGCGCGCGTGCGCGAGGCGCGGGCGCGTCGCGGCCTGACCGGCAAGGGCTACCTCCCCGACCTGACCGCTTCCGTGAGCGTCAGTGCCAGCCGGACCAGCGGTGGTACCGGAGCCGACCACGACAGCGCCGGTTTCGACGCGAGCTGGGAGCCCGACATCTTCGGGGCCACGCGTCATGCGGTGAGCGCCGCCCAGGCCGAGCTTCAGGCCACCGAGGCCAGCCAGCACGACACCCAGGTCACGCTGGTGGCCGAGCTGGCCCTGGCCTACGTCGACCTCCGGGCCCTGCAGGCGCGGCTCTCGATCGCGCGGGACAACCTGGACCGGCAGACGGAGACGTTGGAGCTGACCTCCTGGCGAGCCCAGGCCGGCCTCACCTCCGACCTGGATGTGGAGCAGGCCCGCACCAACGTCGGGCAGACGCGGGCGCAGATCCCGACCCTCGAGGCCGGACAGGCCGAGGCCGAGCACCGCCTCGCGGTCCTGATCGGAGAGCCGCCGGCGGCGCTTCACGAGCGGCTGGCAACCCCCGGCCCCATCCCCACGGCGCCCGCGCGCCTCTCCATCGGCATCCCGGCAGACACGCTGCGCCAGCGTCCCGACGTGCAGGCGGCCGAGCGCCGGCTGGCCGCCGAGACGGCGCGCCTCGGCCAGGCCCGAGCCGCCCTGTTCCCCAGCCTGCGCCTGTCGGGGTCCATTGGCATCGACGCGTTGTCGCTCGGCGGGCTGACCAGCGCCGAGACGGTGGTCCGCTCGCTGCTCGGGGGCCTGACCGCGCCGATCTTCGATCGCGGCAAGATCCGCCGCCAGATCGAGATCCAGGACGCCGTCCAGGAGCAGGCCCTGGCCACCTACGAGAGCACCGTCCTGACCGCGCTTCAGGATGTCGAGGACGCTCTTGCCTCTCTGGCCAGCGCGGAGCGGCGCCAGCAGGCGTTGACCACCGCCACCCAGGCGGCCCGAGCGGCGGCCGAGCTGGCCCGCAAGCAGTACGAGGCCGGGCTGATCGGCTACCAGACGGTGCTGGACACCGAGCGCTCGCTGCTCGCGGTCGAAGACAGTCTGAAGTCCGCCGAGGCCGACGGGACCACGGCCCTGATCCGGCTCTTCAAGGCCCTCGGTGGCGGCTGGGAGAGCGCGCCGACCGTGGCCCGAGGCGCGCATTCGGAGGGTGAGGAATCATGAGCTCGACACCCGTCTCACGGGACGAAACGCTGGCCGCCATCGTTGCCGAAGGGTCGGCCGGCCGGCGACGACGACGCAGCCGGTGGTTGATCTGGGGCGCCCTGATCCTGGCCGTGGTACTGGCGGCGGTGCTGGGCCGAAGCGGCAAGGGTGCCGCTCTCCAGCAATACCGCACCGAGAAGGTGGGCCGTGGCGACCTGACGGTCACCGTATCGGCCACCGGCAACCTCCAGCCCACCAACCAGGTCGACGTCGGCAGCGAGGTCTCCGGGCTGGTCGAGTCGGTCTACGTCGACGACAACGACCGGGTCTCGGCCGGGCAGGTGTTGGCGCGTCTCGACCTGTCCAAGCTCCAGGACCAGGTGATCAACGCGCGGGCCGCCCTGGCCTCGGCCGAGGCGCGGGTGCAGCAGGCGGAGGCCAGCGTGAAGGAGTCTCAGGCCAACCTACAGCGCCTGCGCCAGGTGGCCGAGCTATCGAAAGGAAGAGTCCCCTCCGAGGCGGACCTCGATGCGGCGGAAGCGACGGCGGCGCGGGCGGTGGCCGACGAGGCCAACGCCCGCGCCGCCGTGGACCAGGCGCGGGCCTCGCTCAGCTCCGCCAAGACCAGCCTCTCCAAGGCCTCGATCCACTCCCCCATCGACGGCATCGTGTTGACCCGGGAGATCGAGCCGGGCCAGACCGTAGCCGCCTCGTTCCAGGCCCCGGTGCTGTTCACGCTGGCCGAGGACCTGGCGCGCATGGAGCTGCAGGTCGACGTCGACGAGGCGGACGTGGGCCGGGTGCAGGAGGGGCAGACGGCGACCTTCACCGTCGACGCGTACTCGGGGCGCAAGTACCCCGCCCGCATCACCCGGGTCGGCTACGGCTCGCAGACCAAGGACGGTGTCGTCTCCTACAAGACGATCCTGAGCGTCGACAACGACGACCTCAGCCTGCGGCCCGGGATGACCGCCACCGCCGAGATCATCGCGGTCGAGCGCCACGGCGTCCTGCTGGTGCCCAACGCCGCGCTGCGATTCTCGCCCCCCGCGAGCGATGCCTCGCAGCCCAGCGGGAGCTTCGTCTCCAACCTGTTCCCCCGCCCTCCCCAGACCCCCAGTCGATCCGCCAACGGGTCCGGCAACGCAGACGGCACCCACAACGTCTTTGTCCTCCGCGACGGGCGGCCGGTGGCGGTTCCCGTCACCCCCGGGCCCACGGACGGCCGGCTGACGGAGGTGACGGGCGGCACGCTCCAGGAAGGCATGGCGGTCATCACGGAGAAGCCGGGAGCCCGGTCGTGACCACCGGGGCCGCGGCGGTCGAGACCGGGCGGCCGCTCTTGGAGCTTCGCGGCGTGAGAAAGGTCTACGGTCACGGCCAGGCCGCCTTCCAGGCCCTGCGGGGCATCGACCTCACCGTCCAGGAGGGGGAGTTCGTGGCCATCATGGGACCCAGCGGCTCCGGCAAGTCCACCATGATGAACATCCTCGGCTGCCTGGACACCCCATCCGGCGGTGCCTACCTGTTCCGTGGGGTGCACGTCGAGACGCTCTCCCGCCGGCAGCGGGCCCTGCTCCGTCGTCACTATCTCGGCTTCGTCTTCCAGGGCTACAACCTGCTGGCCCGCACCTCCGCCCTGGAGAACGTCGAGCTGCCCCTCGTCTACCGAGGCACGCCCCGACACGAGCGCCACCAGGCCGCCCAAGAAGCGCTCGCCTCCGTGGGCCTCACCGGCTGGGAGGGCCATGCCCCCTCCGAGCTCTCCGGCGGCCAGCAGCAGCGGGTGGCGATCGCGCGGGCTTTGGTCACCCGGCCGGCGCTGCTGCTGGCCGACGAGCCCACCGGGAACCTGGACACCCGACGCAGCCAGGAGATCATGGCTCTGCTCGACCAGCTCAATCGGGAGCAGGGCATCACCGTGCTGCTGGTCACCCACGAGCCGGAGATGGCTCGCCATGCGCGGCGGGTGATCCGCTTCGTCGATGGCGAGGTCGACTCCGACCACCTGAACGGAGTGACCCACTGATGGTGTGGAACAGCCTGTTGCTCTCGGTGCGGGCGATCCGGCGAAACGTGCTCCGCTCCTTTCTGACCATCCTCGGCGTGGTGATCGGCGTCAGCGCCGTCATCATCATGGTGACCCTGGGCGACGGCGCCACCCAGTCGGTCAAGGACCAGATCTCCAGCCTCGGGAGCAACCTGCTGGTGATCCGCCCCGGCCAGCGCCTGGGGCCCGGACGGGACGCGGCGGGCGCACCGAGCTTCCGCCGCGAGGACGCCGAGGCCATCGCCAGCCAGATCGGGGCGGTCGCCGCGGTGGCCCCGTCCCTCGGCGCCAGCGTGACCGTCGTCTACCAGGCCGAGAACTGGTCGACCACCGTCACCGGAAGCACCAACGACTACTTCGTCACCGGCAACTGGCGGCTGGCCGATGGGCGCTTCTTCACCGACGCCGAGGAGCGTGCCGGCCGGGCGGTGTGCGTGATCGGTGCCACCCTGCGGAGGGAGCTGTTCGGCCAGGAGAACCCGGTGGGCAGCCAGATCCGGGTCAAGCGCTTCTCCTGCGAGGTGATCGGCCTGCTGCAGGCCAAGGGCCAGGGCGCCTTCGGCATGGACGCCGACGACATCCTGGTGATGCCGCTCAGCACGGTCCAGCGGCGGGTGCGGGGCAGCGACGACGTCACCACCCTGCAGGTCTCGGTCAAGGAGGGCTCGTCGCTCTCCGAGGCCACCGAGGCGATCCAGCGGCTGATGCGGGAGCGCCGCAACATCGCCGAGAACGAGGACGACAACTTCAGCGTCATCGACACCCGGCAGATCGCCGAGACGCTGTCCGGCACCATCCGGGTGATGACCCTGCTGCTCGGGGCGGTGGCCGCGATCAGCCTGCTGGTGGGCGGGATCGGGATCATGAACATCATGCTGGTCTCGGTCACCGAGCGGACCCGCGAGATCGGGATCCGCCTGGCGATCGGCGCCCTCGAGCACGAGGTGCTGCTGCAGTTCCTGGTGGAGGCGGTGGCCCTCTCCTCCTTCGGCGGGCTGATCGGCGTGGTCATCGCCAACCTGATTGCCTTCGGCGCCGCCAGGGCCATCCAGGTGCCGTTTCTCTTCAGCCTCTGGGTGAACCTGCTCTCGTTCGTGGTGTCGGGCCTGATCGGCGTCCTGTTCGGCTACTTCCCGGCCCGCCGGGCGGCGCTGCTCGACCCGATCGAGTCGTTGAGGTATGAATAACGCTGCCGTGGGCGCAGGATCGCGCACCACGGCAAGGATCGATGATCCAAATGGAGGTCCAATGAGACGCTCGGCAGGTCTGGCCGCCGTGGCCCTGGTTCTGGGGCTGGCCGCAACCGTGATGGCGGGTGACGTCGTGGGGACGTGGACGGCGGAGTTCGACACCCAGGTCGGCGTCCAGAAGTACGCTTACACGTTCGAGAAGGACGGCGAGGCGCTGACCGGGACGGCGACGGCCGAGCGCATGGGCGAGACGGCGGACGTGGCGTTGAAGGACGTCAAGCTGGACGGCGACAAGATCTCGTTTGCCGAGACCCTGAGCTTCCAGGGCCAGGAGATCCCGATCACCTACTCGGGGACCGTCCAGGGCGACGAGATCAAGCTCACCCGGCAGGTGGGCGACTTCGCCACCGAGGAGCTGGTCGCCAAGCGAAAGACGGACTAGCCCGCACGCGAGATCCTTCCGGGGTTCAGCTTCGAAGAGACACTCAGGATGACATCCCCGGCAGGTGCAGCTGCGAGGAAGCCCTCAGGATGACGCCCGGCCGTCGGCCGCGGACCGGCGGTGGCCGTCATTCTGAGGGCGTCCATCTCGCCGTCGCCCGAAGAATCCGGGACTCCCGCTGTCGCCAGCCTGGGCGGAGGATCGGCCACAAGAGGAGGGACACGATGATCACCAGAGCCGCCCTGCCGCTGGCCGCGGCGCTGTTGGCGCTGACGGGGGCTTCTTCGGCCGGGGCGGAGGGATACAAGAGCTTCCAGGCCGCCGTCTACTGCCGGGCCTACGAGGTCCGCGAGATGGGCGACCTCGAGAAGCTCGGGGCACGCTTCGACGTGATGCAGAAGCACCTCGCCCTGTCCAAGGTCTACCTCGAGACCCACCGGGACCAGATCCTGGTCGACGACCAGACGCTGGAGACGGCCAAACGCTTCTTCGAGCAACGCGGCCTGGAGACCGCCGGAGGCATCACCCTCACCATCGCCGAGCGCAACCGCTTCCAGACCTTCTGCTACAGCGACCCGGAGCACCGCGCCTGGGTGCAGAAGGTGGTCGAGCACACCGCCCGTCACTTCGACGAGATCGTCCTCGACGACTTCTTCTTCACGAGCTGCAAGAGAGACGTCGAGATCCGCGCCAAGGGGGAACGCTCCTGGACCGACTACCGCCTGGCCCTCCTCGACCAGGTGGCCCGGGAGCTGATCCTGGCGCCGGCGCGGAGGGTCAACCCCAAGGTCAAGGTGATCATCAAGTACCCGAACTGGTACGACCACTTCCAGGGGCTGGGCTTCGACCTGGAGAAGGGGCCGCAGGTGTTCGACGGGATCTACACCGGCACCGAGACGCGCGACTCCCGGCTCAGCGACCAGCACCTGCAGCCGTACCTCGGCTACCAGATCTGGCGCTACTTCGAGAGCCTGCGGCCCGGCCACAATCGCGGCGGCTGGGTGGACATCTACGGCTCGCGGTACCTGGACCGGTACGCCGAGCAGCTCTGGCTCACGCTGCTAGCCAAGGCACCCGAGATCACGCTCTTCGACTTCGGTGGGATGCAGGTCCCGGTCCGGGAGGCGCAACGGGCGCCCTGGCAGGGGACCAGCTTCGACTACGAGGCGGCGGTCTCTCCCTACCGCCGGGACGACGGCTCCTTCTCGCCCGAGCTGACCATGGCTCGCATCGCCGGATGGTCGCTCCGAAAGATCGACCCGATCATCGGCCAGCTCGGGAACCCCGTGGGCGTCCGGAGCTACAAGCCCCACCATTCATCGGGCGAGGACTTCCTCCACAGCTTCATGGGCATGGTCGGTATCCCCATCGACCTGCGCCCGGAGCTCCCCACCGATGCCAACCTGGTGCTCCTCACCGAGGCCGCCAAGCACGACCCGGCCATCGCCCTGAAGATCGAGCGTCAGGTCCGGTCCGGAAAGAGCGTGGTGATCACCTCCGGCCTGCTGGCCGCCCTTCGAGGCCGGGGCATCGAGCAGATCGCCGAGCTGCAGGTGCTGCCCCAGCGGGCCCTGGTCGAGGACTTCCGGTCCGGATGGGGCGAGCCGGCCAGAGCGAGCAAGAAGATCCTGATCCCGCAGCTCCACTACTTCACCAACGACTCCTGGCCGCTGATCGACGCCGTCGACGGCCAGATGGGCTGGCCGCTGCTTCACGACGCCGACTACGGCGCCGGGCACCTGTACGTCTGGGTGATCCCCGACAACCCCGCCGACCTCTACGCCCTGCCGGAGTCGGCGCTCGACACGATCCGAAGGGTGGTGACCGCTGGCCTCGACGTGCGGCTCGACGGACCGGCCGAGGTCTCGCTGTTCCTCTACGACAACGGCACCCTGGTGGTGGAGTCCTTCCGTGACCAGGCGGTCGAGGTCGGCATCGTCGCCGACGGCGGGACCGGCAGCCTGCGTGACCTGGAGACCGGCGAGATCCTCCACGGCCAGAAGGTGCCGGAGGGTCGGGGGTTCTTCCGCTCGGCCGATGCCGGCAAGACGGTGGTCAGGATGTCCATCAAGCCTCACTCGTACCGGGCGTTTCAGCGACAGTAGCGCCCCGAAGGGCGTCCCGACCAATCGCTCGGGGGCGGTGCCGCAGCCGCGGCGCGCTCAGCCGGCCTCCCCCGGCAGGCAGACCCGCACGTCGAGGCCGTCGGCGGCCGGCAGCACCACCGCCCCCCGTGGCACCGCGGTGAGGATGTCGAACGCCGTCGGCGGACCGGCGCCGAAGTCGATCTCCCTCACGGGAAGGCGTGAGAGGTTGGTCACCAGCAGGCCGCGTTGCGGGTGCATCACGTGGCACTCCTCCATCACCCCGGGCCCGTTGTGCCGGAGCAGCCGATCCATCGTCCCCAGCGAGCGGAAGACGCGAGCCTCGTCGACGGCCGAAACCGCCGCCCGAACGCGTTGGGCCAGCTTGGCGAGGGGCGCCGCGCCCAGCTCGCCGATGGTGGCCTCCACGGTGGCCAGGACCACGGCGTTGCCGAAGTAGGTCGCGGGCAGCTCGGGGAGCAGCCGGCGGTGGTCGACCGGGCAGCTCAGGTAGGTGTCGGCCCGGGGGTCGGCGCCCCAGGAGGCGGCCGACTCGCGCCACAGCCAGGCGGCGACCGCGTCGTTGTGGGTGAGCCTGACTGGCGACTCGCGCTGCGCCTCGCCGAGGACCTCCTTCAGACGCGCGCGAGAGAGCTGGTGACGCTCCCAGCGGAGCGGGCCGCGCTGGACGGCGGCCCGGCGCCCGCTCCAGAACAGGCCCGTGTCCCGGAGCACATCGGCGGGCGTCGGCTCGCCGTCCGAGGTGGCGGCGGACGGAATCAGCCGCTGGCGCTGGTGGGAGGGGGGCTGGAACGGCTCGCCCCGAAACAGGCGCGACCAGCAGCTCAGGAAGTGGAAGTAGCTGAAGCCGTCGCCCACCGCGTGGGACTGGCTCACGCCGAGCACCGAGCCTTGCGGCGTCCGGGTCAGCCGCACCCGGGTGAGGGGCTCTCCTTCGAAGGTGGCGACCGGATCGAGAAAGAGGGTGCGGTCGTCGGCCGCCTCGAACCCGATGGCGGACTCCGCGGTGACGAACTCGAGCCCATCGGGGCTCGGCTCCAGGCCGAAGCCGCCGTCCAGCCGCACCAGGCGGCTGGACGCGGGCGGGAACACCTCGACGACGCGCGCCAGGCTCTGGCGCAGGCGCTCGACGTCGAGCTCGCCCGCGTAGGAAAAGACGAACTCGATCGGGTACGAGCCCTGTCCGGTGAAGACGTGGTCGATGGGCGAGAGCGGGATGGGATGGGTCATCGTGGGCTTTCCGGACCTCGGACGTCGCGCATGGCCGCGAATCCTGCCACGGACCCTCGGTCGGAGGCAAGGAAGATGACGGCAACCCGATCGTGGGTCGCGGGAAGGTCCCCCTCGCCGGGACGTGCGCGGCCCCGAAACACGTGCGAGACTGGACCGGGAGGTGGGGCCCGATGACGAGACACGGAAGCAAGATCGGCAGCGGCGCGGTGGTGGCCGGCGTTCTTTTCCTCTTCTTCTCGACGGCTTCGGCCTGGGCGGTCGAAGCGAAGACGCCCGGCGACGCCGGCTTCCCCTTCCTCGACCCCGATCTTCCTGACGAGGTCCGGATCGACGACCTGATCGGCCGCATGACCCTCGAGGAGAAGATCGACGCCCTGGCCGGGCAGGCCGCCGTCCCCCGCCTGGGGGTCGCGGGCTCGCCGCACATCGAGGGTTACCACGGCGTGGCCCAGGGTGGGCCCAGCAACTGGGGGCGCCGGAACCCGACCGCCACCACCCAGTTCCCCCAGGCCTACGGCCTCGCCGCCACCTGGGACCCCGAGCTGATCCGGCGGGTGGCGGCGCAGGAGGCGCTCGAGGCCCGCTACCTGTTCCAGAGCCCGAGGTACGACCGGGCGGGCCTCATCGTGCGCGCG
This sequence comes from uncultured Acidobacteriota bacterium, assembly GCA_964574335.1. Lineage (GTDB taxonomy): Bacteria > Acidobacteriota > Vicinamibacteria > Fen-336 > Fen-336 > CAZNNH01. Next base: position 6,718 of record CAZNNH010000144.1, on the reverse strand, counting down.
CCCAACGCCGATCTGGCCCGTGACCCGCGCTGGGGCCGCACCGAGGAGGTCTACGGCGAGGATCCCTTCCTGGCCGGCACGCTGGCGGTCGCCTTCACGCGGGGCCTCCAAGGCGATCACCCCCGCTACTGGAAGACCGCGTCGCTCCTGAAGCACTTCCTCGCCAACAGCAACGAGGACGGCCGCTCCAGCTCTTCGTCCGACTTCGACCAGCGGCTGTGGCGCGAGTACTACGCCAAGCCGTTCGAGATGGCGATCCGCTCCGGCGGGGCCAACGCCATGATGGCCGCCTACAACGCCGTCAACGGCACCCCTGCCCATGTCCACCCGATGCTCCGCGAGATCGTGATGGGCGAGTGGGGGCTCGATGGCATTCTGTGCACCGATGGCGGCGGCCTCCGCCTGCTGGTGAGCGCGCACCATGCGTTCCCCGACCTGCCGGCCGCGGCGGCGGCCTGCATCAAGGCCGGGATCAACCACTTCCTCGATCGGCACAAGGAGGCGGTGACGGAGGCGCTGGAGCGCGGCCTGTTGACGGAAGCCGACATCGACGCCGCCCTGCGCGGCCTGTTCCGGGTCTCGATCCGCCTCGGCCTGCTCGACCCGCCGGAGCGGGTCCCGTACGCCCGGATCGGGAAGGACGGGGATCCCGAGCCGTGGGCCTCGGCCGAGACCCGGGCCCTCGTCCGGGAGGTCACTCGCGAGTCGATCGTCCTGCTGAAGAACTCGGCGGGCCTGCTCCCCCTGGACCGCAGCCGGCCCACCTCCATCGCCGTGGTCGGTCCTCTCTGCAACACCGTGCTCCTGGACTGGTACTCGGGTACGCCGCCGTACCGAGTCTCCCCTCGAGAGGGGATCGAGGACACCGCCAACCCCGGCCCCTTCCCCGCTCCGCGGCGAGTCAACGTGAGCTGGGTCGGGGACATGAGCGACGCCGCGGTGAAGATGGCGAAGGATCGGGACGTGGCCGTCGTGTGCGTGGGCAGCCACCCCGAGGGGAACGCGGGGTGGCAGGTGGTGACCTCGCCCAGCGAGGGCAAGGAGGCCGTCGACCGCAAGCAGATCACGCTCCCCCCCGGCCAGGAGGAGCTCATCCGCCGGGTGTACGAAGCGAACCCGCGCACCGTGTTGGCGTTGATCAGCAGCTTCCCGGTGGCCCTCCCCTGGGCCGCCGATCACGTCGATACGATCCTCCACGTGACCCACGCCAGCCAGGAGCTGGGCCACGCCCTCGGCGACGTGCTCTTCGGCGACGCCGACCCGGGCGGTCGCCTGGTCCAGACCTGGCCTGCGTCCCTCGAGCAGCTTCCGCCGATGATGGACTACGACATCCGCCACGGCCGCACCTACATGTACTTCCAGGGCGAGCCGCAGTACGCGTTCGGGTACGGCCTCAGCTATACGAGCTTCGCCTACGCCAACCTGCGGACCAGCGGCCCCCGCCTTTCCCGGAACGGCTCGGTCGACGTGACGGTGGACGTGACCAACACCGGCGCCCGGAGCGGAGAAGACGTGGTCCAGCTCTACGTGCGTTACCCGGCCTCGAAGGTGGCGCGGCCCGGGAAGCAGCTCCGCGGCTTCCAGCGAGTGGACCTGGCGGCGGGCGAGACGACCTCGGTCACGATCCCGCTGCCGGCGGCGGAGCTCGCCTACTGGGACGCCGCCGCCCACGCCTGGGTGGTGGAACCGGGTCCTGTCGAGCTGCTGGTCGGCCGCTCCTCCCGCGACGCGGACCTCACGCTGCGGGGCGCCGTCACCGTCGAGCCCTGATCCGCGGGCTCAGGCCACGGCTTCCCGCAGCGCCCGCGCCTGCGCTCGCAGGTTCTCCTGGGGCGTCTTGTCGGGGATCTCGCAGCCGGCGGCGCTGATGTGCCGCGGGCCGCCCTGCTCGACGCAGCGTCGGGTGGCCTTCTCGACCGCCTCGGGGGTGCCCCGGAGCATGACCTCGACCGGGTCGAAGTTGCCGCAGAGAGCGATGCTCGGGCCGAAGGCGGTGGCGGCCGCGCCCACGTCCACCATCCAGTCGATGTCGATGACGTCGGCGCCGGTCCGGGGCATCAGCTCGACCAGGTGGGAGGTGTCGCCGCAGATGTGCAGCCGGCAAAGCGCCCCCGCCTGGTGCACGGCCTCGAAGATGCGGCGCTCGTACGGCAAGGCGAAGCGCTCGTACATCCGCCCCGAGACCTGCGAGGCGATGGCGTCGCCGAGCCCGATCAGGTCGGCGCCGGCGGCGACCTGGGCGCGGGCGAAGGCGATCTCGACCTCCACGCAACGCTCCAATAGCTCCTCGACCCAATCCGGGCGGTCGACCACGTCGACCAGGAGCCGGGTGTGGCCGCGCAGCGCGCCGGCCTCGGCGAAGGCGCCCTCCACCCAGCCCATCACCGGCACCTGGCCCCCCACCTCGTCCCGAAGCCGGCGGATCGCTTCCAGGCGATCGCTCATCCGCCGGCCCTGGGCCGGTTCGATGGGCCGGAGCGAGGCCAGCCGGCCGGGGTCTTCGAGCGGCCCCTCTCGGCGCACCGGCAGGCCGTCCTCCGGAAAGTCGACCTTCAGGCCGAGGTCGTGGGCCTCGCGGTAGGGGTCCGAGATGGCCTGGACGATGTCGATCTCGAAGTCGCGCTGGACCGCCAGATTGGCCTCGACCAGCACCCGGTGGTCGAGGTAGTAGCGGGACAGCGGCACCCCGATGTGATGGGCGGCGAAGGTCATGAAGATGTCGAAGTTGGGGACGCGATCGACCGGCTGGCCGGCCAGCCGGCGCCGGAACCGCTCGAGAGGGGTCATCTCCGGCCTCCGTCGAAGTGGGCGCGGATCCGGGTGGCGAGGGCCTCGCCCACGGTGGTGGCCAGCTCGGGGTGGCTGGCGCCCCGCACGCCGCGGACCGAGCCGAAGCGCGACAGCAGCGCGCGGCGCCGAGTCGGCCCGATCCCCGGGATCTGGTCGAGCTCGGAGGTCAGGGTGCGCTTCGAGCGGCGCTGGCGGTGGAAGCCGACGGCGAAGCGGTGGGCCTCGTCACGGATCCGCTGCAGGAGCTGGAGGGCGGGTGAGGTGCGCGGGAGCGCCAACGGCCCGCTACGCTCGCGGGTGAAGACCAGCTCCTCCTTCTTGGCCAGGCTGACCACGGGCTGGTCCCCGAGCCCGAGCTCGTCGAGGGCGGCGACCGCGGCCGCGAGCTGTCCCTTGCCGCCGTCGATCACCACCAGCTCCGGCAGCTCGCGGCCCTCCTCCAGCAGCCGTCGGTAGCGCCGACCCACCACCTCCCGCATCGAGGCGAAGTCGTCGGGAGATCCGGCCAGGCCCTTGATGCGGTACTTGCGGTACGCGGCCCTGTGCGGGGCCCCGTCCTCGAAGGCCACCATCGACGCCACCACGTCGGAGCCCTGGATGTTGGAGATGTCGAAGCACTCCATGCGGCGGGGCAGGTCCTCGAGCTCGAGCTGCTCGGCCAGGGCGCGCACGGCCTCCTGAGCGGCCTGGCGCGGGCGGTGCCACTCGAGCTCGTAGGCCAGCCGAGCGTTGCGCTCCACCAGGCCGAGCAGGCGCACCTTCTCGCCCCGCTGCGGCACCCGGATCCGCACCAGGGTCCCGCGGCGGGCGCCCAGCCACCCTTCGAGGAGCGCCTGGTCCGGGAGCGGCTCGGGGACCAGGACTTCCCGGGGGACGTAGCGGTCCCCTCCGTAGAACTGCTGGATCGACGCGGCCAGCAGCCGCTCGGGCTCCGAGACGTGGTCCAGCAGGTAACCCTCGCGCCCGGCCACGCGACCCTCCCGCACCGAGAAGACCTGCAAGGCGGCGCGGGCCCCTTGGACGTGGACGGCGAACAGGTCGCGCTCCTCGAGCTCGGTGGTGGTGACCTTCTGCGGCGTCTCCAGGCGCTCCAGGGTTCGGAGCTGATCGCGCAGCCGCGCCGCGTCCTCGAACCGCTCGGCGGCGGCGGCCTCCTCCATCTCGCCCCTCAGCCGGCGCGCCACCTCGTCCTGGCGCCCCTCCAGGAACAGCCGGGCGTTCTGGCAGGCGGTGTGGTATCGCTCCAACGTGCACAGCTCGGCCACGCAGGGGGCCAGGCATCGCTTGATCTGGAACTGGAGGCAGGGGCGGGGGCGCCGGCCGTCGAGCGTCTCCTTGCACGAGCGGACGCCGAACAGCCTGTGGACCAGGGCCGCGGTCTTGCGCCCGAGGCTGGCCGGGATGTACGGACCCCCGTAGGCGTTCTTGTCGTCGCCCACCCGCCGCACCACGTGAAGCCGGGGGTACGCTTCCCCCAGGGTCAGCTTGAGGTAGGGGTGATTCTTGTCGTCACGGAGGCGGGCGTTGTAGCGGGGCTGGTGGCGCTTGATCAGGTTGTTCTCGAGCGCCAGCGCCTCCATCTCGGTGTCGGTCACCACCAGCTCGAGGTCGGCGATCTCCGAGACCAGCGTGCTTTTCCACGGCTCGAGGGGCCGCGAGGCCTGGAAGTACGAGCGCACCCGGTCGCGCAGCACCCGGGCCTTGCCCACGTACAGCACCGAGCCGTCGTGGCCCTTGAAGAGGTAGACGCCGGGCCGCACCGGAACCTGCTCGAGCTTGTCGGAGAGCCCCACACCGCGATTATAGGTGCCGGCCCGATCGTCAGCCTGGACTGTCGTCCTCGGCTGAGCCCCGGAAGAACGGGCGTACTGACCGGCGGCCCGCCGGTGCTCGACTCAGGACGATGTCCCCGTCGAGGGCCCCATCGAAGAAGCCCTCAGGACGACAGGCCGGGGCCGTCGGTCTGCGGGCGCCCGAAGGATCTGGGGCTCACGCTCACAGCCGAGAGCCCTCCAGCGCACAGACCGGGGACCAGGCTCCCAAACGGCGGCCCGAGCCCTCGGCCGCGCGTCAGCCGGCCAGCAGGCCGGCGGCCGCGCAGAGTGGCGTCAGCCGGGCGACGCCACTCCCGCCATGCCCGCGGCGCTCCGCCCGGCCGGCTGCCGGCCGATGCTTCGCCGCGCCCGCCGGCAGCCCTCCATCCAGTCGCGACCGAACTCGAGGTCGGCCAGGTGCTGGTTGTGGACCTGGCACGCGAGTCGAAGGTTCTCCATGCTGTGGTCGCCGCCGCGCGCCCAGGCCTTGCCGGCGTGGTGGCACTCCAGCCGGTGACGCTCCGTGCAGCGCCCCCCATCCCGCTCGTACACCGCCCGCCGGACGGCTGCCGGGATCCGGCGCGATCTCGGCGAGGTGTCGGTCCCTGCCAGGGTCTTCCGCGGGGTCTTCGTCCGCGCGTAGCGCCGGGCCTCGAGCCGCTCCAGTGCTCTGGTGGGCGCTCAGTCTGTCCGCGAACCGACCTCCGAAAAGTTGTCACGTGGAAAGCTGAAGAAAGTGAAGCTGGAGGAGACAGCAAGGACCGGGCGCCTTGGAGGAGAGTCCCGGTCCGTACAACCCCGCACGGCGAGGAAAGAAGGGGCTGGGCTGGATGGTGATTCGCACCCCCAGCCGGAGCCTGCGTCCGTGACGCCTGCGTCTATGGATCTGGCAAGCGCCACGCCAGCGCCTGTGGAGCCTTCACGGACGGGAGGGAGCACCGTGCCATTGCCGGAGCGCACCAGGCCCTGCCGCAAGGGCCCGCATGGCCCCACCTGCGCCAGTACGGCTTGACGGGCCAACCGTCGTCGGGTCAGCAACGCTCCGGTGGTGGAGCGGACATCAGAGACAGCCACGTGACGTCCCTCGTAGTGGCCGCGGGCCTCTCGTTGCTGCAGGCTGCGCAGGTCGAATCGGCGGACCGCGAGGATGGGTGGCGCCTTCGCGGTACGCCTCGCCGCAGCGGACGGCCTCGCGGGCCCTCGCCCCGCGTCATCCTGAGGGCGCCCGGCCGGCCCTCGCCCGAAGGATCTGGGACTCCGGCACAGCGGTGCGGGAGAATCGGGGTGCATGCGACCAGCCGAGCGGCCGAAGGTCACGGGCTTCGTGGTCGCCGGGGGCGAGAGCCAGCGAATGGGTCGGGACAAGGCGCTTCTCCCCTGGGGCGAGGCCACGCTCCTCGACCACACCGTGCGCCGCCTGGCGGCGTGCTGCGACGACGTCCGGATCCTTTGCGGCCAGAAGGCCCGCTATGCCGACCGCGGGCGACCGCTGGTGCTGGACCGAGTGCCAGGCGCGGGCCCGCTGGGCGGCGTCCTGTCCGGACTGGAGTCGCTCGACGGAGAGCTGGGTCTCTTCCTTGGCGTCGACCTGCCTGCAGTCAGCGTCGCCGTCCTGCGCCACCTGTTGGAGCGGGCGGCGGGCCACGACGCCGTCGTTCCCCGCTCCCCGAAGGGCCCCGAGCCGCTCTGCGCCGTCTACCGTAGGACCTGCCTGCCGGCCATCCGAGGTCGGGTGGCGGGCGGCGATCTCAAGATGACGAGCTTCTGGCCCGAGGTCCGGATGCTGGAGGTCGGTCCCGATGAGCTCTCCGCCTTCGGGAACCCCGCCGACCTGTTCCGCAACCTGAACCAGCCCGCCGACTACGACCAGGCCTCGCAGGACGGAGTCGGATACCGGCCCTGAAGGCGCGAACAGCTCCCGGCGCCAACCCTGGGAGCACAGCCCGCTCGTGGCAGCCCGACCCGCGCCCCGGTCAGGACGGGTCGGGTGCCCCGGCCCCTACTCCACGGGTACCGTCAGCTCGATCTTCTCGGTCCCCTTGCGGCACCACCCCTTGCTGCTCGAGCAGTAGAAGTAGACCACCTTGGCCTTGACCTCGTGGGTCCCCTTGGCC
>CAZNNH010000143.1:0-15972 GCA_964574335.1 uncultured Acidobacteriota bacterium | reverse complement strand
GCCGGCGGGCCGAAGCTGGCGTCGCCGCCCGATCCCGCCGGCGCTACCCCAGATCCTCGGTCACCGCCCCGGCCGGCTGGCCCCGCCGGCTGGGGGCCAGCCGAGACACCGCCGCCCAGAGCCGGCTGTGGGCCCAGTCGTCGAAGATGCTGTAGGCCACCGGCGTCCCGAGAAGCGTCAGCAGAAGGGCCAGGGTCTGGCCGCCGATGATCACCGTGCCGATGGCGCGGTTGGTGGCGGAGCCGGTGCCGCTCGAGACCACCAGCGGGATCATCCCCGCCACGAAGGAGAGGGTGGTCATCAGGATCGGCCGCAGCCGGTCCCGGTTGGCCTGGCGGATCGCCTCGGCCCGCGACAGGCCCTGGGCACGGAGGCCGTTCATGTGGTCCACCTGCAGGATTCCGTTCTTCTTGACGATGCCGAACAGCACCAGGATCCCTAGCGACGAGTAGATGTTGATCGACTGGTTGAGCAGCACGATCGTCAGCAAGGCGAACGGGACCGTCATCGGCAGCGCCAGCAGGATGGTGATGGGGTGGATCCAGCTCTCGAACTGGGCGGCCAGGATCAGGTACATGAAGATGATCGAGGCCATGAAGGCGATCAGGAAGTTCACTGCCGCCCGGCCCTGCTCGCGCGAGCGGCCGGTGAAGCCGTAGGTGTACTCGGGCGGCATCTCAAGCTCGTCGGCGGCGGCCACCAGGCCATCCATGATGGTCTGGGCGGAGGTCCCCGGCAGGGTGTTGGCGAACATCAGCACCTGGCGCTGTCGGGAGAGCCGGTTGATCAACGAGGGGCCGGTGCTCTCTTCGAAGCGGACCACGTCCCGCAACGGCACCGGGCCTCGTGGCGACGGCACCTCGGCCTGGGCGATGCCCTCCTGGTCGCGCCGGTCGCCCGGGTCGGCGCGCAGGTGGACCTCGTACTGCTCGCTCCCCTCGTAGTAGTCGGTGACCTTCAGGCCCCCGACCAACATGTTGAGGGTGCTGGCCACGTCCTGGACGCGGACTCCGAGGTCGCCGGCCTTGGCGCGGTCGATGTGGACGCCCAGCTCGGGCTTGCCCACCACCAGGTTGGTGTCGGCGTCGACGGCCCCGGGCATGGCCCGGAGCCTCTGCATCACGACGTCGGCGTACTGCGCGAGCTGGTCCAGATCGGGGCCGCCGATCCAGAACTGGATCTCGGCGTTGTTCCCGGTGCCGAAGGCGGCCACCGGCTGGACCTGGGCCCGCAGGTCGAGGCGCCGGTACTGGGAGAGCACCCCGGTGCGGATCTTGGCCATGATCGAGTACTGGTCCAGCCCGCGCTGCTTGACCGGCAGCAGCTTCACGTAGACGCGCCCCAGGTTGAAGGTGTTCTGGGGATCGGCGCCGATGGTGGTGAGGGTGCTCTGGACGCCAGGGAGCTGCCGGACCCGGCCAGCGATGGACTCCACGATGGTCTTGGTGCTCTCCAGGCTGGAGCCCTCCGGGGCGCGCACCACCACCTCGAACTGACTCTCGTCGTCGCGGGGGAGGAAGTTCTTGTTGGCGATGATGGCGAGGGGCACCGTGGAGAGGAAGACCAGCGCCATCAGCGCCACCAGCACCCAGCGGTGGGCCATGGTCCAGTCGAGCAGGGACAGGTAGGTCCGCTCGGTCCAGGCATAGACGCCGTGCTCGCGTGAGGATCTCTCGGTCTCGATCTCCTTGGGGCGCAGCCATCGCGACGAGAGCATCGGCGTCAGCGTGAACGCCACCAGCAGCGAGACCGCGATGGCGAAGGCCATGGTGACGCCGAAGGAGTTCATGAAACGACCGACGATGCCGCCCATGAAGGCCACCGGCAGGAACACCGCGATCAGCGAGAGGCTGGTGGCCAGCACCGCCAGACCGATCTCGCGGGTCCCTTCCACGGCGGCCCGCATCGGGGACATCTGCTTCTCTTCCATGAAGCGGAAGATGTTCTCGAGCACGATCACCGCGTCGTCGATGACGATACCCACCACCAGCGCCAGGGCGAGCAGGGTGAGGATGTTCAGGGTGAGCCCCATGAAGTAGATGGCGCCGAAGGTCGCGACCAGCGAGGTGGGGATGGCGATGGCGGAGATCAGGGTGGGCCGGAAGCGCCTGAGGAAGAACCAGACCACGGTGGCCGCGAACAGCGCCCCCAGCATCAGGTGCTCCTCCACCGCGCGCACCGCCGAGACGATGTACTCCGACTCGTCGCGCAGGAAGTCGATGCGGTAACCCTCGGGCAGGGTCTGTTGGATCTGAAAGACGCGGTCCTTGATCCGGTCGACCACCTCGATGGAGTTGGTCCCCGACTGCTTGCGGATCTCCAGCACCACCGCCGGCTCTCCGCTCACCACCGCCACCGATTCGGCCTCCTGCATGCCGTCCTCGACGGTGGCCACGTCGGCCACGCGAATCGGGTAGCCGTTGCGGTTGGCGATCACGATCTCGCCGAAGGCCTCGGGACGGGTCACCCGCCCGTAGGTGCGCAGGGTGAGATCGCGCAGCCCCTGCTCGACCCGGCCACCGGGGAGCTGGGCGTTCTGGGAGGCGAGGGCGCCCGCCAGGTCTGCGGCGGTGAGCCCGAGGGCGGCCAGCCGCGCCGGATCGGCGATCACGTTGATCTGGCGCTTGCGCCCGCCGATCAGCTTGATCTGACCGACGCCGAGCACCGGCTCCAGCCGCCGGCGCAGTACCTTGTCGGCGTACTCGGTGACGTCGCGGATCGGGGCCGAGGCGGACACCGCCAGCGACAGGACCGGGGTGGCGTCGGGGTCGATCTTCTCGATCACCGGCGGGTCGGCGTCGCGGGGCAGGTCGCGGAGCACGCTGTTGACGCGGTCTCGCACCTCCTGGGCGGCCACGTCGGCGTCCTTTTCGAGCTCGAACATCACGATGACCTGGGAGACGCCCTCGGCGGAGATCGAGGTGAGCTGGTCGATGCCGCTGATGGTGTTGACCGCCTCCTCGATCTTGTCGGTGATCTCGGTCTCGATCTCCTCGGGGGCGGCGCCGACCAACCGGGTGCTGATGGTGACGAAGGGGAACTCGATCTTGGGGAAGCGGTCGACGCCGAGGCGGGCGAAGGAGAACAGGCCGATCACGACCAGGGAGAGGATCAGCACCCAGGTGAAGACCGGGCGCCGGACGCAGATCTCGGCCAGCTTCTGCATCGGCTAGCCCCCGGCCGCCTGCAGCACGAGGTCGGTGGAGATGCGGGCGAACATCCCGGGCCTGAGGCGGCGGTCCCGGTTGGGGAACTCGGCCTCCACCAGGAAGGTCCGGGTGGCGGTCTCGATGGTCTGGCCGACCAGGGTGATCCGGCCCTTGAAGGTCCTCCCGGGGTACGGGTCGACGGAGGCCTGGATCTCCCGCCCCACCTCGACCTCGGCCAGGTAACGCTCGGGGACCCGGAGCTGCAGGCGAAGCGGGGCGGTCTGCTTGAGCACGAACGCCACCGTGCCCTCGGTGAGCCGCTCGCCCACGTCGGTGAGCCGTTCGGCCACCACCCCGTCGATGGGGGAGACGAGCACCGCGTCGGCCAGACGCTGGCGGGCCAGGGCCAGCGCCGTCTGGGCGGCCGCCTCACCCGCGGCGGCCTGCTCGGCGGCGGCCAACGACCGATCGTGGACCGCCTGCGGGACCGACCCCTTGGCCAGGAGCCCCTGCTTCCGCTCGAGGTCCCGGTGGGCGTCACGGGCGATCGCCTCCGCCCGCGCCAGCTCGGCCTCCGCTCGGCGGACGTCGAGGTCCAGGTACTGGGTCTCCAGCTCGAGCAGCGGCTGGTCCTTCCGGACCGACATCCCCTCGTCCACCAGGATCCGGCCGACTCGTCCGCCGGTGCGGGCGACGAGGCGCGAGACCACCGGCGAGACGAACTCGCCAGTGAGGCTGAGGCGGCTGTCGCGGGCCTCGGCGGCGGCCGGCTCCGTCGCCACCGCCACCACGCCCTGGACGTCCTCCGGCAGGGGAGGCGCGGGGGCTTGAGCGGCGGCCGGCCCGGGAGCGCTGCGAGAGCACGCGGCCAGGGCGCCGACCAGCAGGATGAAGACCAGGTAGACGCGACGCAGTGTCACGGGTGGGCCTCCTTCAGGACCACGGACTTCAAGTCGCCGGCTGCGAAGTGGATGCCGAGCTCGGCGAGGATACGAGCCAGACGGCTGTTGACGACGGTGCGGCGAGCGTCGGCCAGGGTCGCCTCGGTGGTCTGGAGATCGAGGGACGTCGCTTCCTGGCTCTGGTAGAGCTCGAAGACCTGCTGATACTCGGCCTCGGTCGCGGTGAGCTCCTCTTGCGAGAGCGCCAGGGTCCGGGCCGCCGTTTCGGCGTCCAAGATGGCGCGGCGAACGTCCTCCCGCACCGACCGCTCGACCTCCTCGAGCGCGAGCTGTGCCTGGCGCTGGCGCACCCGAGCCCCGGCCACCCGCGCGGCGACCTCGCCGGATTGCCAGATCGGCACCGCCACCCGCAGCGCCGCGTAGCCGTACTCCTCGGCCGGAAAGGCCGTCTTCTGGCGGACGTAGCCGGCGTCAGCGGTGACCACCGGCAGGTAGGCGCCCTTCTGCTTGCTCACCTCGAGCTCGGCGACGTGGAGGGCGATCCGTGCCTGGCGTACGTCGGCCCGGCTCTCTGCGGCCTGGGCGAGGAGATCGCCTTCCCCGGGGCGCGGAGGGAGGTCGGGGGAGGGCTCGGCGACGCGGATCTCGCCGTCCAGGTCGAGGTCGACGCGGAGCTGGCCGGCCGCTACCTCCCGCTCCCGGTGGGCCAGGGCCAGCCGGCGCTCGGCCGCCTTGAGCGAGGACTCGGCCCGCAGCACGTCGACCTGGGTGACCTCTCCGGCGTCGAAGAAGTCCTGGGATTGCTTGAGCCGCCTCCGGGCCAGTTCGAGCGACTGCTCCTCGACGGCGACCAGGGCATCTCCCTGCACCACCGTGAGGTAGTCGACGGCCACCTTCAGCAGGATCCGGTCTTCGGTGGCACGTGCCCCCTGCTGCGCGCCCCGGATCCCTTCCTTGGCCTGCCGGTAGGTTCGAAGGTCCCGCAGGCCGGCGAAGATCGGCTGGGAGACCGTCAGCCGCAGGTTCCAGTCATTGAGGGGGAGGATCACCCGGGCGAAATCACCGCCGCCGAACGAGACCTCCTTGCTGTTCCGGACCAGTCCCCCGGTCGCCTGCAGCCGCGGGAACAGATAGGAGAGGGCGGTGCGCCGTTGGGCGTCCGCGGCCTCGACCTCGGCCTGCGCCCTTGCCACCGTCGCGTTGGCGGAGAGGGCCCGCTCGAGGGCCTGATCGAAGCTCAGGGTGGTCGGGGAGGACGTCTCGGCGGCGGAGCTGGCGGCGACCAGCACGCTCAGGGGGAATAGGAGCCAGAGCCTCAAGACACCCTCCTGTGGTTCGGTGGTTTGGCTCGATGAGAGGCACGCGTGTCCGTCCTGTCGGCGGGGTGGGCGGGGACGAGCGGGCCGACCCGACGCAGTGGGCGGCATTATACGCCACGGCGACCGACGCCCTCGCCGCCGGACCCGGCCGCCTTGCGGCCCGGGGCCGCGGGTGGCTAGGATGACGGCGGTCGTGGGGCGCTGCCCGCAGGGCCCGAACAGGAGGACGCTGTGCCACATCACCCTCGTCGCTCGTTCCTGCTGTCGCTGGCCGGGGCCGCGTCCGGCGCCGCGCTGTCGCGGGCCGCCGTCCCGAGATCCCGTCTGCCGATCTGCTTCTCGACCCTGGGCTGCCCGGCCTGGCCCTGGCCGAAGATCGTCGGCGAGGCGGAGCGGCTGGGTTACTCCGCCATCGAGCTGCGCGGGCTGATGGGCGAGATGGACCTCACCCGGCGAGCCGAGCTGACGGGCTCGGGGCTGGCCGGGAGCCGTCGCGACCTGGCTACCGCCGGCCTCCGGGTTGCCTGCGTCGACGCCTCGGCGCACATGCACGAGGCCGAGGCGGCCGCCCGTGCCGCCCAGCTCGACGAGGGACGTCGCTTCATCGACCTGGCCCAGACGCTGGATTGTCCGCACGTACGGGTCTTCGGCGACCGGATCCCGAAGGGCGAGCCGCGCGACGCAATCCTCGATCGCGTCGCGTCGGGCTTCGTGACCCTGGCCGACCACGCCCGGGGCAGCGGGGTCACCGTCCTCTGGGAGACCCACGGCGACTTCGTCCGCTCCGAGATCCTGAAGGACGTGCTGGCCCGGATCGGAGGCGCCGAGGTGGGGCTGCTGTGGGATGCCCACCACACCGTTGCCGCGGGAGGAGAGACCCCGGCCCACACCTTCGATCAGATCGGCAGCCGGGTTCGGCACACCCATCTCAAGGACTCGATCCCCGACGGCTCGGAGCGTCGCTACGTGCTGACCGGGAGGGGCCAGATCCCCGTCCAGGAGACCGTCCGCGTGCTGGCCCGGGGCGGCTACCAGGGGTACTACTCGTTCGAGTGGGAGAAGGCCTGGCACCCCGAGATCGAGGAGCCGGAGGTCGCCATTCCCCAGTACGCCGAGGTGATGAGCGGCTACCTGGCAGCGGCCGGCGTCTCCGGCTGACCCGGTCGCGCCGCCCTTTTTCGTGGAGGAGCACATGGGCATCGTCGGTGAGCCGCTGTCGAACCTCCCGTGGGAGGAGCGGCCCAAGGGCTGTGACGACGTGGTCTGGCGCTTCAGCGGCAACCCGATCATTGGCTGGAACCCGACCCCCTCGACGGCCCGGATCTTCAACAGCGCGGTCCTGCCCTATCGCGGCGCCTTCGTCGGCGTCTTCCGCGCCGACCACAAGAACGGCCGCGCCAACCTGCACTTCGGGCGCAGCCCGGACGGCTTTCGCTTCGAGATCGACGACCAGGTGATCCCCTGGAGAGACGAAGAGGGCCGTCCGGAGCCCGTCAGCTACGCTTACGACCCGCGCCTGGTCCAGATCGAGGGGACCTACTACGTCGTCTGGTGCGACGACATGCACGGGGCCTCGATCGGGCTGGGCCGGACCCGGGACTTCGAGTCCTGGACCCGGATGCCCAACCCCCTGATGCCCTTCAACCGCAACGGCGTCCTGTTCCCGCGCAAGGTGGGGGGCAAGTACCGGATGCTGAGCCGCCCCAGCGACGGCGGCCACACCCCGTTCGGCGACATCTTCATCAGCGAGAGCCCGGACCTCGTGCACTGGGGCTGCCACCGGAGGGTGATGGGGAAGGGGGGACGTGGCTGGTGGCAGGCCACCAAGATCGGGGCCGGGCCGACCCCGATCGAGACCACGGAGGGCTGGCTGCTCTTCTACCATGGCGTCAGCACCACCTGTAACGGCTACGTCTACAGCTTCGGCGCCGCGCTGCTCGACCTCGAGGAGCCACACCGGGTGCTGAAGCGGTGCGGCGACTACCTGCTGACTCCCGAAAAGGCGTACGAGACCGTCGGCTTCGTCCCCAACGTGGCCTTCCCCTGCCAGAACCTCTACGACGCCCCGAGCGGCCGGATCGCCATCTACTACGGCGCCGCCGACACCTTCACGGCCCTGGCCTTCTGCCGCGTCGACGAGGTGCTCGAGCATCTCGAGGGCCACCACGAGGATGTCCCGTAGCGCAGGGCGGCCGGTCCTTTCCGCCACTGGTCGGGCCGGACGTGGCCGCTGAGCCTCTTCGACGCGGGATGTCGTTCGTAGGGGTAGAGACCCACAGGCTTCGCGGGCGCAGGGCTCGGGTGGCCTAGAATTGGCCCAGCCCAGTCCCAGCCGACGATCGAGGAGGTGGAAATGTCCGTAGCACTCATCGCCATCCTGGCCGCCATCTTGGCCCCTGCCGAGACGGAGCCGCCCGCCATCGATCACGATGCGGTCGGATGTCTGGTGGCCGGCCAGTACCCGAAGCTGCCCGCCTGCTTGACCCCTGCCGCCAGCCTGGCCACCGCCCGCGTGTACTTCCGGGTCCAGGACAGCGCCGACTGGTACCACGTCGAGATGTCGCCGGAGGCGCAGTGCCACATGGGCATCCTGCCCAAGCCCGGGAAGGAGCTGATCGGCAAACAGGTCGAGTACTACATCCAGGCCAGCAACCGGTCGTTCGCCGAAGCCCGTAGCGAGACCTACGGCGCCTTGGTGGTGGCCAGCCAGAGCGATTGCGGCGAGAGGCCGATCGCGGCATTCGTGAAGACGGCCACGGTCGCCGTCTTCCCGTCGACGCCGGTTGGGTTCGCGGCGGGCGGCGGGGCGTCCACCACGGCAGTTGTCGGGATCGCCGCGGGAGGCGCCGCGGTGGCCGGCGGCGTGGCGGTGGCCGCCAGCTCGGGCGGCGGCGAAGATGCCGCCAGCCCGACCATGGCCCCCGCCACGACGACGACGACCACCACCACCACCACCACCACGACCACGACGACGACGACCACCACCACCACGCTGGCGGCCCACAACAACCCCCCACGGGCGGTCTTCCGGGTGCGGCCCGACCCTCCCAGCGGAGACCCTCCCCTGACGGTGACCTTCGACATGTGCGAGAGCCGGGACCCGGATGGCGACGAGCTGGAGTTCTCGTTCGACTTCGGCGACGGTGAGCTGTACTCGGGGTCCTGTCGCCGGGAGCACACCTACGCCGAGGGCAGCTTCGGCGCCCGGGTCTGTGTGAGCGACGGCAGAGCCGCGCACGAGCAGTGCCACGACTACACGGTGTCGTCCGGCGTGTCGGAGCCGGATCAAGAGCCGTATGCGGTGGGCTCCCCGCGACGGCTGAGCTGGGAGAGCCAGTTGCTGGTTCCTGGCGGGGCTGCCCAGGTGGTCTTCAACGGGCGGACGGTGAGGTACCCAGGAGAGGGCCGGGTGTACGGGGCCCTCGATCTCGGCGGGGCGAACCCCGGCCGTCGGGACGTGCGGGTGGAGGCGGTCCTGGTCCAGGCGGAGGGCCCGGGTCTGTGGCGCTTCCGTCTCGACGTCGCCGGCAAGAAGGGCGGGCGCCTGATCGAGCCGGGAAGCCTCCAGGCGGTGGCCGGCGTGGTCGATCTCCAGAGTCCGGACACCCTGGTCTTCCGGATGAAGGGCATGCCGGGCGAGCGGGTGGTCTTCAGCTTCCGCTACCGGTAGCGGCGGCCTCCGGGGCCACGAAGCCAGCGTAGCCCGGGAACCGAGTCAGGACGGCCCGGCCCTTGGCCGGGCCGAGGACCAGGAGCGCGGTGGCCAGTGCGTCGCACACCGTCGACGTGGGGCCGCTGACGAGGGCCGTGCGCCGGGCGTCGGCGGGGACGCCGAGGACGGGGTCGAGGACGTGGCCGACGGCGGCGGCGCCCCGGGCGAGCGTGCGCCCGTGGGACGCCGAGACCGCGAGCGCCGGGCGGGCCGGTGTGAGCTGGACGACGCGCGGAGCCGCTTCCCCCGGGACCTGCCAGCCGATCCGCCACGGTGGGCCGTCCGGCGCGGTCCCCACCGTGTGGACGCAGCTCGTGCCCCCGTCGAGCAGGGCGCTGCCGATCCGGCACTCCTGCAGGATGGTGATGGCCGCATCCACGGCGGCGCCCTTGCCGATCGCCCCCAGGTCCAGCTCCATCCCGGCGACCGGAAGACCCGCGGTGCGCGCGGCCCGGTCCAGCTCCACCCGCTCCATCCCCAGAAGCTCCCGGGCGGCGGAGACCGCCGCCTCTCCCCCGGGGGCGCCTTCACCGAGGAAGCCGTAGGCGCGCATCAGCGGACCCACCGTGGGGTCGAAGGCCCCGTCGGTCGACCGATGGAGCTCACGGCACCTCTCCAGCAGCTCGAAGACCAGCGGGCTCACCCGCGCGCGGCCACGTCCGGCGCTGCGGTTGATCTGGGAGATCTCGCTGTCGGTCCGGAAGCGGCTCAGCCGCTCCTCGTGGCGGGTCACCTCGGCGAGCGCCGCCTCCCCCGCCGCCCGGAGCCGCGCCGGGTCGATCTCGTCCCACAGCGAAAGCACGAAGCGGGTGGCCATCGCCTCGAGGGCGACGACCACCCGCGCTTGCGGCGACCCCGAGGGGGCCAGGATCACGTGTGCATCTTCCGGCGGCGCGGGTCGTACTTGACGGTCTTCTGCTCGCGGTAGGACTTCTCGAGGCACGAGACCACCGCCTGCACCTGGCAGGCCAGCTCCAGGGGGCAGTGCTGCTCCGCGTTGCCGCGGGTGGCGTCGAAGAAGTTGCGGACGTGGTTGGCGTGGTTGCGCTGCCAGGCGTTCTCGACCTTGGCCTCGGGGATGTCCACGTCCTCACGGTCGACCTCGTCGACGTACGGCCGCTCCGGCTCGAGCAGCACCTTGGAGCCGCCCAGCACCAGGTTGGCCTTGTTGCCGCGGACGATGTCCTCGACGCCGCGCTCGTTGCTGGTGGTGGTGGCCAGGAACAGCATCACCCCGGAGGGGAACTCGACCAGCGCGGTGTGGGTGTCGGCCACCTCGCGCCGGGCGCCGTACGGCTTGCCGGTCTCGGGGTCGGGGCCTCTGTCGGTGTCCAGCAGGTTACCGCCGAACATAGAGACCTGCTTCGGGTACTCGTCGAGGCCCATCGCCATCATCACGGGGCCGAGGCGGTGGGGGAGCAGGTCACCGATCAGGCCGGTGCCGTAGGCCCAGTACTTGCGCCAGCGGAAGTAGTACTCGGGGTTCCAGGGGACGTTCTTGGTCTTGCCCAGCCAGCGCTTCCAGTCGACGGTGCCGGGGCCCGCCTCAGGGTCGATCTCGTAGTTCCACTCGCCGTGCGGGTTGTTGCGGCAGTAGCTGCCCTGCGCCCACAGCAAGGTGCCCAGGCGCCCCGACTTGATGATCTCCTTGGCCTTCTGCCACTGCGGCTCGGTGCACCCCTGGGCGCCGAGCTGGACCAGGCGGTTGTTCTTCTCGGCCGCCGCCTTGATCTCGAACGCTTCCTTGAGCTGGCGGGTCATCGGCTTCTCGACGTAGAGGTGGCGCCCGCTGTTCAGGACGTCGACGCCGATCAGGCTGTGGGTGTGGTCGGGGGTGGCCACGATCACCACGTCGATGTCCTTGCGCTCGAGCATCTTCTCGTGGGAGTTGTAGACCTGGTCGTCGGCCAGGCCGATCTTCTCCTTGGCCTTGAGCCGGGCCTTCTCCCAGACGTCGCAGATGGCCGAGATCTTGACGTTGGCGTCGGGCATCTGCTCGAGGATGTAGGCGATGTGCCCGCCGCCCATCCCCTTGACGCCGACCACCGCGACGTTCAGGCGGTCGTTGGCGCCGAGGATGCCGGAGCCCACCGCCGGAGCGGCGCCCATCGCCTTGCGGGCCGCGCTCAGGCCCACGCCGGCGACGGCCACGGCGGTGCCGGTCTTCCTGAAGAACTCCCGGCGAGAGATGTCGCTGCCACTGGGATGATCTGACATGGGACCTCCGCTAGTCGTGCCCGCGTCTCGCTTCAAGCCAGCTCGAAGTCCTCGCGGGAGTATGTGATGCGGCTGCCAGTCTGGGCGGCCGCGTGGGCCTTCAAGGCGACGACGGTGGCCTGGTAGGTCTCCAGGGCCGGACAGGCCACCGGGGCATCCTCCTTGATGCTGCGATAGAAGTCCTCGAAGGCGAGGAGCAGGGGGGCCTTCTCGTGCTCGGAGGCCCCCACCTCGCCCGGCTCCTCGCCGGCCTCGATGATCTTGGTGGCATCGGCGATCAAGGCGATGCCGGCCTCGTCGAGGACCTTGTCCTTGCGGGCGTAGACCTCCCAGCCCAGAAGCGCCGAGTCGGCCTCCTTGATCATCCAGCCGCGTCGCTCACGCATCATCAGGCTGGCGTTGCTCCCCTGGAAGAGCGTGAACGCGCCACCCACCGAGCTGACCAACGTCCCCGAGAAGACCGTGCGCACCCCCTTCGGGTAGTCGAAGAGACACTGCACGGTGTCGTGGACGTCGCGGCCGTCGTCCCAGCCACGGGTGGAGCCGAAGCCGACCACCGCCTCCGGCAGCGCGGCCAGGTAGCGGCTGACCAGGTCGAGCTGGTGGATGCCCGCCTCGCCCGGCAGCCCCGACGAGCGGCCCGCCTCCAGGCGCCAGTTGATCTCGGCCTCTCGCTGTGGGGTGGGGGCCATGCGCCGCCACGAGTCGCGCACGCTGTAGTGGGCGTGGACGATCGCCTCGGAGCCCAGCACGCCGCTCTTCACGAACTGGGTGACGTGCTTGTAGAGGGCGTTCGAGCGCCCCTGCAGCCCGCCCTGGAAGACCGTCTTGGCGCTCCGGCCGGCGGACGCGATCGCCCTCGCGTCCTCGATCGAGCTGCCGAGGGGAGCCTCGCAGTAGACGTGCTTGCCGGCGGAGAGCGCGGCCAAGACGATCTCCTTGTGCCGGTGAGAGGGGGTGGCCACCACCACCGCCTCGACCTCGGGAAGGTCGAGGAGCTGCCGGTAGTCGGCGACCGCCTTGGCTTCGGGCGCGAGCTGCTCCCCCTTCTTGAGGAAGGCGGGGTACGTGTCACACAGCCCGGCCAGCTTGATCCAGGGTGCCCGGGCCAGGGTCTCGGTGATCTCCCGACCCCAGGGGCCGAGGCCGATGACCGCGAGCCCGAGCGGCGGGCCGCTGGGGCCCTCGTCGTCGGTGACCTCCGCCAGCGCCAGGCCCCGGGCGCTCGCCAGCAAGGCACCGCTGGCGGTGAGGGTCTTGAGGAATCCGCGGCGGCCCTCCGTGGGGTGTTTCACGAGCTGACCTCCATGCGTGTCGTGGCGCCCGGCCCGGCGCGCCGAGGGGCTATTACTTTACTCCCCCCCGGCTGGTCGCGAAATGGTCCCTTCGGCCTAGAAAACCCGGGGACACAATACGGATTAAATAACCGGTATTGTGTCCCCGGTTTTTCCGGTTTTTCAGGGGGCCGGGGCCTCCTCGTGGAGGCCGTCGCAGGCCAGCAGCTCGGGGCCGTTCTCGGTGCAGACGGCGTACCGCTTCTCGTGCCCGTCCTGGCGCGCGTACAGGGCCACGCCGGCGTACTCCCCCTTCTTGTTGGCCACGTAGAAGGTGAGCTGGAAGCTGGGGAGCCCTCCCGGGCCGAGCAGGCGCTTCTCGACGGTGGCCGCCTGGACCCGGCGCAGCGCCTCGATCGCGGCGTCCTTCGGTGATCGCCCGCGGCGCATCTCCTCGACGATCAGGAACGAGCAGAGGCCGTAGAGGTTGGCCTCGCCGCGGCCGGTGGAGCCGGCGGCGCCGACCGCGTCGTCGACCCACAGGCCGGCTCCCAGGATCGGCGAGTCGCCGACCCGCCCCGGGATCTTGAAGGCCAGGCCGCTGGTGGTGGTGACACCGCACACCGCGCCCTTCGGCCCGATGCCGTCGCAGTTGATGGTGCCCAGGCGGCGGTCGGGATCGAGCAGGCCTTCCCGTACCATCTCGAGCGACGCGACCTCGCCGGCCTTTGTGCGCTTGGCCGGGTCGAGCCAGTGCCCGGGGTCGATCCGGCGCTTCCAGTCGAGCCACAGGCCCCGGGACTTCTCGGTGTTGAGGTCGTCCTCGATCGGGAAGCCCATCTGGCGGGCGAGGGCCTGGGCCCCGGCCCCGACCAGCAGGTGGTGGTCGGTATCGTCCATCACCGCCTTCGCTACCCGCGACGGCGTCCGCACCCCCTCCAGCGCGCCCACGCCGCCGGCCCGCTTGCGGGGCCCGTGCATGCAGCAGGAGTCGAGCTGGACCACGCCGTCGGCGTTGGGCAGGCCGCCGTAGCCGACCCCGGCCTCCTCGGGGTCGAGCTCGACGATGTTGACGCCCGCGATCAGGGCGTCCAGCACGTCCTCTCCCGCCGCAATGCGGGCAAAGGCCTCCTCGACGCAGGTCTTGGGTCCGCCGTTGCGGTACTGGTGCCCGTTGGCCGAGGCGATCACCAGCGGCGGCGTCGCCTTCCGGATCAGCAGGCTCGGCGACGTTCCCTGCCCGGAGGCGAGAGCGGTCGTCCCCAGAGACGCCACCGCCCCGGCCTTCACGAAGTCCCGACGGCTGACCTTCTGGCTCATCGGATTCCCTCCCTCCCGGTTCCGGCTACTGTTCCTCCACCTCGACGATCGGGGCCGCCCCGATCCGGCGCAGGTCGCGCCACAGGACCGCGGCACAGGCCAGGGCCGCGGCCAGGAAAGCCGTCCCCAGAACGTGATCGCCAAAGATCAGCCGTCCGATGGCGAACAGCACCGAGTAGATCAAGACCACGCCGAGCAGCCAGTCCAGGGCCAGGCGTCCGAGACCGGTGTCACGCTGGACCTCCGGCATCGCTCGCGCCAGCGGTCGCCAACCTGGCCCGCCGGGGCGAACCCGCCGGAAGAAGGCGCGCAGACGCTCGTCCTCGGTGGGCGCGGTCAGGAACGTGACCAGCAGCCAGACCGCGGTGGTCGCGCCCACGATGGGGAACAACGACTCCGGGAAGGGCACCTGGACGACGAAGCGATTGGCGGCATAGGCCAGAAGCGCCGCCACCATGGCGGCGATCTCGCTCCAGGCCGAGACCCGCCACCAGTAGAAGCGCAGGATCAGCACCAGTCCCAGCCCCGCCCCCGCCTCCACCACGAACTCCCAGGCGGTGGAGATGGTGGGCAGGATCGCCATCGCCGCGAGCGAGAGGACCATCAGCAGGACGGTGGTGAGCCGCGAGACCGCAACCAGCTCCCGCTCCTTCGCCGAGCGGCGCACGAAGCGCCGATAGAAGTCGTTGATCACGTACGAGGTCCCCCAGTTGAGCTGGGTGGCGATGGTGGACATGTAGGCGGCGAAGAACGAGGCCACCAGCATCCCCTTGAGCCCCGAGGGGAGGTAGTCGCGCATGGCGTAGACGTAGCCGAGACGCCGTTGGTCGGCTCCCAGATCCGGGTAGAGCACCAGGGTGGCCAGGCCCACCAGGATCCAGGGCCAGGGGCGCAGGCAGTAGTGGGCCACCGTGAACCACAAGGTGGCGAAGAGCGAATGGCGCTCGTCCTTGGCGGACATCATGCGCTGCGCCACGTAGCCGCCGCCGCCCGGCTCGGACCCGGGGTACCAGGCCGCCCACCACTGGACCCCCACGTAGGCCAGGAAGCCGAAGAGGCTGAGCGCCAGGCCACCGGTGACCGTGGGCAGGGCGCCCCCGGCCCGGATGGTGGGGAGCACCCGCAGCGACCATTCGGGGAGCTGGGCGGCGAGGCCCCTCACCCCGCCAATCTGGGGGAGGGCGAGCACCACAAAGGCCAGGATGATGGTCCCGCCCATGGCCAGCAGGAACTGGAACAGGTCGGTCACCGCCACCCCCCACATCCCCGAGAGCGCCGAGTAGGCGGCGGTGAGGACGAGCGCCAGCGCCACGTAGACCAGCACCTGGCGGTGGGGGATGCCGAACATCCCCTCGATGATGGTGGCCATCGCCAGGTTGACCCAGGCCAGGACCACGCTGTTGATGAACACGCCCAGGTAGAGGGCGCGGAAGCCGCGCAGGAACGCCGCTGGGCGCCCCGAGTAGCGCAGCTCCACCAGCTCGACGTCGGTGAGCACGCCGGCTCGCCGCCACAGCCGGGCGAAGAAGAAGACGGTCAGCACGTTGCCGAAGGCGAAGTTCCACCAGAGCCAGTTGCCGGCCACCCCGTTGCGCGCCACCAGCTCGGTGACCGCGAGCGGGGTGTCGGCGGCGAAGGTGGTGGCCACCATCGACGTCCCCGCCAGCCACCAGGGGAGGGAACGCCCCGAAAGGAAGAACTCCTCGACGCTGCTCCCCGCCCGCCGCGTGTAGTACACGCCGATCGCCGCGCTGAAGGCGAAGTACAGCCCCACGATCGTCCAGTCGAGGGTGGTCATGACGGGGTCAGGTCTAGACTTTTGACTTTGAGGCTCTGTCTCATCGACTCACCTTCGCTTCGGTCCCCGGCAGGATGTCCCTTCCGGGGACACGATCCAGATTCCCTGGCAAGACCGGGGGAATCTGGTCATGTCCCCGAGACCCGCCGCAGACGCTCCGCTACGTCCGCCGCGAAGCGGTCGATGTGCTCCTTGACGAAGCCGGCCAGGTCGCGTTGGGGGTCGACGATCAGCGGCGTCAGGTCCATCGCGTAGGTGAGGGCGCTCGCCTGGTCCGTGGT
>CAZNNH010000142.1:0-16095 GCA_964574335.1 uncultured Acidobacteriota bacterium | reverse complement strand
TTCAGAGAATTCCAGAGCCGGTCCGTGTCGTGGGGAGAGGGTGGGCCCTGACCGAAGCCATCCGCCCGACGTGGCCGAAATGTGATCAGCCTCGCGAGTTCGAGCAGGCCATCCCTTGGAGGCTTGACAACAATCGACAGGCGGACTAGTCGGCGCCCTGGCGCGAGTGGCCGCGGGTAACGTGACGCCATCGGGTGAGACGCACGGCGGCTTCTCGTCGGCGAGGGGCCCTGCTACTCCGCGACTTGTTCCCCTTCCGGCTTCGGGGCCACCGGCGCCTTCTCTTCGACGAGGCTCAGCCTTCCCGGCTCGGTGTCCGCCAGCGAAAGGGCACCGGCCTCGCCCACGGCCAGCGAGAGCTGGCCGGGCTCGGCACCCGTGAGCCGCGACTGGATCTCGGCGATCGCCTGCCGGCCCGCCCGGGCCAGGTCAGCGCCCCGTTTGGCGGCGTCGCGTAGCGCCGCCACCGCCCCCACCGTCCCGGCCCGGCCGAGCGCCTCGGCGGCGGCCAGGGCCACCTGGCCGTCCTGGTGTCGCAGCGCGGAGAGCATCAGCCCCTCCGCCGCGGCCCCCCTGAGAGGGACCAGCGCCTCGAGACACGCCCGGGCGGTCCTCGGCCGCCCGGGTCCCGCCAGCGCGCGCCGCAGCGTCGCCTCCGCCACCTCCCCCGGCAGCCGACCGCCGAGGGCCCCGATCGCCCGGGCCACGCACGCGTCGTTGGCGCCGGAACCGGTGACCAGGGCCAGGAGCGTCTCCCGCCCTTCCTCGCCGAGCGCCATTGCGGCGCGCAGGCGCACCTCCGGGATCGGATCCTCGCGGGCCGCGAGCTGAGCCTCCCGCGTGGCCGGGTGTTGTGGGAACTCACGGGAGAGCGTCAGCAGCCCCGTCAGCCGGGCCTCCGCCTCGGGTTCCGTTCTCAGGTTCTCGGCGATGCGCGCCGCCACGTCGGCCGGGGCGACCAGACGGCGTGCCACGTCGACCATCAGCTCGAGGATCTCCGGCACCCGCTCGCCGGCCCCCGAGAAGCCGCTCTCTATGACCCGCGCCTCGAGGACGCCGTCGCTCAGCGACGGCGCGATGTCCATCTCTCCGACAAAAGGGACCGCAACCGTCCCCCGCATCAGCTCCGCCACCCGCCGCCGGGTCTCGGCGTCGAGGAGGGCGCTGGCCAGCGGAGCCCGCCCCTGAATGAAGTACTCCTCGTCGAACGCAGGGTCGCCGATCTCGATCTCACGCTCGCCGACGAAGCGCTTCTCGAACGCGGTGGCCAGGCCCTCGCGACGCAGCGACAGCCCGGCAGCGCCGTGGCCCAGGCCGACGATGATCTTCGTGCCGTGCTCGTGGTCGCCGTGCCGGTAGCGCTCGAGGCGCACCCGCAGGCGCCCGAGCCGTCCGGTCACGAACTCGCCTCCGAACAGGTGTCCCTCCGACTGCTGGACGCTCGCAAGGCCGACCCGTTTCGCCGCCGCTTCCCAGAGGCGAACGTGCCCCCGCCGGCGCGCGGAGCTCACCAGGTAGCCGACCGACACGGCGATCACGCCGGGGATGACGAAGATGAAGGGCAGCAGTGTCTCCACGGGGCCGTTCTCCTCGAGATGTCGTCCTCAGATCAGGCGCACGACCGGCTCCCGGCTCATCAGCTCCTTCCGTGTGAGCAGGTCGACGACCGTCGCCACCAGCCAGCGCTCGGCGTTGACGCCGAAGGAGATCTCGAGCCGCGGGCGGCGGTCCTTCGGGTCGTGGGGCGGCTCGAGGTAGCCGAGCGTCGGGGAGGAGGCGTTGAGCGGCACGATCACCTGCTCCTTCCCGTCCGTCCCCCCCACCTTGTGCAGGTCGCCCGACGCGTCGAACACGAAGCGCCTCTCGGTCCCGTCGCCCCGCGCCACCTCGCAGATCACCAGCCGAAAGATCGACTCCGGCTCGCCGAGAGAGCAGGTCGGAACGAGCTGACGCCTCCAGAGGTCGGGGGGCGTCGGGAACCGCGTCCCCCGGGGGACGATCACCGTGTGCTGCGCCTCGCCGGTCTTGCCGTCGTGGGTCACGAAGGCGTAGTCGTGGACGATGAAGTCGTGGGTGCCGATCCGGTCCGCGGCGAAGCACGCCCCGCCGTACGCCACCGCCTCGAACGGCTGCCAGGCCCGGATCCGTCGGCGCTCGAACCTCTGCTCCAGACGCGGGAACACGCCCGGCAGCAGCGTCGAGCCCCCCACCAGCAGCACGTCGTCCACGTCCTCGACGTCGGCCTTCCCGTCCTCGAAGATCGCGGCCAGGCAGGCCTCCAGGCCATGGAAGAACCCGTTGCGCTCGAGCAGCTCGGCGAGCTGGGATCGGGTGAAGGTCTGCAGGGACGTGCCGAGGCCGGGCTTTCCCGAAGCCTGGCCGAACCCGGGGGGCATGACCCGGAAAGCCGCCGTCTCATCGAAGTGGACGGCCTCCTTCACCCGGCAGGCCTCGGCCAGCATCAAGCGTCTCCAGAACCGCGTCTCGTCGTCGCCCAGCGCATCGGGAGCCGGGTAGCCGGCCTGGCGGCACGCTTCCTCAAGCACCCAGCCGTCCACGGCGTTTCCGCCGAAGGGCCGGCTCTGCTTGGCGAGGACGCGGGCTTCCCCGCACATCGCCCCGCGCGGCGAGAGGGCCACCAGCACGACGTGCATGGTGCCGCCGCCGATGTCCACCACCAGCACCGTTCGCTCGTGGGAGAGGCTGAGGCCGTAGCCGAGGGCCGCCGCCACCGGCTCGTCCACGAAGCGAACCCGCCCCACCCCGAGCCCCCGCAGCAGGTCCTGCACCTCGGCGCGGTAGGTCTCGAACGCCGACACCGGCGAGGTGACGACCAGGTCGCGGATCCGCTCGCCGGTCGACCGCTTCACCGCCACCAACAGCTCGCGCAGGAAGGCCCGCGCCACCGCGCGGGCGGTCACCGCCCGCCGTCCGAGGCGGGCGAGGGGCCGGGTGGACTCGCTGGACAACGCGGCCTTGAAGGTGGGGACGAAGGCCGCGTGCACGACATCCCGGTTCCGCTCCAGGGCCGGCCGGCCGATCAGGGCGCGCCGGCCGAGAAACACCCGGCGCGCGAGAGGCGGCCAGCTCCCGAGACGGTCGAGGACGCCGGGCTTCTCCAGCAGGTGTACGGCCGACGGCACCATGCGTGGCGCCTCGAGCGGGTCGTCACGCTCGGGGCGGCGGCAGACCTCGGGCAGCTCCACGAGCTGCGGCTGGCCCACGGCCTCGTCCCACCGGGCGATCCCGGAGTTCGTGGTGCCGAGGTCCAGCGCCCACCCGGTCATGGCGGCATCACTCTAGCAGGGGTCGGATCCCGAGCGTAGGTGGCGCGCTGGTCTCGGAGCACGCTGGTCGGCGCGACAGTGGCAGCCTCGTCCGCCTGGTGACCGCGTGCGGCCTCTACTCTCGTAGATCGATCACCAGGACCGACTTCGACGGCGCGGTGAACGTCACCGAGCCGCCGCTGACGACGAGCCCGGGCAGCTCGACCGGCACCAGCGGATCGGGGGCATCGAAGTCCGGGTGGGCATCCATGTTGGCGGCCGTGACCACGCGCGCGGTGGCTTGGCGCGCAGCGAACCCACGCACCTCGGCGCGAACGAGGACGTCCCGGTTCGGATCCAGGTTCACCAGCGACAGCGTGAGGCTGCCGCGATCGTTCCGCGAGGCTGAGGCGCTGATCGACGGCAGCCTCACCTCGCCGAAGGAGTAATCGGGTGCGGACACCCGCACCGGCACCTGCGTCGCGCCCTGGTGCGCCTGGTACAGGTCGAACACGTGATAGGTCGGGGTGACGATCATCCTCTCGCCGCGGGTGAGGATCATCGCCTGCAGCACGTTGACCATCTGCGCGATGTTGGCCATCCGCACCCGCTCGGCGTGGTTCTGGAAGATGTTCAGCGTGAGCCCCGCGATCACCGCGTCACGCAGGGTGGTCGTCTGGTAGAGGTTGGAGGGCCGATCCTTCTCGGTAGCCCACCAGGTCCCCCATTCGCTGATGGACAGCCCAATGCGGCGCTCCGGGTCGTACCGGTCGAGGAGGGCGCCGTGGCGCCTGATCAGCTCGTCCATCTCGTAGGTGCGCTCCAGGGAGCGGGCCCAGTCGTTCTCACTGAAGCCGGTGGCAGGGCTCTTGTCCCCCCAGTCGTTGCCGGCGAAGGTGTAGAAGTGCACCGACAGCATGTCGATCAGCGGGCGCTTGCTGATGTAGGCCAGCGGAGTGGGCACTGTGGGCACGGCGTGGCGGTAGAGGGCCCGCTGGAGCAGGGTCTCGGTCCAGGCGTAGTCGTCGGAGTTGGCATCGGACGCCACCAGCGTCCCGTAGCGTCCCAGGACGCTCACGTATCGCCGGTAGACGTCCGAGTAGTGCTCGGCCGTCATGTTGCCGCCGCAGCCCCAGGTCTCGTTGCCGATGCCGACGAAGGGGACCTCGTAGGGCTGCGGGTGGCCATTGCGGGCTCGCTCCTGCCCGGGACCCGAGGCGGTGGGCCCGGTGAGGTACTGGAGCCATGCCTGCGCCTCGGCGGGCGAGCCGCTGGCGACGTTGATCGAGACAAACGCCTTGGCGCCGATCTGGTCGAGGAAGTCCATGAGCTCGTCGGAGCCGAAGGCGCGGGTCTCGGGCTCGTCGCCCCAGGCGGCGTTCACGCCCAGCGGCCTGAGGTGGCGGGGCCCGACGCCGTCCCGCCAGTGATAGAGCTCGGCGAAGCAGCCGCCCGGCCAGCGCACCAGCGGCACGTGGATCTTGCGCAGCGCCCCGACGACGTCACTGCGGATGCCGCGGACGTTGGGTGTCGGGGAGTCCTCACCCACCCAGATACCCTCGTGCACCCCACGCCCCAGGTGCTCGACGAACTGGCCGTAGATGTTGGGATCGATCGTCGGTCCAGGGCGATCGGCGTCGACGACGATGCGCGCCTCGAGGCCCTGCGCAGCGGCCGTCGTCGCCGCCAGAACCCACGCGCCGGCCCAGGCGATTGCAGCCCTGCGAGCACTGGAGATCATTGCGGGGGCAGGCTACCACGCCTGCCAGGCCGGGTGTGGTCCGACACTGTGCGGGACGCGCCGGCTGTGAGAGAGTACTGTCTTCGCAGCGTCTTCCGGACCACTTCGGCTCCGATACTGATCGGGTGAGCGATGAGCAAGCGTCAAGTTGCCGCAGCCGCAGCGTTGATGCTCGTGCTGGGAACGGCTCTGGGATGTGCAGCGGCTTCGGATTGTGGATCACGTCCGTCCGGTCTGCTCCCGACCGGGAGAAGGCCTCGCGTTGGCTTCCCTCGGTCCGTGGCGGAGCACGTGCAGGTGCGAAGGGGCTGCCTCACCGCGGTGAGCCTACCGTTGCAGGTGGAAGCTCGCACCAGGATCCTGACAACCGAGTCGTAGGGGGCCTCCCATGTCCGTCTACATGATCATTGACATCGAGGTCAGGGACGCCCACCTGTACGCCAGGTACGTGGACGGCGTGCGCGCCGTGGTCGAAGCCCACGGTGGGCGATACCTGGTCCGGGGTGGCGCGGTCAAGCCGGTGTCGGGTGACTGGAACCCGGAGCGAGTGATCGTCATCGAGTTCGAGTCATCCGAGCAGGTGCGGCGCTGCTTCTCCTCGGCCGAGTACCTCGAGCTGGCACCGCTCAGGGAGCAGTCGACGGTGTCGCGGGCGATAGTGGTCGATGGCCTCTAGGCCCGGCTTCCGGCGAGGTGTCTTGTCAGGCGCCGTGAACCAGCCGTAGCGCGGCCAGCAGGCCCGCGCCCAGCACGAAGGCCAGGAAGTGCAGGGCCCCCACCCCCAGGTCGTGGTGGCGGTTCACCTCGGGCACCAGGTCGGAGGCCCCGATGTAGAGGAAGTTGCCGGCGGCGAAGCCCAGCAGCCACGAGGTGTCGAAGCGGGCCGAGATCCCGAAGGCCAGGACGCCGCCCACCAGGAAGGTCGAGGCGGAGAGGAGGTTGAACAAGAGCGCCCCCCGGCTCGACCAGCCCCCGTGGACCAGCACCCCGAAGTCGCCCAGCTCCTGGGGGACCTCGTGGGCGGCGGCGGCCAGCCAGGTGGTGATGCCGAGCCCCACGTCGGTGACGAAGGCGGCGCCCACCGCCAGGCCCCCCAGCAGGTTGTGCAGGCCGTCGCCGATCAGGATCAGGTAGGTCAGCGGCTTGCGGCAATCGGCCGAGGCCCGGTGACAGTGGTGCCAGTGCAGGAACTGCTCGATGGCCAGGAACAGCGCGAACCCGGCCAGCACCCAGAGGTTGGCGGTCACCCCATCCCCGAGACGCCGCTCCGCTGCCGGCATCATGTGGAGCAGCGCGCCTCCCAGCAGCGAGCCGGCCGAGAACGCCACCAGCGGGCGCACCAGTCGCTTCTGGGTCGACTCGCTCAGCAGCAGTGTGACGGCGCCCACCAGCGAGATCAGCGTCATCGCCACGCCGCCGACCACGATCCAGGTGAGGGTGGTCATCGCCTTCACGCCTCCCGGCTGACCCGCGGTGCCGCTGGCTGAGCCAGGCTCGAGACGCGCCGCAGCCGTTCCACGGTCTGCACCAGAGCCTCCACCACCAGGCCGACGTGCTCGGGGCGTGTCTCGCGGCCCAGCGACAGCCTCACTGCCCCTTGCGCCTGGTGCGGCGAGAGACCCATGGCCAGCAGCACGTGGGAGGGCTCCGGCTCTCCGGTAGCGCACGCTGAGCCGGTGGAGACGCAGATCCCGCGGAGGTCGAGCCCGAGGACAACGGACTCGCCGTCGACGCCGGCGAAGGTCAGGTTGGTGGTGTTCGGGACCCGGGGCGCACCGGCCCCGTTGATCTTCACGTCCCGGATCGCCGAGACGACCTCGGCCTCCAGCCGGTCCCGCAGCGCCGCGAGCCTCCGGCCTTCGGCCTCGACCTCCTCGAGGCTCACCGCCGCCGCCGCCGCCGCCAGCCCCACGATCCCGGCCACGTTCTCGGTCCCGGCGCGGAGGCCCAGCTCCTGCGAGCCCCCCGTGGTGATCGGCTGGAGCGACGTCCCCACGCGGACCACGAGAGCGGCCGCGCCCTTGGGACCGTACAGCTTGTGCGCCGAGAGGGTCACCAGGTCGGCGCCGAGCTCGCCGAGCCGGACCGGCAGCTTGCCCGCCGTCTGCACCGCGTCGGTGTGGAGCAGGATGCCGCGCCCCCGGGTGAGGGCCGCGATCTCCTGGATCGGCTGGATCACGCCGGTCTCGTTGTTGGCGTGCATCACCGAGACCAGGATGGTCTCGCGACCGAGGCTTCTGGCCAGCGCCTCCACGTCCACCACACCCTCTCGACTCACCGGAAGGTAGGTGACCCGGAAGCCGTCCCTCTCGAGAGCGCGGCAGGTGGCCAGCACCGCATGGTGCTCGATGGTGGTGGTCACGATGTGCCGGCCGCGTGACCGGAGCGCGGCGGCCACGCCGCGCAGGGCGAGGTTGTCGGCCTCGGTGCCGCTCGCGCAGAAGAGGAGCTCGCGAGCCTGATACCCCAGCAACCCCGCCAGGCACCCCCGCGCGTCCTCGACCACGAGGCGGACCTCCTGGCCGAAGCGGTGCGGGCTCGAGGGGTTGCCCCAGCGCTCGCGAAGGTACGGGAGCATGACGTCCAGCACCCGAGGATCGAGCGGAGTGGTGGCGTTGTGGTCGAGGTAGATCAAGGCCGTCTCTCGCTCGCGCTCGAGCGCTGCTCGAAGTCCCGCAGCGCAGCGCGCAGCGCACGCACCCCCAAGAGCGAGCAGTGCCGCTTCCTCTCGGGGATCCCCCCCAGGGCCTCGACGACGTCGTCGTCGGTGAGACGGGAAGCGGCCTCGACGGTCCTCCCCTCGGCCAGCGAGGTGAGCATGCTGCTGGTGGCGATGGCGCCCGGGCAGCCAAAGGACTTGAAGGCGATCCGGGCGATCCGACCGTTGCGCACCGCGATCCAGAGCGACATCTGGTCGCCGCAGGACGGGTCCCCGATCACCGCGAAGCCGTCGGTCTCGCCCTCGGCCAGCTCGCCCACGTTCCTGGGGTTCGTGAAGTGGTCGAGAACGACCTCGTTGTAGAGCAGCACCGGCCCGGCCGGCTGTCGCGAATCCTCCGTGGCCATCTAGACGCACCCCTTGACCAGGAACTTGGCGGTGGCCCGAGCCACCTGCCTGTCGCCCTGCCGAAGCTCGGCGCTCAGATGGTACAGGGGGTGCGCCTTGCCGCTCTCGATCGCCGCCCGCACCCGCACCGTCTGGCCCAGGCTCACCGGAGCCAGGAAGCGGACCGTCAGCTCCGCCGTCACCGCAACCACGCCGATCGAGAAGAGGGCGTTGGTCATGGCGGCGTCGAGCAGCGCCGCGATCACGCCACCGTGAAGGGTCTCCGGGTAGCTCTGCAGGAACGGCTGGCAGGGGAAGGTAGCCAGGACCGACCCGTCGGCCTGGACCATGAACCGGAGCCCCATGCCGAAGCGGTTGGCGCCGCCGCACATGAGGCAGTGAGGATGCTCGGCGGCCACCATCGAGTCGAGAGTGGCCTGGTCCGCGGCCGCCACGGTCGTCACTCGCATGGCGGCCGGTCACACCGGGTCGCGCGACCGCAGCAGGGAACCTCCCTCTCGCACCGACTGGAGGGAGCCGCGTCGCTCCCCTTAATGATGATGCTCGTCCCCCCCGCGATCTGGCGCTCGACCGGCTCGCCGCAGGTCGGACAGGCCGCGAGGGCCGGCTCCGTGATCGGCTGGCGGGTCTCGAAGCGACCGCATCTCGGGCAGTCGTAGACGTAGGTGGGCATGGTCGGCTCCTAGTGATCGCAGACGTTGGCGCCGGTTTCGAGGCGACCGTCGAGGAAGTCCCTCACGATCGCCTCGGGCGCGCCTCCCGAGGCCCCCACCACCACCCGGATCCCGCTCTGGCCGAACAGCTCCTGGGCCCGGGAGCCCATCCCGCCGGCGATGATGACGGTGGCGCCCTGCTCGTGCAGCCACCTGGGGAACGTCCCGGGCTCGTGGGGCGGTGGCTCGAGGAACTGGAGCTGGCCGACCGTCCTTCCGTCCGGCTCCACGTCGAAGAGGGCGAACCGGTGGCAGTGGCCGAAGTGAGACGCGAGGGCGCCGTCGGTGACGGGTACGGCGATCCTCATCGACGACCCGTCGACCCGGCGTGGGGCGCGCTCCTCGGTCGGGCTCGGGCCGCCGTCGAGCAGCACGTGGGCCAGGCGTCCGAGGGCCCGAGCGGCCTCGGAATCGGGCCGGGACGACACGACGGGGCTGCCGGAGTCGCCGGAGGCCGCCACCTCGGGATCGATCGGGATTGCCCCCAGGTAGGGGACGCCCATCTCCTCGGCCATGGCCCGCCCCCCACCGGAGCCGAAGATCGCCAGAGACTCTCCGCAACGGGGACAGACAAGGCCGCTCATGTTCTCGATCACGCCCAACACGGGAAGGCCGACCTGGCGGCAGAAGACGACGCAGCGGCGGACGTCCTGCACCGCCACCTCCTGGGGCGTGGTGACCACCACCGCGCCGTCGGCCCCGTCGAGGAGCTGGGCCGCCGCCAGCGGCTCGTCCCCGGTCCCGGGCGGCGAGTCGATGACCAGGAAATCCAGATCGCCCCACTCGACGTCCTTGAGGAGCTGCTTGATCGCGCCGTGCTTCATCGGACCGCGCCAGATGACGGCGTCGTCCCTCTCCCGCAACAGGAGGCCAAGCGACATCGCGCAGAGCGCCCCGTTCCCGACCGCGACGTCCACCGGCAGCAAGGCGCCCGGACGCCCGGTGACCGGCGTCCCCTCGATGTGGAGCATCTTGGGAACGCTGGGGCCGTGGAGATCGACGTCGAGGAGGCCGACCCGCTTGCCAGCCAGGGCCAGGGCCACGGCGAGGTTTACCGCCACGGTGCTCTTGCCCACCCCGCCCTTGCCGGACAGGACCACGACCTTGTGGCGGATCCGGGACATCCGTGACGAAAGCGCCGAGTCCTTTCCCCCAGGGGCCGCCTCCGGCGCGCCGGCCGAGGACTCCTTCTCGCCGCAGCTCTGACACGTCTCGTGTTCGGTCATCTCGTCAACCTCGCAGGAGAGGCACGCCGGGGACCGGGAGCCGCGCCGGCCTCGGCGACTGGCCCAGGGCGTCCTTCAGGCGCGCCCACAGGGCCTGGATGTCGTGGGCGGCGGGGCCGGCACCGAGCTCCACCACGGCCAGCCGCCTCACCTGGGCCGCAGTCACGGCCTCGTCGTAGCGGATGCGGCCCAGCACCGGGATCTCCCGCGCCGCGGCTTCGGCCTCGATCTGGTTTGAGACCTCAGGGTTGATGTCCGCCTTGTTGATGCAGACCGCCGCCTCCACCGCGAGCTGCCGGCACAGGTCCGCGATGCGTCTCAGGTCGTGGAGCCCCGAGAGCGTCGGCTCGGTGACGATCAGCGCCAGCCGGGCGCCGGCCACCGACGCGATCACCGGGCAGCCGATGCCAGGCGGGCCGTCGCAGATCAGCAGCTCGCGCCCCTTCGAGACCGAGAGCGCCCTGGCCTCCTGTCGCACCAGCGAGACCAGCTTGCCGCTGTTGGGCTCGGCGATCCCCAGCCGCGCGTGCGCCATCGGGCCGTAACGGGTCTCGGAGACGAACCACTGCCCGTCGATGGTGGGCGCCAGCGCCACCGCCTGCTCCGGGCAGACGTCGACGCAGACGCCACAGCCCTCGCAGGCGACGGGGTCCACCTCGTAGCTCGCGGTCGATCCGGTCTCCGGGGTCCGGATGGCCCCGAAGCGGCAGTGATCGGCGCAGGCGCCGCAGCCGCTGCAGCGCTTGGGATCCAGAAGCGCCGTCTTTCCCCCCACGAACGGGAAGCGGCACAGCACCGTCGGCTCCAGCACCAGGTGGAGGTCGGCGGCGTCGACGTCGCAGTCGGCGATCGCGACCTGGTGGAAAAGCGCTGCAAGCGAGGCCGTGATGCTGGTCTTGCCGGTGCCGCCCTTGCCGCTGACCACCACCAGCTCCGGCGTCTTCTGGGTCCGCCCGAGCGGGAGAGGGACCGAGGGAAGGTCCGATCCGGCCTCGCCCGGCGCGACGGTGACCCGCCGGGGCCTGAGATCCCGTCTCGGGGCCTCGGCAGCCAGCGCCCGGAGCTTCTCGAACAGCTCGAGGAGGCCCGACCGCAGCTCGGGAAGGGCGCGAACCGCCAGCTCCCCCCGCGAGTAGGCACGGGCGATCCGCCGGTCGTTGGGGACCTCGAAGAGGATGGGGATGCCCTCCCGGGCGCAGTAGTCGTAGGTGTCGTTGTCCCCGCAACCGGCGCGGTTGACGGCCACGCCGCAGGGCAAACCGAGGGCGCGCACGGTGTCGACGGCCAGGGCCAGATCGTTGAGGCCGAAGGGGGTGGGCTCGGTGACCAAGAGCACAGCGTCGGCGGTCTGGATCGAAGCGATGACCGGGCACGACGTCCCCGGCGGCGCGTCCAGCACCAGCGTCTCCCGCTGCGGTACCGCCTCGAGCAGGGCGCGGATCAGGGGAGGAGCCATCGCCTCCCCCACGTCGAGCCGGCCGTGCGCGAAGCCGAGCGGGCCGGAGACACCTCCCTCGACGACGCCGATGGCCCGCGGGACCTCGCGGATCGCCTGCTCCTTGCAGGCGAGCACGCAGCCACCACAGCCGTGACAGAGCTTGGGGAAGGTCAGCACCCGGTTCGGCAGCGGGACGATCGCCGAGAAGCGGCACGCCGCCCCGCAGGCGCCGCACCGGTTGCAGCGGCTCTCGTCCACCTCGGGGACCGATGTGGTGACGACACGCCTCCACTGCAGGCTCGGTGCGAGGAACAAATGCCCGTTGGGCTCCTCCACGTCGCAGTCGACGTAGCCGATGCTCCTCCCGTCCTCGGCCAGCACGGTGGCCAGGCTGGTGGCGAGCGTGGTCTTCCCGGTCCCCCCCTTCCCGCTGGCCACCGCGAGCCGGAAACGGCGGCTCACGCCGGCGGCCTCATCGCGGCTGGTCCCGAAGGCCCGCGTGGCTTTGCACGTTGGGTGCCGAGGCGGCGCGGAGCTGGCCGGTCTTGAAACGCTCGACGGCCTCCGAGACCGTGCCACCCTGACCCACCACCACCTCGATGCCGGCGGCGCGGAGCGTCTCGTGGGCGTTGGGGCCGCAGTTGCCGGTCAGGACCGCCTGGGCGCCCTTTCGCGCCACCAGTTGGGCCGACTGGATGCCGGCCCCGCCGCCGAGGGTGCGGCTCGAGTTCTCGATAGGCTCGCAGCTCATGTCCTCGGTCTCAACCAGCACGAAGCAGGCGCACCTCCCGAAGCGAGGGTCGATCGTCGCGTGAAGCGACGGGCCGGTGGCACTGACCGCGACCTTCATGGCTCGTCCTGGGTGGTGTCCGGTGCCCGTGAGGTCTTCGCCCTCCCGGCTCCCCGGATCTGGTCTTCCAGGTCGCCGACGGCCTCCTGCAGGCGCTCGACCAGCCGCCGCAGCCCGGCCACCTTCGACTGGTCGGCACCCGCCGGCTCCAGCGGTGCGTCGATCCCGGCTCCTCCCCGGGCGCCGCCTGGCCACCACCGCTGCCGGAACCCTCCGCGGCCCCCGCCGCGCCGGCCCCGGCCGGGACCACCGCCAAAGCCCCGGCGACCCCCGTCAACGAACCCGCCCACGTCGTTGCCGGCGCAGTAGCCGGCGCTTCGTCCCGTCATCGGACCCCGTCCGAGAGGACCGGTTCGATCTCCTCCTGGCATGTGTCTCCTCCCTTTTCGTGTTCTCACGGCCGTCTTCCGAGGCCGAAGCCCCCATCGCACCGGCCGCGCCTTCTCCGCAGACGGCGCTGGCGGCCGCGGCATCCCGGCATCGACAGGGCGGGGGTCGGCAGCGAGCCGGCGACGAACGCGGCCACCACCTCGTCGACCTCCCCGGCCACGAAGCCGAGGATCCTGATGCCGCGGGCCTCGAGCGCCTGGCGCAGCGGCTCCGAGATGGCCCCGCAGACCAGGGTGTCGATGCCCAGCCCCACCAGCCGCGCGACCCTGAGGGCCGGGGTCGGCGCCGCCAAGCTCTCTCGCTGCCGCGCCGTCACCGCGCCTCGCTGCACGGTCAGGACGATCACCTCCCGGCTCACGTCGAAGACCGGGGAGATCCGTCCATCCCACACCGTCAGGGCCGCCGTCGTGGTCTGGCCTCCCATGCCCATCCGACGAGCAGGAAGCGGGCCAGCTCCTCGACGAGCTCCCGTCCTCGGCCGATCCCTAGGCAGGCTGGCAGGTTACGGCACCGGGGACACCCCCCTTCGCCGGCGGGAGGGTCGCGCCAGTGCGACCGTGCTGCGGGGTGTGGTCCTTCGGATGAGCCGGTTGATTGACACTTATGAGCATAAAACCATGATGCTCTAGGCTCTCGAGGTCAGCGCCGCCGCCGGCGGCGACGGGAGGGGGGCGAATGGCGAGGATCGCCGTCTTGTACTGCAAGCGAGTGAAGGACCACTCGTGCATCGCATGCGCCAAGTGCTTCAAGGCGATGGCCGAGAGAAACGGCGAGTACGCGCGCCACGACACCATCGAGGTGGTCGGGATGACCGACTGCGGGGACTGCCCGGGCCTGGTGGTGCCGCGGATCAAGCTGCTCGACCAGGTGGCCCGCTCCATGGATCGGCCGATCGAGGCCATCCACCTGGGGACCTGCGTCAAGCTGGCGAGGGAGACGGCACAGTGCCCGATCCGCTTCGAGAAGCTGGCGCCGATCGTCGAGAAGAAGTTCGGCGTCCCGCTGGTGCTGGGGACCCACGACTACTGACGGAGGACGCCGCGGCGGCGGGCCTCGGCGTCGCCGAGGGGCCGCCGCGGCGGACGGCCTACTTCTCCATGCTCGGCTTCCAGACCTTCCAGACGTTGCCGACCAGGTCCGGACCCGGCTTGAGGACCGGCTGCCCCGGCATCCAGCCGGCGGGTGTCGCCTCCTTCCCGCCCGAGTTCCGGACGTGCTGGAACGCCTGGACCTGCCGTATCGTCTCGGCGACACGACGGCCCACCGGGGGGGTCAGAACCTCCATCGCCTGGACCACGCCGTCCGGGTCGATGATGAACCGGCCGCGCAGCTCGATCCCCTGGTTCTCGTCCCACACGCCGTAGGCGCGGCCGACGTTGCCCGCCTGGTCCGACGCCATGTGGAAGGGGACCCCGCCCTCGACCATCTTGGTGAGCTCGTAGTCGTTCCACATCTTGTGGACGAAGTGGCTGTCCACGCTGACCGAGATGATTTCACAACCCAGCTTCTGCAGCTCGGCGTACTTGTCGGCGACCGCCGACACTTCGGTCGCTCAGACGAAGGTGAAGTCACCCGGGTAGAAGCACAGCAACACCCACTTCCCGGCGAAGCTCGAGAGCTGGACCGAGGTGAATCCCCCCTTGTGGTAGGCGGGAGCGGTGAAGTCGGGGGCCTTCTGGCCCACTCGTGCGGTCACGGCGGCCTCCTTTCTCGGCTCTGGTGCCCCGTTCGGCTCGGGTCTTTCCGGCTGGCTGCCGGTGACGGTGCCGGTCACGCGGGCGCATCCCTGCGGCGGCTCGGGCACTGACGCCTCCTTCCTGGATCGCCGTGACGGAGAGGGAACGACCTTCTCGCGGAGAGCCACGGTTGGAGAGATGGTACTCTGTATCAGCCATCCGGCACAAGGTTTCCATCTGTAGCAGTCAGGTGATATGACTTGGGGGGGCGGGGCGCGCCCCCGTGGCCCGAGAGGAGGTGCCCCACGGACGCTCTCAAGCGCCGGGTCGGCCGGCAGCTGCAGCAGGCCCGTCGTCGCCGCGGGCTCTCGTTGCGTCATCTGGCCGAGGCCAGCGGCCTTTCGCTGACCACGGTCCATCAGATCGAGGCCGGACGGACATCGCCGGCGCTCGGGACCCTGCACGCGCTGGCCACCACCCTCGAGGTCCGGTTGGGCGACCTCTTCGACCAGCCGGGTCCTCCCGCCCCCGCGGTGCGGATCGCCGCCGGCGAGCGCCCCGCGGTCACCGTCCCGGGCGGGCGCCTGGAACGGCTCGCCTCCGGCCTCGCCAGCCAGCGCCTCCGTGGCCTGATCCTGTCGCTGGCTCCGGGCCGGAGCACCAGCCCGGCCCCGATCGTCCATCCCGGCCAGGAGCTGGTCTTCGGCCTGCACGGCGCCTGCGTCTACGAGGTGGCGGGCGAGCGCTACCCGATCGAGAAGGGCGACAGCCTGCTCCTCGAGTCGAGCCAGCCCCACCGCGGGCTCAACCAAAGCCGCCGCACGGCGCGGCTGCTGCTGGTCCTGTACGCGCCGGAGGAGGAGCCGCGCTGGGTCGAGCCGCATCTTTCCTTGGCGCCGCCGGCGCGCGGCACCCGAGAGCCGGCGACCCGACGCAACCACGCTCGGAAGACGGAAAGGCAGAGCCCCACCCCCAAGGGTGGGCCCCGAGCCGGCGGGAGGTGAGCATGAAGGTCGGCATCGTCATCTGCGACCGTTACCGCACCTGCGGCGGCGGCAAGTGCTTCCGGGCGGCACGCGAGCGCGCCGGGGCCTTCTCGCGGTATCCCATGGACGAGCCCCTCGAGGTGGTGGGCTTCTCCACCTGTGGCGGCTGCCCCGGTGGCAACGTGGAGTACGTCCCCGAGGAGATGATCCGAAACGGCGCCCAGGCCATTCACCTGGCCACCGGGTTCGTGGTGGGCTACCCGCCCTGCCCGCACCTGGACGACCTGGTGGCGTTCGTGAAGCGCCGCTACGGAGTGCCGGTCGTCGTCGGCACCCACCCGGTCCCCGAGAAGTACCGGCTGGTGCACCAGGACCTCCGCTCCTGGACGACCTTGGAGCGCTTCCCGGAGCTGCTGCCGAGCCAGGAGGTGCGCCAGGCCTACGACTGAGCAACCCTCGAGCTTCAACGAACGGCACCGCTGGCGTTCGTCGCTGCGGACGGCTAGACTCGCAGGCGTCTCGGCGGTGGTAGACCGCAAGGGAGCATCGTGGCGGCCCGCGCGGGGAGGCCACGGAGCGAGGCTCTCACCACGCACGGTATTCACTCAGCTGTCCCAGGAAGGAGGCGCTCGAACATGACTGCCAGGAAGCCGCTCGTCACCCACATGTACACGGCCGACCCCCGGGCGCACGTCTTCGACGGCCGGCTCTACGTCTATCCTTCCCACGACATCGAGGCGGG
>CAZNNH010000141.1:0-16338 GCA_964574335.1 uncultured Acidobacteriota bacterium | reverse complement strand
CGGCCGGCCGGGCGGACCTGAACCGCCGCATCATCAATATGTATCGGGAGGTCTACCCCCAGTACCTGGAGTTGGCCCGGGGCGTCGCCGACGTCTTCGGTCTCTCCGTCGACCAGCTCGATCTCGTGGGGCTCGAAGGCGACTTCTTCGTGGGGCTCTGGGGCGCGGTGTTCCACTACTCCGAGTTCGACGCGCTGCAGGTCGGGGCCGCCGCCGCCGGCCCTGGCGGCCACTGCGCCATCGTCTCGGCGGGGCTGGCTGAGGGTCCGATCGTGGGCCGCAACTTCGACAACACCCACCAGCGCCCCCACTTCGTCGTGTACACCGACCTCGGCGGCGCCTACCGGGTAATGGCCAACGCCCAGTACGCCGTCTACCACTGGGTGATGGACGGCATCAATGAGAAGGGGCTGGTGATGGCCACCGCCAACAACGCCCAGCCGCCCGAGTACATGTTCACCGACCCCTACCCGGACGTCCCCGCCATCCAGGAGCACCACCTGTTCCGCCTGGCTCTCGAGACCTGCGCGACGGTCGACGAGGTGGTGGCCCTCTATGGGTCGGTGCGACCCTGGTCCCAGGCGGCCGACCACCTGCTGGTGGCGGACGCGCGCGGCGGCTCGGCCGTGATCGAGTTTGACCTTCAGCGGCGGACCCGGGTCTTCCGGCCCCAGGGCAACTTTCAGGTGCTGACCAACACCGCCTACTCGATGGGCCTCGAGTACGTGTCCAGCCACTGCCCGCGCTTCCGCACCGCCTCGCGGCGGGGCGAGAACGGGATCAACGACCTGGACGAGCTGGCCACAGTGATGGCCGCCATCCGCGCCCCGGCGGACGCCGGCTACATGTCGCTGTTCGATCTGCGCAGCGGCCGGATGAGGCTCTACCTGCGGCGCGACTTCGACACCGCCTGGGACTTCGCCCCTCCCTGGTAGTCCGCCGACTCCACGGGCGGGTGCTGTGGTCGGGTCCCGCATCCCCTCAGGGCTGGTCCTGTCCGCCCGACCCGCCGTCGTCCTCGCACTGACCATCATCGCTGGGAGGCGGGTTGGCCCCGACCTGGGCCGCGACGTGGCTAAAGGCGCAGTCGAGGTTGGTGCCGAGTGTCGTCAGGGCCGAGATGATGACCACCGCGATCAGAGCGGAGATCAGACCGTACTCGATGGCGGTGGCGTCCGCCGCGACGAAGTGACGGTTGCCCTTGTGGATCGAGAGGCCGGACTTCAGGAAGACCCAGTCCCAATCCAGCAGGTTCTTGGCGGCGTCGTTCTCCTCGAAGGAGCGCAGGCCCCACATCTTCCAGGTGGCGAGCCTCCGCTGCTGGTTGATCCCGATGATCATGTAGACAGTGGGGAACTGGCTGTTGGTGACGAACCCCGCGTTCCGGATGCCGGTGACCCGACGGCCCTTGATCTCGTACTCGGCGTCGGGGAACACCCCCAGGAAGACTTGGCGCACCACCCGGCCCTTGCCGTTGCGCAGATCCCAGACCAGGGCCGACGGCTTGCCGGCGCTCAGCGGAACCGGGAAGCAGCTATCGGACAGCAGCTCGTCCACCGAGCTGCAGAACCCGCCCAGGGAGACGTGCCGGACACCGTCGCGCCACTCGAAGGAGAGGCGCTCGAGGCGCGGGACGTCCAGGGTCAGCTCGTTGTTGGCAACCTTCTCCACGATTCGGGCCATCTCGGTCTCGACGTGGAAGTTGAAGGCGTCATCGGCAGTCTCCACTACCTGGGCGCTCGCAGGTGCCGGCAAGGTGGCCGACACCATGCAGACACACAACAGGACGCAGAGCAGTTGTTTCCCGAGGCTCGCCCGTGAGACAGGCATACAGGACCTCCCCAGCCGACTTCAGCTAGCTTGTGATTGACTGGACGATCCTACTGTGACGGCGGCCCGCCGGTCAACCGCGCCTCTCATATGTCCCTCGCCCGGAGACAAGAGGCTGCCCGCCAGCGCCTTGCGGCACCGGACGATCGCCAAGCGCCATCAGCACCCGAGCCTTGACCTCGGGGGGTGCGAACGAAGCCTCCGCCGCGGCGCGGTTGCTCTGTCGGGCGTCCGCCTCGTTCCAGCCGAACGCCTCGGCTAGGCCCGCGTACTCGTCGGCGAGCGTGACCCCGCAGAGAGTGCGGCCGTCGGTGTTGACCCCGAGGCTGATGCCGGCGCGGCGCAACGCCTCGATCGGGTGGTCGGCCAGCACCTCGCAGACACCGGTCTGGACGTTGCTGGTGGGGCACACCTCGAGGTGGACACCGCCCTCACGGAGGCGGGTGACCACCGCCGGGTCCTCGACCGAGCGCACGCCGTGGCCGATGCGGCTCGGGCGCAGGCGGTCGAGCGTCTCCACAACGCTGTCCGGGCCCCGGGCCTCGCCGGCATGGGCGGTCAGCCCGAGCCCGCGCTCCCGGGCCAGATCGAACGAAGCCGTGTGCGCATCGAGGGGAAAGCCGGCCTCGTCTCCCGCCAGGTCGAGGCCGACGACGTTGGGCGCTCCGGACCCGACGGCGATCTCGGCGGTCCGCAGGCTCTCGTCCCGGGAGAAGTGGCGCAGGGTACACACCAACAGACCGTGGTCCACCCCGGTCCGCCGGCTCGCCGCCGCGGCGGCCTGGGCGACGACGTCGAGGACGCGCTCGGGGGAGAGCCCCTGGCGCGTGTGCAGGAGCGGGGCGAAGCGGACCTCCGCATAGACGACGGCGTCGTCGCGGAGCTGGTCGAACAGGTCGTCGGTCACCCGCTGCAGGGTGTCCTCCTCCTGCATCAGCAGAAGGGGCCGGTCGATGCGCCTGAGCAGGTCGACGAGGTCCCGGCACTTGGGCGGCGCCACGAGCTCCGAGGCCCAGCGCTCTCGGCTGAGACCTGGAAGCAACTCGCGGACCAGCCGGTAGCTCAGACAGCAGTCGAGGTGCACATGGAGCTCGACCTTGGGGAGGGTACGGATCCATGCCGGCGCGTGGGCCGCCGCGTCGGTGTCGAGCCTGGGCACACCTCAGCCAGCCGGCAGCTCGGGCGGCTCGGATTCTCCGCCCACGGCGTGAGTCGCGGGTCGGGGCAGCCGCAGCAGCCGCGGGCGCGCCAGGAGCATCGCCGTCCCGATCACGACCAACAGCCCCGAAGTGCCGAAGGCCCAGGGATCGCGGTCGCCGAAGGCGGTGAAGCCCGCCAGGACCACTCCCCCGGCCAGGATGAACCAGCCGATGCCGGCGAGCATGGGGCCGGCAAGCTGCTGCCGACGCGCCGGCGGCCGTGACTCGAGATAGCCGGCCACCACGTAGAGCAGTCCGGCGCCGAGCAGGACCATCGGTATGCGCAGCCGGCCCTTCTCGAGCAGGAGGATCGCCGAGAGGGTGATGGCCACGCCTTCCGCCAGGTGGAACAGCGCGTGGGCGCTGCGCAGCCGCTTCTCGAGCCACAGAGGAAGGAAGGCGGCGGCCAGCACACAGACGCCGAGCAGCAAGAGGGACGAGACGACGAGGGGATGATGCTCGAAGCCCTCGAGCCTCTCGACCCCCTCAATGATGATCTTGAGGCCGATGAAGATCGCGGGGATGTCGAAGGTCAGGGAGCCGAGCTTGCGCTGCGCACCGTTCATGGGCCCTCCGGAAGGCCCCCTTTAGTACCCCGCCAGGAGGCCGCGGTCAACCGTCGCGCGACCTCCCCCTGGAGGGTGGCTGGTCACCGCCCGGCGGCGTCAGCTAACATGAGTCCCCCATGCCTACTCCAAGCCTCCGACACGTCTTGGCCCTGGCCGTTCTGGGCACCCTGCCCGCCGTGGGGCTGCATGCCCAGCAGGCGGCGGCCCCGGCCTCCGAGAAGCCCGAGAAGAAGGACCAGCCCAAGAACCCGTTCCGGCTCAGCCCCGAGGAACGCGTGCGGCTGGACAAGCTGACGAACGAAGACCACGCCGACATGATGAGACGGCTCGGCATCATCGCGCTTCGGCCGGGTCCCAACGGACGCGCCGAAGCCGGCGATCCGAACGCCGCCAACTACGATTCCGCCCGGGCCAACCCGTATCCGGACTGGCCGGAGGTGCTGACCCTGAAGGATGGCCGCCCGGTCACCACCCCGGAGATGTGGTGGCAGGACAGGCGGCCCGAGATCGTCGGCGACTTCGAGCGCGAGGTCTACGGCCGGATACCCGACCACGTGCCGGGCGTGACCTGGACGGTGACCGAGACCGTGGAGACGAGCGTCGGCGGCCAGCCGGTGGTGGCGCGGCGCGTGGTCGGCCACGTCGACAACTCCGCCCACCCTGCGATCACCGTCGACATCCAGATGGCGGTGGTGGTTCCGGTCAACGCCAAGGGAAAGGTCCCGGTCTTGATGATGTTCGGCTGGGGCAACATGCCGGACGAGCCGCTGCCGCGGTTCCCGGGCTTCCAGGAGCCGCCCGCTCCTCCTTCCACCGAGCAGCTCATCGCCGC
This sequence comes from uncultured Acidobacteriota bacterium, assembly GCA_964574335.1. Taxonomy (GTDB): domain Bacteria; phylum Acidobacteriota; class Vicinamibacteria; order Fen-336; family Fen-336; genus CAZNNH01. The sequence goes on along the minus strand of CAZNNH010000141.1, from coordinate 11,908 downwards.
CGGATGGGGCTACGTCTCGCTCCGACCCGCCAGCATCCAGGCCGACAACGGCGCCGGCCTCACCGAGGGCGTCATCGGGCTCACCAACAAGGGGAAGCGCCGGACCCCGGAGCAGTGGGGAGCGTTGCGGGCCTGGGCCTGGGGCGCGGCCCGGGCCCTGGACTACCTCGAGACGCTGCCCGCGGTCGACGCCAAGCGGGTGGGGATCGAAGGGGTCTCGCGCTACGGCAAGGCCGCCCTGGTCACCATGGCCTTCGAGCCCCGCTTCGCCGTGGTCCTGGTGGGGTCGTCGGGCGAGGGCGGCGCCAAGCCGCACCGCCGCAACTTCGGCGAGGCGGTGGAGAACCTCACCGGCTCCGGCGAGTACCACTGGATGGCCGGCAACTTCTTGAAGTACGGGGCCGCCGAGGCCTCGTTCGGGACCAAGAACGCAAGCGACATCCCCGTCGACGCCCACGAGCTGATCGCCCTCTGCGCACCGCGCCCGACCTTCATCAGCTACGGCGTCCCCGAGAAGGGCGACGCCCTCTGGCTGGACCAGCAGGGGAGCTACATGGCCACCGTGGCCGCCGGGCCCGTCTTCCGTCTGCTCGGGGCGAAGGACCTCGGCGTGAGCGAGGACTACCGGACGGCGAAGATGCCGCCGGTCAACAAGGGCCTGCTCGACGGCGAGCTGGCCTGGCGTCAGCACGACGGCGGCCACGAGGATCGGTCCAACATGAGCTTCTTCATCGCCTGGGCGGACCGGCTGCTGCACCACACCCCGCCCCAGGTCCCCGCCGACCAGCCGCGGATGCGCCTCGACCGCAACTCCCACCTCGCCCACCAGCAGCTCTTGGCGAAGGCCCGGAAAGGCGGCATCGACCTCTACTTCGAGGGCGACTCCATCCTCCGACGCTGGGGAGCGACCGACTACCCGCAGATGCTCGCCCACTTCCAGAAGGCGTTCTTCGGCTGGAACGCCGGCGACTTCGCCTGGGGGGCCGACCGCACGGAGAACATCCTCTGGCGACTCGACAACGGCGAGTTGGACGGCGTGAACCCGAAGGTCATCGTGCTGCAGGCCGGCACCAACAACATCGGACACGACCCGGGCGGCGACGCCATGGTTGCCGACATCACCGCCGGCCTGAAGGCGATCGTCGAGCGCTGCCGCCAGAAGGCACCCGCCGCCACGATCGTGCTGACCGGCATCTTCCCGCGGGCCGACAACCCGGCCGCCTGGCCGACCATCCAGCGGATCAACGTCCACCTGGCCGAGATGGCCAACGGGAAGGAGGTCCGCTTCCTGGACATCAACCCCGGCCTCGCCGGCTCCGACGGTACGCCCCTCCAGGGGATGACGGTGGACGGGCTTCACCCGAGCCTCCAGGGGTACGAGGTCTGGGCCGAGGCTCTGAAGCCGATCCTCACCGAGCTGCTCGGGCCCCCGGCGGCCACCGACCACGCGCCCCCGCCCACCGGCGACCCGAGCGTGAGCGAGCGCTCGTCTTCATGAGGAATGCCCGCTCGACGCTTGGCAACAGCACCCTTCTCCTCGGCCGCATCGGCCTGGGCTGCATGGGCATGTCGGAGTTCTACGGCGGAACGCGTGACGAAGCCGGCCACATCGAGACCCTGCATGCAGCCGTCGACCTCGGCATCAACCACTTCGACACCGCCGACATGTACGGCGTCGGACACAACGAAGGGCTGCTCTCCAAGGCCTTCGAGGACCGTTGGGACAAGGTGACCGTGGCGACGAAGTTCGGCGTTCGGCGGGGAGCGGGCGGCGAATGGCTGGGTGTGTGCGGCCGACCGGACTACGTGAAGGAAGCCTGCGAGAAGAGCCTGAAGCGTCTCGGCCTGGAGAAGATCGACCTCTACTATCAGCATCGTCCGGACCCGAACGTGCCTGTGGAAGAAAGTGTCGGCGCGATGAAGGAGCTGGTGGAGGAAGGGAAGGTGCGCTTCATCGGCGTGAGTGAGTTCACAGCCGAGCAGCTCCGCGCCGCCCATGCGGTCCACCCGATCACCGCGCTCCAGACCGAGTACTCGCTCTGGACCCGAAACGTGGAGGAGGAGGGGATCCTGGAGGCCTGCCGGGACCTGGGCATCGCCTTCGTCGCCTACTCGCCCCTGGGCCGAGGCTTCCTCACCGGCGCGATTCCCAACCGGGCGGCCCTCGACGCCAACGACTGGCGGCGCGACAATCCACGCTTCAGCGACGAAGCGTTGGCGGAGAACGCTCGCTTCCTGGAGCTCGTCCGAGACATCGCCGCCAGGAAGGGCGCGACGGAAGCACAGGTGGCGCTGGCCTGGGTGCTGGCCCAGGGCGAGGACGTCTTCATGATCCCGGGCACCCGCCGCATCGAGAGACTGAAGGAGAACCTGGGAGCCTTGGAGGTGCAGTTCACGGCCGAGGAGCTGGCGGAGATCCGAAGCCGCCTGCCGCCAGAGACGGCTGGATCGCGCTACTGATGGATCGATAAACCGTTCCATCGGGCTGGTCGAGGCGCGGGCGCCCAAGCAGGAGTCCCGGGGGTAGGGTTTGGTCTTGACGAGGCCTTGGGTCTGCGGGAGAATGCAACCGGTTGCAGGCATGAAGCGGCGAAGCGCGAGGACCACGGTCAAGACCATCGAGGATATCGCCCGCCTGGCGTCGGTCTCGAAGGCGACGGTCTCTCGCGCCCTCAGCGACAGCCCGCTGGTGGCCGGCAAGACCAAGGAGCGCATCCAGGCCCTGGCCCGCGAGCACGACTTCAGGATCCATGCCTCGGCTCGGCGGCTGAGCCTCAAAGAGAGCCGGACCATCGCCTTCGTGACCCACGGCTGCTACCCGGAGTTCTCGGTGGCCGACCTCTTCACCCTCGAGATCCTGGGCGGGATCACGTCGGCGCTCTACGCCAACGGCTACGACCTGCTGCTGGTGAACGTCGACCCGCGGGACACCTCCTGGGCCCGCGACTACCTCGACTCCGGCCGGGCCGACGGCTTCATCCTGATCATGCCCAGCCGCAAGCAGTCGCACATCCGGACGCTGGTCGAGATGCAGGCCCCGTTCATCATCTGGGGGGTCCCGCCGCCCCGCTCCAGTTGCTGCTCGGTGACCGGAGACAGCCTCCGCGGCGGGCGGCTCGCCACCGAGCGCCTGATCGCCATCGGGCGCAGACGCATCGCGTTCCTGGGCGGCCCGCCGGAAGAGCTGGAGATCCAGCAGCGCCACGAGGGGTATCGAGAGGCGCTGCGGTCGGCCTCGCTTCCTGCCGACCCGGCGCTCCTGGCCTACGGGGACTTCTCGGACCGCTCCGGCGCTGACGCCATGCTTCGCCTGCTGGCGCAGGCGCCCGACCTGGACGGCGTCTTCATCACCGGCGACCTGATGGCGGTCGCCGCAATGAAGGCGCTGCGCGAGAGCGGCCGGCGCGTGCCGGAGGATGTGGCGGTGGTCGGCTACGACGACCTCTCCATCGCCCAGCACTCGGTCCCGCCGCTGACCACCGTCAGCCAGAACGTGCCGCTGGCCGGCCGGCTGCTGGCCGAGAACCTGCTCCAGTACCTGAAGACGGGCGCAGTGACGAACGTCTCGATGCCCGTCCGTCTGGTCATCCGGGAGTCCGCCTGAATGCCCCCCTTTTTTCATTCTGTTGCAACCGGTTGCAGAGCCACGTAGGAGGAACCATGCTTCGAAGGACCCGTCTCGTCTTTATGATGGTCGCACTGGGAGCGGCAGCGCTCGCGCTCGGCGTGGGAGCGCACGCCTCCGAGCTCGTCCCGGCGGCGGCGTGGCATCGGCCGATGGGGCTTCCGCTGGAGGGAGCCGGGCATCCGAAGGCGTCGCTGGTGGGATCGATGCTCGACGATGGCTACTTTCAGGGCGCCCCGGTCGGCGGCTTCGGGGCGGGCACGCTGGCCCGCAGCTACCGCGGCGACTTCGTTCGCTGGCACATCAAGGCAGGAGTCCACAAGTACCAGCCGGTGCCCGCCAACCAGTTCGCCCTGTTCCAGCAGCCCGAGGGGGGAGCCCCGAAGGCCCTCGTCCTCCATGCCGGGAGGCCGGAGGGCGGAGGACTGCCCGCATGGGCCTGGGACTACCCGGTGGGGGCCGGCCAGTACCATGCCCTCTACCCGAAGGCCTGGTTCGAGCACCCGCCCCTGCCGGGGATGCCCGTGGCGCTGGTGATCGAGCAGCTCTCGCCGCTGTTGCCCGACAACTACCGCGAGTCCAGCTACCCCGTGGCCGTCTACCTGGCGCACTTCTCCAACCCTTCGGAGCAGGCGGCCACCGTCTCGCTGCTCTTCTCCTGGACCAACATGGTCGGGTGGTTTCGGGACTTCTCGCCCGACCTCCATGGGGCGCTGAGTCAGGGCAACGTCAACGCCTCGAGGTCGGAGGCCGGCCCGGGAGGGGCGGTGATGAAGGGCATCGTCTTCGATCGGGGGCGCCGCGGTCCGGTCGAGGAGGAGTGGGACGGGCAGTTCGCGATCGCGGCCTTCGAGTCCGCCGGGGTGGAGCTCAGCTACCTGACCACCTTCAACGCCAGCGGCAGCGGCGCCGAGGTGTGGCAGCCGTTCGCCCGTGACGGCCGTCTGCCGAGCTCGGACCTCACCTGGACCAGCGGCGGCGAGCCCCTCGGCGGCGCCATCGCCGCCCGCCTCACGCTGCAGCCCGGGGAGCGCCGCTCGGTGCCGTTCGTCCTGGCCTGGGACCTTCCGGTGATCCAGTTCGGCGGCGGCGCCAAGTGGCAGCGCCGGTACACCGAGTACTTCGGCACGTCCGGCACCAACGCCTGGGCGATCGCCCGAGCCGGGCTCGAGAACGCCGAGCGCTGGAGCGCCACGATCGATGAATGGCAGCGGCCCTACGTCGAGGACGCAAGCAAGCCCCTCTGGTACCGCGGCATGCTCTGGAACGAGCTCTACGCCCTGGCCGATCTGGGATCGGTCTGGGCCCGACCGTTGGGCGCCGCGGCCGGCACCCCCTGGAGCTTCAGCATCCTCGAGTGCTTCGACTACCCCTTCTACGAGACCCTCGACGTGCGCTTCTACGGCACCATGGCACTGGCGCGCTTCTGGCCCGAGATCGAGAAGGGCGTGATGCGGGCCTTCGCCCGGACCGTCCCGGAGCACCAGGACGACACCCTGCAGTGGGTGTGGAAGACGATGACCACCGGGAGGTCGGCCTTCCGGCCACGCAAGTCGCAAGGCGCGGTGCCCCATGATCTCGGCGCCCCCCAGGAGGATCCCTTCGCCTCCGTCAACCAGTTCACCTGGCAGAACACCGACCGCTGGAAGGACCTCAACAGCAAGTTCGTGCTCCTGCTGTGGCGCGCCTATGTCTTCTCGGGCTCGCAGGACCTCGGCTTCCTGCGCGAGACCTGGCCCGCGGCCCGGCAGGCCCTCGCCTACCTGGACCAGTTCGACACCAACGGCGACGGCCTCCCCGAGAACGAGGGCTTCCCGGACCAGACCTACGACACCTGGCCGGTGAAGGGCGAAAGTGCCTACGTCGGTGGGCTCTACCTGGCCGCGCTGCGGGCCGCTGAGCAGATCGCCCTGCGGCTGGGAGACGGCGACGACGCCGCCTCATACCGCGCGGCCTTCTCTCGCGCCCAGCGGAGCTATCTCGACAAGCTCTGGACCGGCGAGTACCTCCGCTACGATACCGGCAGCGAGTACCGGGACAGCATCATGGCCGATCAGCTCGCGGGCCAGTGGTATGCGAACCTCACCGGCCTCGGCGAGATCGTGCCTCCCGAGGTCCGCCGCCGCGCCCTGCTGACGATCTATCGGAACAACGTCGCGCGCCTCCAGGAGGGAACCATGGGCGCGCTCAACGGCATCGCAGCCGACGGCGAGACGCGGCTCTCCAACGAGCAGGCCAACGAGGTCTGGCCCGGCACCACCTTGGGTCTCGCCGCCCACATGCTCAGCGAGGGGCTGCGGGAGGAGGCCTTCGCCACCGCCCGGGGCGTCTACGAGGTGGTGTACCGGAGGTTCGGCTACTGGTTCCGGACCCCGGAGGCGTGGGACGAGCACGGGCAGTTCCGGGCCTCGATGTACATGCGGCCGGGGTCCGTCTGGTCGATGGAGCTGCTCTCCGAGACCGCCGATCGGCCGGCAGCGGTCGGCGACGCCGGGTCAGCGGAGTCGAGCGTAGGCGCCCGCCGCTGAGCGGGATCGATCGGGAGCGGCCTGGCCATGGGGGCGCGTTCAGCGGACCGGCGCGCCTCCACCCCTCCTGAGGAAATCGATGAGGGCGAGCTTGTCGGCCATCCCGATCCCCTGGATCCGGATGCCGTAGCCCTTTCGCCGACCGGTCGCGGCCGCGTCATCCGAGGAGACGACCCACGCCACAGTCCCCCAGACCCGGAACGGCGGACGCTCACCGAGGCTCAGCTCGAACTCGACCCCGCTGCCGTGTCGGGGCGGCATCTCGGAGACCACGAAGAAGCCTCCGAGGCTGACGTCGAGCAGCTCGACTTCGGCCCCGTGGCAGGTGGCCCGGATGCCCTGAGCCTGGTAGCGATCGGCGGCCTTCATGTGGGGCGATCGTAGAAGAAACCGGGGCGTGAGACAACGGGCACCGCCGGCCGAGCCGAGGATCCCCTCGGACAGCCCGGCTCGCTGCCCCCGGGTGGGATGGAGGTGTTCGAAAACGAACACCGAAAGCCGAACCCTTTCCGCGACTGTCCGTATAACCCATTGAAGCTCATGGCCCTGTACGGCCGGAAGGACCCTGGCACGGACCTTGGTACAACACCCTGACGAGAGCCATGGATATCCAACGACCCGAAGCCGATCGCGTACGGAGGCGGAGAAAGCGTGTGGCGTACTGGGCAGCGGGAGGGTTAGCCCTGCTGCTGACGACCCTGGGCGTCTCGCGGCTGAAGCCGGCCGCGCCGAGCGTCGAGCGGTCGACGGTCTGGACCGACACCGTCAAGCGCGGCCGCATGGTGCGCCAGGTCCGGGGGCTGGGGACGCTGGTCCCCGAAGAGACCCGCTGGATTCCGGCCCAGACCGAGGCCCGGGTGGAGCGGATCGTGGTCTTCCCCGGCACCGCCGTCGAGGCGAAGACGGTGATCCTCGAGCTGAGCAACCCGGAGGTCGAGTCGGCGGCGAGGGAGGCAGAATCGGAGCTGCAAGCCGCCGAGGCACAGCTCTCCGAGCTGCGGACGCGGCTTCAGAGCCAGCGTCTGGACCAGGAAGCCGCCGCCGCCCGCGTCGAGGCGGAGTACCAGCAGGCCCGCATGCAGAGGGCCGCCGACGAGGAGCTGGCCAAGGAGGGGCTGCTGGCCGAGCTCAGCCTGCGCCTCTCCCGGGTGACCGATGAAGAGCTGGCCAAGCGCAACGCCCTGGAGCAGAGGCGCCTGGCGATGGCCGACGACCTGACCGAGGCCCAGCTCGCCGCCCAGCGGGCCCGGATCGCGCAGAGCCGGTCGCTGGCCCAGCTCCGTCGTGGCCAGGTCGAGGCGCTGCACGTCCGTGCCGGCATCGACGGCGTGCTCCAGCAGGTCCCGGTGGAGGTCGGCCAGCGGGTCACGCCAGGCACCAACCTGGCGCGGGTCGCCCAACCCGACCGGCTGAAGGCCGAGGTCAGGATCGCCGAGACCCAGGCCAAGGACGTCCAGATCGGGCAGAGCGTCTCGATCGACACCCGCAACGGCGTGATCGCCGGCAAGGTGTCGCGGATCGACCCCGCGGTCCGCAACGGGACCGTCACCGTCGACGTGGCGCTCGAGGGCGCCCTGCCCAAGGGGGCCCGGCCCGACCTGACCGTGGACGGGACCATCGAGCTGGAGCGGCTCGAGGACGTGCTCTACGTGGGGCGGCCGGCCCAGGGACAGGGCGACAGCGAGGTCGGGCTGTTCCGGCTGACCCCCGGCACCAACGAAGCCGTCCGCACGCGCGTCTCACTGGGACGGGCGTCCGTCAACACCATCGAGGTGCTGGCGGGCCTTCAGGAGGGGGACGAGGTGATCCTCTCCGACACCTCCGCCTGGGACGCCTACGATCGCATCCGTCTCGACTGAGAGCGAGGAGAGAGATGACCCCAACCAACGGATCACTGATCGAGCTCAAAGACCTGAAGAAGGTCTTCTACACGGACGAGGTCGAGACCCACGCCCTGGCCGGCATCCAGCTCGACATCGGGCGCGGCGAGTACCTGGCCATCGCCGGACCCTCCGGTTGCGGCAAGTCGACCCTGCTGTCGATCCTGGGGCTCCTGGACTCGCCCACCGCCGGCTCCTACACCCTGAACGGCCAGCCGGTCCAGGACCTGAACCTCACCCAGCGGGCGCGCATCCGCAACCGCGAGATCGGCTTCGTCTTCCAGAGCTTCAACCTGATCGGCGACCTGACCGTCTTCGAAAACGTGGAGCTGCCCTTGACCTACCGGGGGATGCGCGCCGCCGAGCGTCGCGGCCGGGTCCAGCAGGCGCTGGAGCGGGTGGGCATGGCGCACCGTGGCAAGCACCTGCCGAGCCAGCTCTCGGGCGGGCAGCAGCAGCGGGTGGCGGTGGCGCGGGCGCTGGTCGGCGAGCCCTCGATCCTCCTCGCCGACGAGCCCACCGGCAACCTCGACTCGAAGAACGGCGAGGCGGTGATGGAGCTGCTGCAGGACCTGCACCAGAACGGCGCCACCATCTGCATGGTGACCCACGACCCGCGCTTCGCCCGTCACGCCGAGCGCAGCGTCCACCTCTTCGACGGCCAGATCGTCGACGAGCGGAAGGACGGCGAGGCCGGAGTCATCTAGTGGGCTCCGAGCTCGAGGGGCGCCGCTCCGCGTGCTCCGGCCTGATCGGCCGCTCCGGCCGACTTTCTTAGGGGGGCCTCGTCGATGATCCGGCTGCGGGGCGTCGAGAAGAGCTACAAGCAGGGGAACTCGCAGGTCTTCGTGCTCCGGCGGATCGACATGGACGTGAACGAGGGGGACTTCGTGTCGATCATGGGCCCCTCGGGCGCCGGCAAATCGACGCTGCTCCACCTGCTGGGCATGCACGACAGCGCCTTCGAGGGCGAGTACCACTTCCTCGACCACCCGATCCACCAGCTCGGGAACAAGCAGCGCCTGGAGCTGCAGAAGCGCCACATCGGCTTCGTGTTCCAGAGCTATCATCTGCTCGACGACCTGACCGTCTACGAGAACCTGGAGATCCCGCTCTCGTACCGCAACGTCAAGCGTTCCGAGCGTCAGGCGATCGTGGCCGACACCCTGGACCGCTTCCAGATCGTCGGCAAGAAGGACCTGTACCCGAGCCAGCTTTCGGGAGGCCAGCAGCAGCTGGTGGGCGTGGCGCGGGCCCTGATCGCCAAGCCGGCGTTGATCCTGGCCGACGAGCCGACCGGCAACCTCCACTCCGACCAGGGGCGGGAGATCATGGAGCTGTTCAAGCAGCTCAACCAGGAAGGGACCACCATCGTCCAGGTGACCCACTCGGAGACGAACGCGGCCTACGGAAGCCGGACCGTCAGGCTACGCGACGGCTGGATCGTCGACGGGCGGCCCGCCACATGACGACGCTGCCGCACCCCCGGGTCCTGGTGGCCGACGACCAGGCCGACGTGCTGGAGGCCCTGCGCCTGCTGCTCAAGGCCGAGGGCTACACGATCGAGACCGCCGGCTCGCCGGCCGGGCTGCTCGCCGCCCTCGAGGCCCACGAGTTCGACGTGCTGCTGATGGACCTGAACTACGCCCGCGACACCACCTCAGGCCAGGAGGGGCTCGACCTGCTCTCGCGGATCCAGTCCCTCGACCCGCTGCTGCCGGTGGTGGTGATGACGGCCTGGGCCAGCGTCGACATCGCGGTCGAGGCGATGCGTCGGGGCGCTCGCGACTTCGTGCAGAAGCCCTGGGAGAACACGCGGCTTGTGTCGATCATCGGCACCCAGGCCGAGTTGGCCCGCGCCCTGCGCCGTGGCCAGCGGCTGGAGGCGGAGAACCGTGTCCTGCGCGGCGACTCGGGCCCCACCCTGATCGCCGAGTCGGCGGCGATGGGGCCGATCCTGGACATGATCGCCCGGGTCGGGCCCTCCGACGCCAACATCCTGATCACGGGCGAGAACGGCTCCGGCAAGGGCACGGTGGCCCAGGCGGTCCACCGGGTCTCGCCGCGCGCCGGCAAGCCGCTGGTGACCGTCAACGCCGGGGGGCTGTCGGAAGGGGTCTTCGAGAGCGAGCTGTTCGGGCACGTCAAGGGCGCCTTCACCGACGCCAAGACGGATCGGGTCGGGCGCTTCGAGCTGGCCGACGGCGGCACCCTGTTCCTCGACGAGATCGCCAACGTGCCGATCAACCTCCAGCCCAAGCTGCTGCGCGTCCTCGAGACCGGCGAGTTCGAGCGGGTGGGGTCCTCGCGGACCCGGCGGGTGGACGTCCGCATCCTCTCGGCGACCAACGCCGACCTGCAGCAGGAGGTCGGCGCCGGCCGCTTCCGGCAGGATTTGCTCTTCCGAATCAACACCATCGAGATGCGGGTCCCGCCGCTGCGCGAGCGCCGGGAGGACGTGCCGCTCCTGGCCCAGAGCTTCCTGGCCCAGCACGCGCGGCGCTACCGCAAGGCCGTCACCGGCTTCGATGTCTCGGCGGTCCAGGCCCTGGTCGAGCACCCCTGGCCGGGGAACGTCCGCGAGCTGGACCACGCCGTCGAGCGCGGCGTGCTGATGGCCCAGTGCGCCCAGGTCCGCGTCGCCGACCTCGGGCTGCGCCCCGCCTCGGAGGCCGGCAGCCGGCTCGAGGAGATGAGCCTCGAGGACGTGGAGTGCTACCTGATCAAGAAGACGCTGGCCCGTTTCGACGGCAACGTCAGCCGGGCCGCCGACGCCCTCGGCCTGAGCCGCAGCGCCCTCTACCGCCGGCTGCAACGCTACGGCCTCTGAAGGAAGCTGAGGCGCTCCCCGAGCGAGCTGGTGTAGAGTTCGCTCGTCTCCGATGAAGCGCCGCCGGCTCAGCCACGAGCGTCGGGTCCTGCTGCTGGCCCTGATGGCCGGGCTCCCCGGCACGGCTGCCGCCGTGGTGCTGCTGCTTCTCGGAGGCTACCCACCCCGGACGCTGTGGACCTTCGGCATCCTGCTGGCCCTGCTCTGGCTGGGCTTCGCCTCGGCCGTCCAGGGACAGGTGGTGCGGCCGCTGCAGACGCTCTCCAACCTGCTGGCCGCCCTGCGCGAGGAGGACTTCTCCTTCCGGGCCCGCGGCACCCACGGTGACGACGCGCTCTCCCAGGCGATGTTCGAGGTCAACGCGCTGGCGGACAGCCTGCGCGGGCAGCGGGTCGGAGCCCTGGAGGCCACCGCCCTCTTGAGGAAGGTGATGGAGGAGATCGACGTCGCGGTCTTCACCTTCGATGGCGACCAGCGGCTGCGGCTGGTCAACCGGGCCGCCGAGCGGGTGCTGGCCCAGCCGCCGGAACGGCTGCTCGGGCGCACCGCCGACCAGCTCGGGCTGGCCACTGCGCTCGAGGCCGAGGCGCCTTCGGTCCTCGACCTCGACTTCCCGGGCGGCGGCGGCCGCTGGGAGGTCCGTCGCGGCACCTTTCGCCAGGACGGGCGGCCCCACCAGCTCCTGGTGCTGGCCAACGTCAGCCGGGCCCTCCGCGAGGAGGAGCGGCACGCCTGGCAACGGCTGATCCGGGTGCTGGGCCACGAGATGAACAACTCGCTGGCCCCGATCCGCTCCCTGGCCGACAGCCTGGGACGGCTGCTGTCTCGCAGCGACCGCCCCGCCGATTGGGAAGACGACGTGAGGCGGGGGATCACCGTGATCCGCGACCGCTCCGCCGCCTTGAGCCGGTTCATGGAGGCCTACTCGCGTCTGGCGCGTCTGCCCTCGCCGACCCGCACAGCGATCGACGTGGCCAGCCTGCTCCGGCGGGTGGTGCGGCTGGAGACTCGCCCGCCCAACATCGAGGGCAAGGGCCAGGTGACG
>CAZNNH010000140.1:0-16354 GCA_964574335.1 uncultured Acidobacteriota bacterium | reverse complement strand
CGCGGTGAGCTGCTTCAACCCCAGGGCGATCTTCCGCTTGTCGTCATCCACGCGCAGAACCTTGACGGTGATCTTCTCGCCGGGCGCGACCACCTGCGACGTGTCCGACACGCGCGACCAGCCCATCTCAGACACATGCAGCAGGCCCTGCACGCCGCCGCCGAGGTCGACGAACGCCCCGAAGTCGCGCACGGACGTCACCCGCCCAGTCATCACCGCGCCTTCCGCGATCGATTGCCGGATCTCGGCGGCCTGCGCCTGCTGCTCCTCTTCGAGCAGCGCCCGCCGCGAGACGACGAGGTTCCTGCCCTCTTCCCTGTGCTCGAGGATCCGGAACTCGTAGACTTGCCCCTGGTGCGTCCCAGTCTCCGTCCGCACGATGTCGATCTGTGAAGACGGGCAGAAGGCCCGCTGGCGGCCGATGCGCACCTCGTACCCGCCCTTGATCTCCTTCTCGACCCTTCCCTGAACCGGAAGACCGGCGTGGAACGCATCCTCGAGCTGCCGCTCGGTCGCGGCGGCTCCCGCCAGCCGTCGGGAGAGCGTCAGCCCTCCCCGGGTCGACACGACCATGGCCTCGACGCGGTCCCCTACGGCGACCTCCAGAACGCCCTCGGCGTCTTTCAGCTCTTCGACGCCCACGCTCGCCTCGCCCTTGCCCCCAACGTCGACGAGCGCCACCTTTGGCCCAATCGAGACGATCGTGCCCTCGAGTGTCTGTCCTCTTTCGAAGCGCTTCACTTGTTGCGAGGCCTCGAACATCGCGGCGAAAGTTTCCTCGTCAGGCTCCGTCATGGGCACACTCCTCGTCAGTCGGCCACTGCCTCGCGACCTGAAGAAGACATCTTGGCAGGTGTGTGAGTCCGGCGCCACCAGGCCTCTCTGTGTGGCTCCGGCCCGGCGCCTCAATCTGATGCCTGCCACACCTGGCGGCAATCCATCCCCCCGGCGACGGAGGCGACAGCCCCGTTGCCGAAGGCGCTCAACCCCGGCTCAGACCATCCCGCATCTTGCTTCGACACTCCGGACAGATGCCGTGCGAGAACTCGGCTTGGGTGTGCTCGCTGACGTATTCCTCGATGCGGCTCCAGTAGCCACGGTCGTCGCGTACGTTCTTGCACCAGGCACAGATGGGCAGCAGGCCCCGGAGCGTCTTGACGTCGGCCAGGGCCGTGGCGACACGGGCTTGCAGCTCGCGCTCGATGCGCACGTGCCGGCGCACGCGCAGTCGGTGGGCGCTCAGCGCTGCGCCGACGAGCATGAGCACGACGGCTGCGACGAACCACGGTTCCCTCCAGAAAGGAGGCGTCACATGGACGACGAGCGACACGCCGGCGTCGCTCCAGACGCCGTCGTTGTTGGATCCACGGACACGCAGCGTGAACGTCCCGTCCGGGAGGTTGGTGTACGTGGCGGAGTGCCGAGTGCCGACCTCGTTCCAGTCCCGATCGAAGCCCTCCAGCTTGTAGGCGTACTGGTTCTTCTGCGGAACGACGAGGTTGAGGGCCGCGAACTCGAACGTGACCATCGAGTCCTTGTAGGAGAGGGTGAGCTCGGGAGTCTCCGTGATCGCCTTGGTGAGCGGTGAGCCCGGCGTCCCCACTCCCACGGACCGATTGAACAGCCTCAGGTCCGTGAGGACGACGGGCGGGGCCTGCTCGTTCTTGCGTATCTGCTGAGGATCGAAGGAGGTCAGGCCCCCGGGTCCACCGAAGAAGATCTCCCCGTCACCGCCGCTGAACGCCGCGTTGCGGGTGAACTCGTTGCCCTGCAGGCCGTCGTGAACGTCGAAGTTGACGAAGGTCGCCTTCTCGGCAAGCTGAATGGCGTGCAGCAGCTCACTCAGACCATGCGTCGTCCCGATCCAAAGGTTGCCCGCGGCGTCCTCGGTCAGGCTCGTGATCGTGTCGCTTGGCAAGCCGTCGGCCATGGTGTAGCGTTTCGCCTGCCGCCGACCCGGCACCACGCATCTCAGCCCAGCGTCGGTGCCTAGCCATACGTTGCCGGCGCGATCGGTCAGCACCGCCTGGGTCCAGCCCACCCCGGCGCCGTCGCGGTCACGAGCAGGGTTCCGATAGCGTTCGATGTGCCCGGTCCCGCGGTCGATGCGCGCGACCGGACCGATCCCGGCCAGCCAGATGCTCCCTTCCTGGTCCTCGGCGGCACTGTAGAGAACACCCTCGTCGGCTCCCGGGTAGCGGTCTGCCAGGCGTGTGAAGCTGCGCGTCCCGCGGTCGAAGAGGTCCGCGCCGGACTGCGTCACGACCAGCAGCTCTCCTGTCCGAAGCTCGATGATGCGCCACACGTGGTCGCTCGCCAGCGACCGGGGATTGGCCGGATCGTGGCGGAAGCGGGTGACGCGGCCGGAAACCGGGTCCAATCGACCGAGCCCACCGTCCCACCCGCCGACCCACACGACATGGTGGCTGTCCTCGAGCAGAGCCCACACGGCGTCGGAGCCGATGGTCGTGTCATCCTGGGGATCATGGCGATAGTAGGTGAAGGTCCCCGTCCTGCGGTTCAGCCTGTTGAGGCCTCCGCCGTTCGTACCGATCCAGAGGTTGCCAAGGTGATCCTCCATCACGGCGCTGACGTGCGCGTCGCTCAGACCGCCCGGGCGCGCCCTGATCCGCTGGAAGCCCTGCGCGAACGGCGAGATGGTGCTCACGCCCCCGTCGAAGGTCCCGATCCACAGGATGCCCTGGCCGTCGCGATGCAGACTCCAGATCGAGCTGGAGCTCAGGCTGGCGTCGTCCTGTGGGTCGGGACGGAAGTGAGCGAACTTGCGCGTGCGCAGGTCGAGCACGTCGAGCCCGCGGTTCTCAGTGCCAACGTAGAGTCTTCCGCCTCCGTCACCAACCAGGCAGCGGACGCGGGCGCTGCCGATGCTGGCGGGATCGCGCGGGTTGGGTAGGTACTGCGTCTCATGGCCCGTAGCCGGGTCGAGACGAACCAGACCATCACCGAGGGTCGCCACCCACAGCGCGCGGTCCCTCCCTTGGTAGAAGTCCAAGATCTCCGCGTGACCCAGCCCCGCCGGGTCCGCGCCCAGTTCCGGCCAGCGAGCGTACTTGCCGGTGCGCCGATCGAAGCGAAGCAGGCCACTGTGGCCGCCGACCCAGAGCCGCCCCTGACGGTCCTCACACAGGGCGAGGATGACGGCTTCCGGAGTCCCGGTGCTGCGTTCCGGTGAGAGGGGGAACCGAGTCACGGCGCCTGTCGATGGATCGAGGCGGGCCACGCCATTGTCGGTGCCGAGCCAGAGCAGTCCGCTGCGGTCCTCCACCATTGCCCGCACGTCGTTCCCGTGAGCTTGACCGGGGTTGGGCAAGAAGCGCTCGAAGCGGTCATGGTCGCGGTCATAGAGCGCCAAGCCCGCGTTGCCCCATCCGGAACCGATCCACAGGCGGTTCTTGCTGTCCTCCAGGAGCGCTGCAGCGAGCGAAGACGGCAGACTGTGCGGGTCGCGCGGGTTGTGGCGGTAGACCTTGATGCTGCCACCGTCGTAGCGGTTCAACCCATCCTGGGTTCCGATCCAGAGGAAGCCGCGGCTGTCCTTGGCGATCGCCTGGACCCAGGAGTTGGAGAGACCGTCGTCGACGCTGAGACGACCGAAGCGGATGGGCTCAGATCAAGACGTGCTTCGCCGTGCGCTCACCTTGTCCCGCAGGGCGCGGCTTGTCTATCTTGCCGCTCATCGCAGGGATGTCGGTTCTACCCCCTGTAGAAACGCTTTTCGCGGCACTCGGGGCAGATCCCGTGGGAGAACTCCGTCTCGGTGTGTTCGCCTACGTAGACTTCGATCTCGTTCCAGTATCCCTTGTCGTCGCGAACCTTCTTGCACCAGGAGCAGATCGGGAGTAGGCCATGGAGCGTCTTGATCTCGGCGAGGGCATCCGCGACGCGCACCTGTAGCGCTCGTTCCGAGACGACGTGTTGACGTACGCGACGCCGGTAGATGGCGACGACGCCACCCGCAAGCGCGAGGCCGACGAACCCGCGGAACCAAGTCGTCCGCCAGAACGGCGGCTTGACGCGGATCTTGAGCGACACGCCCTCCTCGTTCCAGACGCCGTCGTTGTTGGACCCGCGCACTTGCAGTGTGAACGTCCCCGCAGGCAGATTCGTGTACGTGGCGCTGCGCTGCGTTCCTACCTCGTTCCAGTGCCGGTCGAAGCCCTCGAGTCTGTAGGCGTACCGGTTCTTCTCGGGGACCACGAAGTTGAGCGCCGCGAACTCAAACGTCACCATGGTGTCCCGGTACGAGAGGGTCAGGTCGGAGGTGTCCGTGATCGTCTTCTGGAGCGGCGATCCCGCGGTGCCGATTGCGACCGACTTGTTGAAGATCTTGAGATCCGTCAAGACAATCGGTGGCGCGTGAGTGTTGCGCTCGGTGCGCGCGGGATCGAAGAAGGTCAGACCTTGAGATCCGCCGAAGAACATCTCGCCGCTCTGGCCGCGACACGACGCGTTTCGCGTGAACTCGGATCCCTGCAGACCATCGTGGACGTCGAAGTTCAGGAACGTCGGGTTGTCAGGAAGGTGGACGGCGTTGACGAACGTGCTCAGACCGCGGTTCGTCCCCAACCAGAGACTGCCCTGGCCATCCTCCTGTATGTTGGTGATCGTGTTGTTCGGCAGACCGTCCGCCGTCGTATAGCGGCGCATCTGGTTGGTCTTGGCTGCCAGGCAGTTCAAGCCGGACTCGGTGCCCAACCAGACGTTGCCAACGCTATCGATCCAGATCGCCTGCGTCCAGCCGCCACCCAGACTCATCGGGTCTCGGGGATTGCCTCGATATCGGTCGACCTCCCCCGTCCTGCGATCGAGACGTCCCACGAACGTGTTGCCGACCAACCATAGCTTCCCCTCCCGGTCCTCCGCGGCGTTGTAGAGCACGGGATCATCGGTAGCCACGGCGTAGCGTTCCCTGAGGTGCGTGAAGACTCCCGCCTTCCGATCGAAGATGTCGGGGCCGGAATGCGTCAGTACGAGTAGTTCGCCCGTGCCCAACTGCAGGATTCGCCAGACGTGGTTGCTGGCGATCGACCTGGGATCCATTGGATCGTGCCGGAAGCGTGTAACGCGACCCGAGGCTGGATCCAGAAGGCCGAGCCCGCCGTCCCAACCTCCGATCCATAGATTTCGCTCTCTGTCTTCGAACAAAGCCCACACTGCGTCCGAGCCGATCGTCGTTCTATCGTTGGGGTCATGTCGGTAACATACGAATGCTCCGGTCCTACGATCCAGCTTGTTCAGGCCCCCGCCGTTCGTACCGATCCACAGGTTGCCGAGATGATCCTCGATCACGGCGCTGACGTGCGGATCGCTCAGTCCTCCTCGGCGGGCCTTGAGCCACTGGAATCGCTGACCGAAAGGCGAGAGGAAGTTGACGCCGCCGTCGAAGGTTCCGATCCAGAGGATGCCCTGGTCGTCAAGATACAGGCTCCAGATCGAACCGGAGTTCAGGCTCGTCGCGTCTTCTGGGTCGGGCCGGAAGTGAGTGAACTTGCGCGTGCGTAGATCCAGTATGTCGAGCCCCCCGTTCTCCGTCCCGACGTAGAGCCTCCCCATTCCGTCTGGCATGAGCCGGCGTACGCGCTGATGACCGATGCTGTCTGGATCGCGCGGGTCCGGCAGGTATCGCGTCTCGCGGCCCGCGCTCACATCCACGCGATGGAGGCCGTCATCTAGGGTCGCCACCCAGAACGCGCCCTCTCCGTCCTCGTAGATGTCCCACACATCGGCGCGGCGCAGCCCCGCCTGGTCGCTGCTTGGCCGCGGCCATCGCACGTATTCGCCGCGTCGTCGGTCGAATTGAAGCAGGCCCGCGTCCGTACCGACCCACAAACGTCCCTGACGGTCCTCGAACAGCGACGTGACCACCGCCTCGGGCGCGCCGATGCGGCTGTCGGGAACGAGTGGGAAGCGTCTGATAACGCCCGTCTCGGGCCGGAGATGCGCGATGCCGTTGTCCGTCCCGAGCCATAGCTGTCCCTGTCGGTCTTCGACCATGGAACGTACGTCGTTGCCGACGATCTGGCCAGGGTTCGGCAAGAAGCGCGTGAAGCGATCACGCTCGCGATCATACAGCGCCAGTCCCGAATGGGCCCATCCTGAGCCGATCCATAGGCGCTTCTTGCTGTCCTCCATGAGAACGCCGACGACCGACGAGGGTAGGCTACTCGGATCCTGGCCATCGTGCCGGTAGATCTTGAAGGCGCCGCCGTCGTACCGATTCAGGCCGTCCTGGGTCCCGAACCACAGGAAGCCATAGCTGTCCTTCAGAATGGCTTGGACCCAGGCGCTGGAGAGGCCGTTCTCTACGCCGAGGTGGCCGAATCGCAGACGCTGAGTCAGTGCATGACCGGGAAGGGCTGAGGCCAGCACGCACGCCGCGACGAAGCCGCAGCGCTTTGCACGACTCAGCATCTTGTCCTCCCCGTCGTGGCGGCGACCAGCATCGCTCCTAGTCCACATCCCAGCGCGGCCCATCGAGGACATGACGAATTCTCTCGTGGAGCCTGCTCTGGGTGAAGGGTTTGGACAAGAGCTCCATCCCCTCTATCGGCAGACCCTTGCGCTCCATGACGTCGGCAGTGTAGCCCGACATGTAGAGTGTGCGGAGGCCGTGACGTTCGGCGACGAGGCAACTCGCAAGCTCGCAACCCGACATCCCCGGCATGATGACGTCCGTCAGCAAGAGGTCAATGGCTCCCTTGCGCCGACGCGCCAGATCCAACGCCGTCTGGCTGCCCGGAGCGGCAAGTACCGTGTATCCCTCGCGCTCGAGCCCCTCCTTCATGACCTGGAGCAGTCCGATCTCGTCCTCGACGAGCAGTATCGTCTCGTTCCCTCCGGTTCCTCGGGCTGTGGTCGAGGCCACCGCGGCAACCTGCCCTTCCGCGGCCGAAGGGAGGGAGACCGAGAAGGTGGTCCCCAGACCGACGGCGCTCTCCACTGTGATCGCGCCCCCGTTTCGACGCACGATGTCGTGTACGGTGGCCAAACCAAGGCCGGTGCCGCTTCCCTTGGCCTTGGTCGTATAGAACGGCTCGAAGACGCGTTCGCGAACTTCCTCCTCCATGCCATGTCCCGTGTCGCGCACCTGTAGTAGCACACGACTCCTCGTTTCACGATCGCCGGCGTCGACGTTCATCGTCTTCAGCGTCAGCGTTCCGCCGCTTGGCATCGCATCCCGCGCGTTGGTCGCGAGATTCAACAGCACGTGCTCAAACCGTCCAAGGTCGAACACGACCCTCTCCAGCGCCGAGTCAAGCTCGATATTGAGCGCGATGTCCTCGCCGATCAAGCGGCGCAGCATTCCCTCGACGTCCCTGACGGCCTGGTTAGGATCGACGACTACCGGACGCAGGGCCTCCTTGCGCGCGAAGGTCATGAGCTGCCGCGTCAATGCAGCGGCGTGATTGGCGGCCTCGAGTGTCTGTGTCACCGGACGGATCGCGGTCGATCCTGAGTCGAGACGACGAAGGGCCTGTTCCGAGTAACCGACGATCACGCTGACGATGTTGTTGAAGTCGTGGGCGATACCGCCGGCGAGCCGCCCGATCGCCTCCATCTTCTGGGCCTGAACCAGTTGCTGCTGCGTCTCCCGACGCCGGGTGACGTCCACGATGACGGCCAGGATGTGCTCGGTCTTCCCCGAGGCGTCACGCAGGAACGCCCCACGGTCCTCGACGTACACGTACGAGCCGTCCTTCCGTCGGAGACGGTACTCCACTTCGAAGGATCGACCGTCATGTTCGGATGCTTCGAGCGCGCGGAGGACGTGGGCGCGGTCTTCCGGGTGGATCATCTCCTCCCAAGCCCGGGCGTCGGCGACTTGGAGCTCGCGCGGCGTATAGCCCGTCACGCGCGCGATGGCGCCGCTCCAGATGATGGAGCCGGACGTTAGCTCGTGATCGCGCACGAGTTGCTCGGTCAGCTCGGCCAAGAGGTGGAGACGGCTCTGGCAGTCGAGGACGGCGGTCCCTACGCCGGTCTCATCCCTGGAGCCCGGACGCGCGCTCGCTTCCCTCCGTAGCGTCAGTTCGTCCATGCTGGCCGCCGCTTCCTCATGGCGTCCTCCTCTTGGGGGTCGCTGCAAGGACCATGCCTGCGTTCAGGACGCGGGAGTTCGCCGGATATGGCGTCTAGCGAGTCGGGCAATAGTCCCAAGCGGAGGGAAGTTCTGCACCGCCCACTTGGTGCGGATCCGCTCCCGAAGCGGCACCCCCGGTGGTAGTAGGCGTTCGGAACTGGGAGCGTGCCGCCGATCCCGACCACCAGACCATCGGCGTCACCGTCAAGGCCACCCCTCCCGTCCGCCGGGCCGCCGACGTCGTGCGCGCCCTGCTCCAGACCATGGCCCGCCTGGGCTTCGGAGGCCAGGACCTCATCGCCGGCCTACCTCGATGCGCCTGTGTTGCCGGCAGGGCCAAAGCGGCCAGGCCGATCCGCGCTCAAGGAAGGACGCCGAGGACTCCCGGTGCCGCCGGCAGCGTGGGATCGAGCCGCACGAAGCGCGCCTCGCGCGGGGGTATCTGCAGCTCGCCCAGCGCGCCGACCGGATCGCGGGTCAAGGAGAGGGTGGCGTCGGCCAGGCTGGCCTGCCCCGACACCTCCTCCCATGCCACGCCATCGGAGGAGAGCCAGATGCGAGGCTCGGCGACCCAGGCGCCGTCGGCCAGCGGGAAGGTGACCCGCTCGACGAAGGTCGGCCGGCCGAGATCGATCTGCGGCCCGTCGGCCGTCCACAACGTCGGCACCGGGCGCCCGGGCCGGACCACGGCCGCTTCATCGCCGGCGGTGACCTCATAGACGCCCTCGCCGCCGAGCCGGACAAGAAGCGGGAGAGGGAGCTCGGCCCGCGAGACCACGTGCCTCACCCCGACCGCACGCAGGAAGCGGAGCGCCTCGGGCGACACGCCACCCTCGAGCAGCTCCATCGTCCGGTCGTAGGAGCGGGGGATGAACCCCGAGTCCCCGTTGACCAGCGGCCGGAAGTGGGCGACCGCGTCGAGCATCACCTCCGTGTCGCGCTCGCCCAGCGG
Source organism: uncultured Acidobacteriota bacterium (assembly GCA_964574335.1). Taxonomy (GTDB): domain Bacteria; phylum Acidobacteriota; class Vicinamibacteria; order Fen-336; family Fen-336; genus CAZNNH01. The sequence continues at coordinate 7,301 of CAZNNH010000140.1, read as the reverse complement.
GAGGTAGACGACGGGCCCCGGGTGGCCCGCCAGCCACCGGGCGGCTTCGGTGGTGGGCGACGCCGAGCCGAGACGCAGCGGAGCGTGGCACGACTCGGCCAGCAACAGCGGAAGGGCCAGGAGCGCCAGGCGGCGCCGCCCCGATAGCGCCAGCGCCGAGAGCACGGCCAGGACCAGGACCGGGACCAGGGCGAAGCGCTCGAGGGCACGGATCCCGCGCACCAGCACCACGTGCTCGTGCAGGAAGCGGTAGAGGGGTGTGGCTGGCCCGAGCGAGAGCAGGACGGCGACGCCCGAGGCCGCCACCGCCACCGCCTGGTACCGGCGCGGAGCGACGGCCAGGCCGGCCAGGCCCAGCAACAGCGGCAGAAGGCCGGGGAAGAGCGCGTCGTGGACCCGGTCGGGATCGAGGAGCCGGTGGGTCAGCGGACCGTAGAGGGGCGTGCCGCTGGCCAGGTAGGACTCGGGAGTCGTCGAGTAGATCTCGAGGTCGGCCAGCGTGAACTCCATCCCCTGGAACTCCCGCATGCGCAGGTAGGGGGTCGCGACGGGCAGGAGCAGCGCAGCGGCCAGGGCGACACCGGCCACCAGGCGCGAGACCTCGACCAGCCTCAGCCCACCGAGGACCGCCAGCGCCACCGCCACCAGCAGCACCGTCGCGGTGATCGCTCCGAGGTAGATGGAGCTCATCCCCTGCAGCGCGAGCAAGAGGCCCACCAGCAACCCGTCACGCAGGCGCCGCCGCTGCCAGAAACGGTCGAGCGCCAGAAGCGCGAAGGGGAGGAAGACCGTGAGCTGGGCGTGGAGGTGGGCCAGGCGGGTCCAGCGGTGGGCGCCGACGGCGAAGACCGCGGCCCCCACGAAGCAGGCGAGACGGTCGCCCGAGACCCGCCGCGCCAGGAGCTGAGCCCCCAGCCCGGAAAGGACCATGCTCCCCAGCAGCACCAGGTTGTAGCCCAGCACCGGTCCGCCGAGCAGCGTGAAGGGGGCGACCACGGCGGCCGGCAGCAGCAGGTTCTCGGAGAAGGCCAGGGTGTCGGGGAGCGGGTGGAAGATCGGGGCGTCGAAGACCCGGGCCGGCTGGTGGAGGAGGGCGTGGGCGTCCCAGGCCAGGATCCAGGCGTTGAGCCGGCCGTCGGGACGGTCCATCACCCCCGAGCCGGCCAGGTCCAGAACCAGCGGCCAGCTCATGACGGCGGCCAGGACCGCGTGGCCGACGAGCGAGACCACGACCTCCCGGCGACCGACGGGAGCCGGCGACGGCAGCGGCCGAGGGCGCTCCCAGGGGAGCAGAAAGGCGATCACGGCGGCCAGGATGGCGAGCGCCAGCGCCAGGACGTCGATGGCCGTCCACACCCATCCCGGACCGCCGGAGCCCAGGTAGCGGGGCGGGATCACCTCGCGCCGGCCGCCCGCGCTGCCGTCCGCTCGGGGCCGAGTCCAGCCGAGGCGCAGGCGGGGACCGGGCCCGACCCGGGTCAAACGAACCTCGAGCGAATGCCTCCCCTGCCCGATCGGCAGCTCCGCCGCGACCCGCAAGGGATCGCCGGCCTCATCGAGGACGGTCCGCCCGTCGAGCCTCACCCGGACGGCGCCCCGCCCCTCCGCCCACAGACCGTAGGTGCCGGTGCCGGGGACCTCGAGCGGCCCCTTCCAGACGACGTGTCGGCGCCGGGGGGCCGGAAAGGCGTCGAGATCGGCGCCCGTGATGTCGATCGGACCGGGAGGGAGACGGCCGAGGAAGCCGCGCGGGCCAGAGACCTCGGCGGCCAGCCCCACCGGTCCGCGTGCGACCGCCACGCCGACCAGCAGGAGACCCGCCGCCATCAGCCCGAGCAGCAACGGGCGAATCGGCGCCGTACGCCGGCGGACGCCGGAGAGCGCCGCGACGACGGCCAGGAGCAGGGCGGCGGCGGCCCAGGCGCCGAGGGGCGCCTCAAGGAGCGGGTGGGCACTCAGGGGACGCCAGCCGGATGCCGTCTGCAGCATCAGGAAGACGGTGCCGGCCAGCCCGAGACGCGCGGTCATCGAGAGCAGACGTCTCACCGGCTCCTCACACCCCGGCCCGGTGCGCTGGCGCTCATGGGCTGGGATGGTAGTACAGCTCGCCTCCCCCATCCCAGGAAGCCTGGGATTCGACGTCCGGATTTCGGTGGAAGCGCCCGCGTACGAGGACGTAGTCTCTGGATATGGTGACCGAGACAGCGCGACCCGGCAGCGGCGAGATGGAGCGGGCCTTCTACGCCCGGGACGCGTCGTACGACGGCATCTTCGTGACCGGCGTGAGGACCACCGGCGTCTTCTGCCGGCCCTCGTGCCCGGCGCGAAAGCCGCTGCGCCGCAACCTCGAGTTCTTCGGCACGGTGAAGGACGCCCTCTTCGCCGGCTTCCGCCCCTGCCTTCGCTGCCGCCCGCTCGAGGCCGACGGCCGGCCGCCCGAGTGGGTCGAGCGCCTGCTGACGGCGGTGGACGCGAGCCCCGAGCCCCGTCTGCGTGCCCCCGAGCTGCGAGCCCTCGGCATCACGCCCGAGCGGGCCCGCCGCTTCTTCAAGAAGACCTACGGTCTCTCCTTCGACGCCTACTGCCGGGCGCGGCGCCTAGGACGCGCCCTGTCGACGCTCCGCGAGGGCAAGAGCCTCGACACCGCCGCCTTCGATGCCGGCTACGAGTCGCTGAGCGGCTTCCGCGAGGCCTTCAGCCGATACTTCGGCGCGCCTCCCGGGCGCGGCCGCCGGGGCGAGTGCGCGTGGGCGGCGTGGCAGCCCACCCCGCTCGGCCCGATGATCGCGGCCGCCACGGAGACGGGCCTGTGCCTGCTCGAGTTCACCGATCGGCGGATGCTGGAGACCCAGCTCCAGGTCCTCGGCCGGAGGCTTGGCCTGCCGCTGGTCCCGGGCGACCACGACCACCTGCGCCAGGTCCGAGCCGAGCTCGACGACTACTTCGCGGGCCGGCGACGGTCCTTCGACGTGCCCCTTCACGTGACCGGCACCCCCTTCCAGGAGCGTGTGTGGGGCGAGCTGCGGCTCATCCCCTACGGCGAGACCCGTTCCTACGCGGAGGTGGCCCGGGCCGTGGGCCGTCCCCGGGCGGTGCGGGCCGTGGGCCAGGCCAACGGCATGAACCGGATCGCGATCGTGCTCCCCTGCCACCGTGTCGTCAACGCCGGCGGCCAGCTCGGCGGCTACGGCGGCGGCCTGTGGCGCAAGCGGCGGCTGCTCGCCCTGGAGCAGGGGCAAAGGATCGACGGGATCGATCCGGCGACGTAGCCGTCCCCGGCACCACCCCGGCCCTTCCCCGGCTGGCACATCCCCTCGAGCGTCCGCCTCACGCCCTTCCTGCCTCGCCGGGGGGAAGGCTATACTTGGCGGCTCCGGGAGGGAGCGAGAGGATGATCCAGGCGACCCAGCTCAAGAAGGGGATGTGCATCAAGCACCAGAACGAGCTCTACCGGATCGTGGAGGCCCAGCACAAGACCCCGGGCAACCTGCGGGGCCTGGTGCAGACGAAGATCCGGAGCCTGAGGACCGGGGCCATCAGCGAGCACCGCTTCCGCTCGGTGGACATGGTGGAGCGGGCGATCCTCGACGAGACCCAGATGGAGTACCTGTACCAGGACGGCGAGCTCTACTACTTCATGAACTCCGAGACCTTCGAGCAGGTGCCGCTCTCGAAGGAGGTCCTCGGTGACGCCGTCGACTACCTGCTCCCCAACATCATGCTCGCCATCGAGTTCTACGAGGGAAGCCCGATCGGGTTCGAGCTTCCCCAGACCGTCGAGATGAAGATCGTGGAGACCGAGCCCGGCATCAAGGGCGCCTCGGTCTCGAACCTCAGCAAGCCCGCGAAGCTGGAGACGGGGATCGTGGTCCAGGTCCCGATCTTCATCAACGAGGGCGACGTGATCCGGGTCGACACCGCCAGCCGTTCGTACGTCGAGCGGGTCAACGGGTAGCCACCGCTACTCGATGGTGAACTCGGCCCAGCGCATCGCCATCTCCCTCGCGCTCGCGTCGGTGACGGTCACCCGCAGCGCGTAATCCCCGGGCTCGAAGGGCCGGAGCTCGATCCGCGTGGTGTGGGGTTGCAGAGCTCCCTGAGGCTCGGCCGAGCCGATCGGCTCGGCCGCTCCCTGCGCGAGGAGCATGCCGTCTCGCAGAACCTGCACCTGGGAAACCAGGCTGGTCGCGCCCGCGGCGTCCGGCTGGGGGTTGTAGGCGTAGAACTGCAGGTACAGGCTCTCGTCGCGCCGGAAGCGGCGATCCGCCTGCGCGCTCCGCAGGGCCACGCTGGAGGGACTCGCCCCGGCCGCCTTCGCGGCATCCTCGGCCCGGAGCAGGAAGATCGAGCTGAGGACCAGGCGGCTCGCGGAGAGCTCGGGGACGTCCACCCAGGTCCAGGCACTTCCGAGCATTCCGGTGGCGTCTTCGCTGGCGACCAGGCGGACCTGGTAGCGCCCGGGGGGAAGCACGGCCGTCCTCTGGTAGTCGAAGCCGACGCCAGAGACCTCCTCCTCTCCCGCGGGCGGCGGCTCGATGGAGCTCTCGTCCCACCCCAGGTTCCCCGTCACCTCCCCGTTCTGATCGTAGAGGACGGCCAGGGTGTCGACGGTCACCACCGACGGGCCTTTGTCCTCGGCCACTGAGGGCGCCGGTGCCTCGACGCGTCCGCTGACCACCACCTGGGCGACACCGTTCTCGAGGCTCACGAAGTCCGCCGACAGCCAGACGGGGATGTCGGTGAGCGGGGTGGGCGCACCGAGGGCGGTTCGCAGCAGCGCCTCCCGCCGCTGGGTCCGCTGAGCCTCCGCCTCCCGGGCCTCCTGCGCCGCGGCGGCAGCTCGGTCGTCAGTGGCGAAATACCCGGAGCGCGCCCGGACCCTGAGGTCCTGGTGGTCCGGGAGACGCACCTCGATGTGCCGGAACTTGCCGTCGCGGATGGGGTTGGTGGGCTCGTAGGCCAGCACGTAGTAGGTCTCGGTGTCCTTCAGCATCCGCCGCAGGCCGCCCCGGAGGTCGTTCGAGCTCTCCACCAGGAAGCCGCCGGTGTCGGCGGCGAGCGAATGCAACGCTTCGCGCTCAGCCTGCTCGCTCCGCGACCGCATCGACTCGATCAGGCCCACCTGGCTCGGGACGATCGGCCGCGAGATCGAGGCCGGGGCGATGGGAGGCGACGCCACCGCGCCGCGTGTGTCGAGGGAGTAGACGACGACCCCGGCACGGGTGCCGGCGTCGGCGATGCGACGCAGGTCGAACCCGGCGCCGCTGCCGGAGGCGAGGCCGGTCAAGAACCCGTCCGAGACCAGGAACACCACCTTCCGACCGGCGAGGCCGGCCAGGCCCCGGACCAGGCCCTCCACCGTCTCCAGCGTCAGGCGGGCGCTCTGGACTGCATCGCCGAGGATCCCCCGGGCCTTGGTCCGGGAGATCGCCTCCGCGCAGAACCGGTCCCGACACATCCCCTGCATCAGGACCTCCTGGATCGCCGCTTCCAGCGCGTCCGGATCGTTACGCTCGATCAGCTCGGCCTGGTACTGGGTGATGTAGGGGACGCCGCTCCAGCCCAGGCGCCGGTCCTGCAGGGAGAGCTTGGAGATCGCACGCTCGAGCGCGGCCCGGTCCGAGGTGAAGGAGCGGGGGAAGTCGCCCCTGCCGCTGGTGGTCATCACCGCGACCCGGTCGTCGGGCCAGAGGTCCTCCTCGGCGAAGCGTGACAACGCCTTCTTCACCCGGCTCAGGTTGCCGAACTCCATGTGCAGGTCGTCGACCAGCAGCACCACGCGCCGAGCCGGCGGCAGGGCAGGGGCTTCCTCGGCCGGCGCCTCGGCAGCGACGGCCGAGGTCGAAGCCGGGCCCGGTGCCAACCCCTCGTAGGCCTGGAACTGGACGATCTTCTGGGGCTCGCCGTCCTCGAGGACCACGAAGTGATCGCGGGTCAGTCCCGTGCTCGGCTGGCCCCGCTTCTCGGTGACCACCACGTCGATGCGCACCAGGTCGACGGTGACCGGAGGCAGGACCTCGGTCCCGCCCGCAGGCTCCGTCTGGCCGAGCAGGCGCGGCCCCCCCAAGAGCCCGCCGAGGAGGCAGACCCACGCCACGGGGTTCCGGTACTGCATGATCTCTCGAGTCTAGACCGGTTCCGGGCAAGGGTCCATGGCCCGACCGCGTATCATGCGGTCGGGCCGCGGCCAGCGCGGCCGAGGGCGCCGAGTTCGAGAGGAGGCCGAGTCAGGATGAGCACCAGTCGCCGCATCCCGTTTCCGCTGGCCCTGGCCGGGACCCTGCTGCTCGGGGTGTCGATCCTGGGGGCACAGGAGTTCCCCTCGCCGCAGGGCCCGCATCGGGTGCTGGTCACCGTCGATGACCTGCCGATCCCCTCCCGCCAGCTCCACCCGGAGGCGGCGGAGCGGGAGCGGATCACCCGCGACTTGCTGGCGGTGCTCGCCAAGCACGGCATCGGGGCGGTCGGCTTCGTGGTCACCGGCAAGATCGAGGGTCCCGCCGACGAGCACCTGCTCGAGCTCTGGCTCGAGGCCGGGCACGAGCTGGGCAACCACACCCGCCGGCACCTCGACTACTCCCGGACCGAGGCCGAGACGTATATCGAGGACGCCGAGGCCGGCCGGGCCTGGTTGCAGTCCTTCCTGGCCGACCGGGGACGGACCCTTCGCCTCTTCCGCTTCCCGTTCCTTCGAGAGGGGGACACCCGGGAGAAGCTTCAGGCGATGCGGGCCTGGCTGGACCGGAGCGGCCTGCGCAACACGCCGGTCACCATCGACGGCCAGGACTGGTCGTTCGAGGCGCCCTGGGTAAAGGCGCGCCGGGCCGGTGACCAGCTCCGGCTCCAGCGGCTTTCGGCCGACTACCAGACCGCGCTCCGGCTGGAGGTCTCGACCTACACCTCGGACGGCGACGTCATCCTCGAGCAGCCGACCCCCCAGGTGCTGCTGCTTCACGCCAACGAGGTCGGCGCGGCGCAGTGGGACGCCCTGTTCACGTGGATGGAGGGGAAAGGTTACTCCTTCGCCTCCGCCGATGAGGTGCTGGCCGACCCGGCCATCGCCAGCCAGCCGGACTTCGTCGGGCGCTACGGCGGCAGCCACTGGTATCGGATCCGCCAGGAGCGGCGCGAGGCGAAGGCCCGGGAGCAGGTGACGGCACTGCTCGCTCGTCAGACCGAGGCCTGGAACCGGGGCGACCTCCCGGCCTTCTGCGAGCCCTACGCGGCCGATGCCGCCTTCGTCTCGCCCGGCGGGGTCACCCGCGGACGCCAGGCGATCCAGGAGCGCTATCAGGCCCGCT
>CAZNNH010000139.1:11418-16544 GCA_964574335.1 uncultured Acidobacteriota bacterium | reverse complement strand
CTCACCGCCGGCCTGCGCGGCTCCGAGCTGGTCGAGAAGCTCAACGCCCACCTCCACGCCAACATCCCGTCCAACCGCCTGATCACGCTGTTCTACAGCGAGGTGGACGGTGAGGCCGGCCGCCTGCGGTACGTGAACGCCGGGCACAACCCGCCGGTGCTGATCCGGTCGGACGGCACCCTCGAGGGGTTGGCGCCGACGGCAGTGGCGCTCGGCGTGCTGCCGCAAAGCAGCTTCGAGACCATGGAGGCGGAGATCGGCCCGGGCGACCGGCTGCTCGTCTACACCGACGGCATCACCGAGGCCACCAACCCCCGCGACGAGGAGTACGGCGAGGTGCGTCTCGAGGCCTTCCTCCGCAGCCACCAGAGGCTCCAGGAGCGGGCCCTGATCGACGCCCTGATCGCCGACGTCCTGACCTTCGCCGACGGCGTCCGCCCGCGCGACGACATGACCGTGCTGCTGCTCGGCCGCGACGCCTGAGCCTGAGCGGCACCCGGGACCTGCCCCTTGCCTACCCCTCGGCCGGATCCTAGCATTCAGTCGATGGCCCAAGGCCGCTTCCAGGTCTCCGATTTCGAGCCCGCGTATCTGCAGCTCCATCACCAGGGAGGGCTCGAGGCGCGGGTCGAGGCCGCCCTGGCCGAGCTGGCCGCCTGCCGTGCGTGTCCCCGCGGCTGCGGCAACGACCGTCTGCGGGACCACCGGCGCGCCTGCCGGACCGGCCGCCACGCCATCGTGTCGAGCGCCTTTGCGCACCTCGGCGAGGAGGACTGCCTGCGCGGCACCCGCGGCTCGGGGACCATCTTCTTCAGCCTGTGCAACCTCCGCTGCGTCTTCTGCCAGAACGCGGACATCTCCCAGCAGGTCTCGGGGTACGAGTGCGACGCCGACCACCTCGCCACGCTGATGCTGGAGCTGCAGGCCCGCGGCTGCCACAACGTCAACCTGGTGACGCCCGAGCACGTGGTGCCTCAGGTCATCGAGGCACTGGGACGGGCGGTGCCCCGTGGGCTGCGCCTCCCCATCGTCTACAACACCAGCGCCTACGACGCTGTCTCCTCGTTGCGGCTGCTCGAGGGGCTGGTGGACGTCTACATGCCCGATTTCAAGTTCTGGCGGCCCGAGACGGCCCTCCGGCTGGCGCTGGCCCGGGACTACCCGCAGCGTGCTCGAGAGGCGATCCGCGAGATGCACCGTCAGGTGGGGCCGCTGCTGGTCGGCCCGGACGGCGTCGCCCGGCGTGGCGTGCTGGTGCGGCACCTGGTGATGCCCGGGCAGGGCGACGAGTCGGCGGCGATCCTCGAGTGGCTGGCTCGGGAGGTCTCGGAGGACACCTTCGTGAACGTGATGGCCCAGTACCGGCCGGCCCACAAGGTGGGACAGCCGGGCCGCTCGGGGGGGCGCCGCTTCCCGGAGATCGACCGCACGCCGCGCCGCGACGAGATCGAGGCGGCGTATGCCGCGGCCCGTCGCGCCGGCCTGTGGCGCTTCGCCGAAAGGCCCCCACGCTTCCAGGTGGTGTGACGTGGCCCCGGCGGGTGCGCACCGCGGACGCCGCCGGTAGACTGGGGCAGCAGCCATGAGCACCACCCTGGTCAAGAACGCCCACGTGATCACGGCCGCCGACCGCTATCACGCCGACATCTTCATCGACGAGGGGACGATCGCCCAGATCGGCCAGGGATTGAACCTGCCCGCCGAGACGGTGGTCGACGCCTCCGGCAAGCTGGTGATGCCCGGTGGCGTCGACGTGCACACCCACCTGGACATGCCGTTCGGTGACATCTCCTCGACCGACGATTTCGAGACCGGGACCATCGCGGCGGCCCATGGCGGCACCACCACGCTGATCGACTTCGCCACCCAGAGCCGCGGCCGGGGGCTCGCGGAGGCGCTTCTGGCGTGGAAGCAACGCGCCGAGGGCAAGGCCGTCGTCGACTACGGTTTCCACATGGCGATCTCGGACCTCAGCCCCCAGGTCGCCGACGAGATGGAGCGGATGGCGCGCCGCGAGGGGGTGACCTCGTTCAAGCTGTTCATGGCCTACCCGGACCGGCTGATGGTCGACGACGCCACCCTCTTCCGCGCCTTCCGCCGGGCCCGCGAGAACGGCGGGCTGGTCTGCCTGCACGCCGAGAACGGTGCCGTGATCGAGGAGCTGATCCGCGGTGCCCGCGAGAGGGGGGAGACCGCGCCCCGCTACCACGCCCAGACCCGTCCTCCTGGCACGGAGGCCGAAGCGGTCGCCCGGGCCATCGCTCTGGCCGGGATGGCAGACGCGCCCGTGTACATCGTCCACCTGAGCTGCGCCGCCGCCCTGGAGGAGGTGCAACGTGCTCGCCAGCGCGGGCTCCCGGTGCTGGCCGAGACCTGCCCCCAGTACCTGTTCCTGTCGCGAGAGGAGTACCAGCGTCCGGGCTTCGAGGGGGCCCGGTTCGTGATGTCGCCGCCACTGCGCGAGGTCTCCGACCAGGAGGCGCTGTGGCGGGGGCTCGCCGCCGGCGATCTGCAGGTGGTGGCGACTGACCACTGTCCCTTCGGGATGGAGAGACCCCCCCACAAGCAGCTCGGCCGCTCGGACTTCTCCAAGATCCCGGGCGGCATCCCCGGGGTGGAGACCAGGCTTGCGCTGCTGTGGGACGGCGGCGTACGGGCCGGCCGCTTCGACGCCCACCGTTTCGTGGAGCTGGTCGCCGCCGCCCCGGCCCGTATCTTCGGCCTGTGGCCACGGAAGGGGACGATCGCGGTGGGGTCCGACGGCGACCTGGTCGTCTTCGACCCCGATCGCGAGGTCGTGCTCTCCGCCGAGACGCTCCACATGCGCGTCGACTACAGCCCCTACGAGGGCCTTCGGCTCCGGGGCGCTCCGGTGGTCGTGCTCTCGCGCGGCGAGGTGGTGGTGGACCACGGCGAGCTCAAGGCCCAACCGGGCCGCGGGCAATTCCTGAAGCGCGGCCCCTCCGGGGACATGACCGGGTTTCCCCGGTGGCCATGGAAACCCGGATCGTGTCCCCCGAAGCAGTGACCGGGTTTCCCCCGTTGCCGTGGAAACCCGGATCGTGTCCCCCGAGGCAGTGACGGGCTAGGTCAGGTTGAAGCAGACCATCCGGATGTTGGTCATCTCGTCGATCGCGAAGCGCACCCCTTCGCGGCCCAGGCCGCTCCTGCGGTTGCCGCCGTAGGGCATGTGGTCGACGCGGAAGATCGAGGTGTCGTTGATCATCACGCCGCCGGCGTCGATCCGCTCGACGGCGCGGAACGCCTTGGCCAGGTCGCGGGTGTAGATCCCGGCCTGCAGGCCGAAGGGGGTGTCGGCCAGCCGGGACAGGCCCTCCTCGAAGCTGCGGTAGGTGGCCAGGCACAGAAGGGGGGCGAAGGCCTCCTCGCACTCCACCTTCATGCTCGGAAGGGTGTCGGCGAGCAGGCAAGGCCAGACCAGGCGCCCCTCGCGTCGACCGCCACGGAGCAGCCGGGCCCCTTGCTCGGTGGCCTCGCGGACCCAGGACTCGGCACGCTCCGCCGCCTCGTCGCTGATCATCGGGCCCAGGTCGCAGTCGGGCTCGAGCGGGTTGCCGACCTTCAGGCAGTCGATGCCTTGGACCAGGAGCCGGGTGGCCTCCTCGGCCACCGTCTCGTGCACCAGCAGCCGCTGCAGGCTGATGCAGACCTGGCCCGAGTTGGCGAAGGCCGAGACGATGCAGCGGGGGATGGCTCGCTCCAGGTCGGCGTCCGGCTCGATCAAGGTGCCGGAGTTGTTGCCGAGCTCGAGGGTGACCTTCTTGAGGCCGGCGATCGAGAGGATCCGCTCGCCGACCGGAGGGCTGCCGGTGAAGGAGACCTTGGCCGGGATCCGGTGGCGGACCAGCGCCTCGCCGACCCGGCCCCCGGGTCCATGCAGGATGTTGAGCACGCCGGGCGGCAGGCCGGCCTCCTCCAGGATCCGGCCCAGCCGGACCGCGGTCAGCGGCGTGGCGTGGGCGGGCTTCAGCACCACGGTGTTGGCGGCGGCCAGCGCCGGCGCCACCTTGTGGGCCACCAGGTTGAGGGGGAAGTTGAACGGGGTGATGGCGACCACCACCCCGACCGGGGTGCGAAGGTAGAAGCCCACCCGCCCCTCGCCGGCGGCCGACGCGTCCATCGGGACCGTCTCGCCGTGGATCCGCTTGGCCTCCTCGGCGGCGAAGGTGAAGGTCTCGACGGCGCGCTTCACCTCCCCGAGGGAGTACCTCCAGGCCTTGCCGGCTTCGCGGCAGATGAGGGTCGCCAGCTCGTCGGCATGGGCGTCGAGGCCTTCGGCGGCGCGGCGCAGGATCGCCGAGCGCCGGTGGGCGGGGGTACGGCTCCACCCCACGAAGGCCTCGCGGGCGGCCGCCAGGGCCTGCTCGACATCCGCCGGGCCGGCCTCGGGCAGCGTGCCCAGGGTGCCGCCGGTATGCTTGTCGATCACCGAGAAGGTGGCGTCCGCCTCGCCCCGCCACTCGCCACCGATGAGCATCCCCATCTCGGCGTGCATGTCGGCACCTCCTCGTCCTCGGCGTCACCGTCCCGATGGGTCTAGAGCCCGGCGACCACCTCCACCGCCTGGTACTTCCCGAGCAGCTTGAGGATCCCCAGCGACATCTCCGGGAAGTAGGTGACCAGCAGCACCCCGATCGCCAGGATCACCAGGAACGGGAAGGTGTTCCGGTACACGGTGAGCAGGGGCTTGTCGAAGCGCGACGAGGCCAGGAACAGGTTCAGGCCCACCGGCGGGGTCAGGAAGCCGAGCTCCAGGTTGGCCAGGAAGATCACCCCCAGGTGTACCGGGTGGACGCCGAAGGCGGCCCCCATCGGCGCGATCAGCGGGGCCAGGATCACGATCGCCGAGAAGATGTCGACCAGGCAGCCAACGACGATCAACAGGCCGTTGAGCGCCAGCAGGAACATCACCTGCGAGGCGATGTGGGTCTTGACCCAGCTCAGCAGGAGGTCGGGGACCTGGGCGTCCACGATGTAGCTGGTGCTCCCCATCGCCGCGCTCAGCAGGATCAGCACCGCGCCGGTCAGCACCGAGGACTTGACCAGCGCGGAGGGGAGATCCTTGAAGAAGCTCACGTCGCGCAGCACGAGGCACTCGACCACCA
>CAZNNH010000139.1:0-11408 GCA_964574335.1 uncultured Acidobacteriota bacterium | reverse complement strand
CGGCGTAGAAGACGGCCGCCGCCGCCGTCTCGACCATCGAGGCCAGGCCGCTGGTGAACAGCGCGATCACGAAGACCGGCAGGCCCAGCTCCCACTTGGCGGCCCAGGAGGCGGCGAACAGCTCCCGCAGCTCGAAGGCCTGCCGGCGGCTGCCGATCTGGTGCCCCTTGTAGATCCCGTACGCCGCCACCAGTCCCAGCATCAGCAGCCCGGGCAGGAGCCCGGCCAGGTACAGCGAGTCCGCGGGGACGCTCATGTCGCGGGTGCTGGCCACCACGCTGTACAGGATCACCGGCAGGCTGGGGGGGAAGAGCAGGCCCAGGCTGCCGGCCGAGGTGACCAGGCCGACCGAGAAGTCCTCCGGGTACTGGTCCTTGAGCAGGATCGGCAGCACCAGACCGCCCAAGGCGATGATGGTCACGCCCGAGCCGCCGGTGAAGGTGGTGAACATCGCGCACACCGCCGCCACCATCACCGCCAGTCCGCCCGGCATCCAGCCGAACAGGGCCCGGAAGAAGCGCAGCAGGCGGCTCGAGGCATGGCTCTCGGCCAGGATGTAGCCGGCGGCGGTGAGCAACGGTATCGCCGGCAGGGTGGGCGAGGCGATCAGCCGGTAGACCTCGGCCGACACCGCGGCGACCGGCGTCCCGTCCTTGAAGAAAAGCAGTATGGCCAGGGCGCCCATCACGACAAAGACCGGCGCTCCGAGCAGGCCTCCGGCCAGGATCGCCACCGAGAGCGGCCACACCCAAGCGGCCGCCTGGTCGGGGAACAGCCCCAGGGTGAAGGCGCCGGCAGTGACCACCACCGGCAGCAGGCGCGACTTCCAGCCCTCACCCGCGCCCCAGGCGAAGCGGATCGCCATCAGCACCAGGGCCACCGGCATCACGCACTCCGAGACCCATTCCGGGATGCCGCCCGGGAGGATCTTGGCCTCCTGCCGGTTCACGGCCACAAGCTGGTAGCTGGCGTAGGCCAGGATGGCGGAGGTGGCGGCGGCCAGCGAGTAGGCGCCCACCCGGGCGTAACGGCGCAGGCGCCCCTGGCCCAGGAACTCGGCGGTGGACAGCATCAGGTGCTTGCCCTCGCCGGTGGCGAGCAGACCTCCGGCGAAGGCCAGCCACATCGTCAGGTGGCGTACGTAGGCCGCCGAGCCGGGGATGTAGAACCCGCCGAAGTAGCGTCCCAGCGCCTCGGTCAGGGGGAGCAGGGTGGCCCCGGCCAGGGCCGCGACCAGGACGCCCTGCTCGACACGCTTCAGCACCCGAGTGGGGCTCACCGCTTCACCCTCACCCGCCGTGTGTCTTGCGGTACTCGTCCCGGTACTTCATGGCCTCGTCGAAGGCGTCGGCGGGGACGATCTTGCCGCGGATCTGCGGGTACATCGACTCGGCCGCCTCCAGCCAGAGCTTGCCTGCGGCCGCGTTCACCGGCACCACGTTGAGGCCCCGCTTGCGCATCGCCTCGATGTCCCGGGCCCGGCTCTCACGGACCTCCTTGCGCAGGGCGGCCCCGGCCTCCTTCGAGGCCTCGAGCAGGGCGGGGTGGAACTCGGCCGGGATCTGGTCCCACATCCTCTTGGTGATCACGGTCGCCCCCAGGAGGAGCTGCCACTGCAGGTCGGTCATGTTCTGGGCGTAGTTGTTGAACTGGGAGATCACCGCCACCTGGGGCGGCGAGCCCAGCGCGGTCACCAGGCCGGTGCGCAGGGCGGTGGCGATCTCGGTGGCGGGCAGCGGGATCGGGTTGAAGCCGGCCGAGTTCCACAGGCTGACGGCGTCGGTGTCCCCCTGCCACACGAACAGCTTGAGCTTCCGCAGGTCGTCGGGCACCGCCACCGGCTCCTTGGTGAAGAAGCTGACCCAGCCGCCGTCTGCCCAGTTCAGCACCACGAATCCCTTCTCCAGCATCACGGCCTCGAGGCGCGGCTTCATCTTGTCCAGGACGTAGTAGAGCTCGTCGTAGGAGCGGTACATCATCGGCACGCCGAGGGCGTAGACGGACTTGTCGATCTCGGCCACGCCCACCGCCGTCAGCACCCCGGCGTGCAGCGTCCCCAGGCGCATCTTGCGCACCACGTCCGGGTCGTCGCCGGCCACTCCACCGGGGTAGATCACCACGCTGACCTTGCCGCCGCTCGCCGTCTTCCACTTCTGAGCCGCCTCCTTGAGGATCTCGTGCCAGGAAGAGCCCTCGGGGACCAGGGTGGCCAGCTTGACCCGCTGCGCCCGGGCCGGGCTGGGGAAAAGCGCGAGGCAGGCGGTGAGCAGGAGCCCGGCCCACGTTCTCGGAAGGGCGAAGCGTCGCGGTCTGTCGTCGTGCATGTTCGTGTTCACTCCAAAGCGTGTGGGCGCGGCTCTCAAGCGGGACGTCGTCTACTCGACGAACAGGTCGTCCTGGCGTCCGAGCAGCCAGCGCGCCCGCTTCTGGGCGATGAGGTTGGTGAGGCGCAGCTCCGGTATCCGGTTCACGTCGATGGCCAGGGCCTGCTCCAGGAGCTTCTGGAACTCCTGGCGATCCTGCTTGGCCACTGACACCGTCTCGGCGTAGTTGACGAGCGGCCAGGCCCGGCAGTGCCGCCCCAGCGTCTCGGCCCGATCGAGATGCTCCCGGGCCTTCTCGAGCGAGCCGCCCACCGATTGGCGTCCCCCCTCGTAGGAGATGAAGAAGTCGTGGATCGAGCCGTACTCGAAGCCTTCGTCCAGGGCCAGGGCCCGGCGCATCATCGCCTCGACTAGGTTCTGGTCGGCGGTCAGCTCCGCGTCGGTCTTGGAGATCGACATCGCGGCCCCCCAGGCGTTCGCGGTCCAGTAGAGCAGGGGGACGTGCTTCTTCTTGGTCTTGGCCAGCGCCGCCTCGGGGCTCTTCCGGAGCGCCTGGCGGAAGCCGGGGAAGTCCACCTCCAGGCCGCGCATCCCGTAGTCCTGGGCGCGCAGGTAGAACCTCCGGGCTCGGTTCCGCTGCTCCACCGAGCGGTCGAAGTCGGCGTCCTCCAGGAAGTCGGCGTCCTGCTGGATGTAGGCGTAGCCGTACTGGGTGAATCCACTGGTGGCCGCCAGCAGCAGCCCACGATGGCGCGGCGACTCGGCCAACAGGCTCTCGATGGTCTTGAGCCCGAAGGGGATCGCGTCCCCCACCAGCTCGGGGTCCTCGTCGGTGGCGAACGTCGAGGTGCCTTCGGCCAGGGCGTTGCCGAGCGAGTTGATCGCCATCTGCTTGATGGAGCAGCCGCTTGTGGCCAGAAAGGCGCCCGAGAGCAAGGAAATCCCGACCAGCCTGGTTCGCATGATCCTCCGTTTTCCGGTCGATTCTAGCATCTCAGCTCGGCCGCCCCGATCCTCGGCCGTCCGCTTGGGGTGCGGAAGAGCTGGGTCCCAACCGACATCATCGGCCGAGCGGAAGCTCCCGAGTCGGGGGCATGGGACGGTTCACGAACTGGCACTCTGCGCTTCGCTGTCCGTGGAGCCGCTCGCCGGGGCAAGAGTCTACCGGAAACGCGGGGGGCCGGCAGCCGTTCGCCGATCCAGCCTCGCCCTTCGCCTACTCGAGGCTCAGCAGGTACTCCGAGAGGGCCCGGAGGTCGCTCTCGGGAAGCAGGGCGAGGTTCTCCTGGATGGCGGCCATCCCGCCGCTCGACAGGCCGTCGTAGCCGTAGGTCTCGCCGAACTGGAGGGCGAGGACCAGGTCGTCCGCGTCCTGGTACCGCTTCCGGGCCAGCAGGCCGCGCAAGCTCGGGACCTTTCCCTCCCCCGCCGGGTGCGGACCGCCGGCCATCGCCCGGCTGGGGTCGGGGATCATCATCCAGTCCCTGGGGGTATGGCACTCACCGCAGTGGCCCGGAGCGTTGGCGAGATAGGCGCCCCTCGTCCACGAGGCGGTGTGCCCCGGCTCGGGGACGAAGATCGGCTGGCGGAAGGCGACGCGTTTCCACAGACCCACGCCCCGGCGCGCCAGGAAGAGCATCGGCACATCTGCCTCTCGTGCCGGCGACCGCACCGGGGGCAGGCTCATCAGGTAGGCCCTCAGGTCGAGGAGGTCGGCCATGGTGATCGAGCGGAAAGACGTGTACGGGAACGCGGGGAAGTAGTGGGTGCCGCCGGGCGAGGTCCCCAGCCACATGGCATTGACGAAGTCGACGGCGCTCCATCGGCCGATACCGGTCTCCACGTCCGGGGTGAGGTTCTGGGGGTAGAAGACGCCGATCGGCGTCCGGAACGGGCTTCCGCCCGCGGGCAGGTGGCGCTTCGCGCCCGGTGCTCCATCGGGTGCCTTGTGGCAGGCGCCGCAGCTCCCCGCGTGGTAGAGGGTCTCGCCGTTCTCGAGGTCGACGTCGTGGGCCGGGATCGACTCCGCCGGAAGCCGGGAAGGCCGGGTCAGGAGCCAGAAGGCCGTGGCGCCCGCCAACGCAAGGACGACGAGCGCCCCGGCGAACCGACGTGATCGCGATGGCCGGCTCAATGCTCCGGCAGGCGGTACTTCTCGTGGCAGCTCTTGCAGCTCGAGCCGAGGGCACCGAGAGCCGGGCCGAAGGCCTCCTCTTCCGAGACGGACTGCAGGGCGACCGCGGCGGCATGGGCTTCCTTCATGAGCTTCTCGAAGCCCGCGGCGTCGCTCCAGACCTCGGGCTTGGCCTTGGACTTCTCCCCGCCGCTGCCCTCCGGGAAGAGCTCGGACGCCTTCTTCAGGTTGTCGGCGATGGTGGTGGCATTGGTCTTCACCACCTCGGCGTCGAACGGGGCCTTGCCCCGCGCGATCGCCCCGAGCGCCTTCATCGCGTCACCGACGGCCTCCATCGCCTGCTGGCGGTCGTGGACCGCGTCGGCGGCGACCACGGCTGCAGCCATGCCCCCGACCGAAAGGGCGACGACGAGGGAGACCACGACCGGTTTCGAGAGTCGCATGTGTCATTCCTCCTGTGGGTTCCCGTGATTCTAGCCGACTCTGGGGCTGATGCCAGCGGGCGCCGCCGGCTCCCGCACCGGGGCCCCCGGCCCGGCGTTCCTACGCCAAGGGGCACCGCAAGCCGCCGAGAGCGGTCGAGTCTCTTCGGGTTCAGGGGATTGGTGGAGCTGATGGGGATCGAACCCATGACCTCGTGAATGCCATTCACGCGCGCTCCCAGCTGCGCCACAGCCCCACTGGGTATCCCCGAATCTAGCAGAGGCGCTGCTTCCCGGTCAAACCAGGGCGCCCCCGGTCCCCGTTTCCGCCCCGGTCGTCCGACCGTTTACACGTTGACGCTCGCGGAGAGGACGGGGGACAATCCGCCCGCCGCCGCCGGGCGCGACGCCGGCCCGGCGGGACCCTCTCGGAGGCGCATGAAGTACCTGACCACACAAGAGGTAGCCAACGAGATCGCCGTCAGCAAGCAGACGCTGCTGAACTGGCTGTACTCCGGCAAGGTGCCCGAGCCCCCACGCAACAAGAAGGGGTACCGCCTGTGGAGTCTCTCCCGAGTCGGCTTCCTCAAGAGGCTGATCGCCGAAGGGCGGATCCACAAGCGGACCGTGATCCACGCTCAGGACGTCAACCAGCCCCGTGAGCTCGCCCGGGACGTGCACCAGTTCCTGCGCGACCAGCGGATCGACGCCGAGGCCTTCCTGGACGAGCTCGGCCGTCTGAACGCCGCGGTCGGTCAGCGCCTCGGGATCCGCCGGCCGGCGGCGTCGGGCCCCCGGAAGGACGGCTGAGGCGGTCTCACTCCCAGGCGCTGTCGGGCATCAGCAGGCGCTCCACCACCCGCCCCTCTTCGAGGTGTGAGCCGCACAGCTCCTCGAGGTCCCGGTCGCGGACGCCGGCGTACCAGACGGCGTCGGGGTACACGGCCATCGTCGGGCCGCTTTCGCAGCGCTTGAGACAACCGGTCCGGATCACCAGGACGCGTCCCTCGAGCCCCTTCTCCCGCACCATGGCCTTCAGCCGATCGAGGAGGGCCTCGGACCCTTTCTCGCCGCAGGAGCCCTTCGGGTGGCCCGGCGGGCGGGCGTTCTGGCAGACGAGAACCACGCGTTGCGGCTTCGGCATACCCACCTCCTTCTCCTGCCACCCCCGAGCCCGGTCTCGAACTCTCGGGCGCCACCCATCCTACCGCGCCGTCGTCAGGCCGCCGGATCGGCCGTCGAGGGCGGCCGCCACCGGCCCCTCACGGATCGCCGCGATCAGCAGGGCGTGGACGTCGAGGTCGGTGCGCTGCGGGTTGCGGGCCCGGCCGAAGAGCTCCCGGTAGTCCTTCTGGACGAAGGCCTGGAAGTCCGTCGTGCCCACCCGGTAGACGGCCGTCGGGTCGAGGGGGACGAAGCCCAGCTCGCGCTGCTCGGGGTCCGCCAGCACCTGCACCCGATCCAGGCGACCGTCCCGCAGCGTGTAGCGCAGCCCGGTCTGCTGGCAGAAGGCGTCCGATCCGGACTTGGCCAGGCTCAGCTCCAGCCACTCCACGATCTGCGCACCGCTCATGTCCGCCGTTACCAGCTTGTTTTCGTAGGGGAGGGCGGCCAGCAGCGCCTCCCGGGTGATGTCCCCCGGCGGGATGGCGCCGCGAAAGCCGGAGGCGGCGGCGAAGAAGACGTGGGCGCGGACGGCCCGGCGCAGCACCTCCGTCACCCAGTCGCCCAGCACCGACTCGCCGGTCCGGATGGAGGCGTCGCTCATCTCGACCGCCGCCCGTCCCAGCACCTCGAAGCGCTCCGGGTGGCGGGCCTCGAGCCCCCGGGCCAGCCGGGCCACCTCGTCGGCGACCTCTGGATCCTGCGGCAAGGTCTCGTCCATTCTCACCAGCCGGCCGTCGACGCCTTCCAGCTTCCGCCCTCGAAAGCGCAGCCGCGCCTCGGCGACATAGGACAGGTACTGGAACGGCGAGATGTAGCCGGTGTGCGTGCCCGGGATGATGGCCAGCTCGCCCTTGTGGTGCGAGTGGCTACCCAGGATCAGGTCGATCCCCGGGACCGCGCGGGCCAGCGCCTCGGCGTCCGCTCTGTGCTGGTGTCCGAGAAGCACCACCGCGTCCACCCGCTCCGTCTCCCGAAGCGCCTCGACCATCACCCGTGCTGTCGCCACCTCATCGGTCCAGGTGGTGCCGGGGGGAAGGTCCCGTTCCCGGATCAGGAGCTGCACGCCGGGTCCCGCCAGGGCCAGCAGCCCGATCCGGCGCCCCGCGACCTGGGCCACCACGTAGGGGCGGCCGCGCGACAGCAGGTAGGCGCTGCCGTCCCGGTGGACCAGGTTGGCGCTCAGGATCGGGAATCCGGCCCGGGCGCGACACTCCTCGAAGGCGGCCGCGCCGTAGTCGAGGTCGTGGTTTCCGAGCGCCATGGCGTCCACCAGCCCGGTGAGCCAGGGCCACTCGATGCAGCCGTACTCGTCGCTCCAGGTCGGGCCGCCCCGGTTGAGCATGTCGCCGCCCGAGACCACGAGGGTGTCGGGCTGGGCCTTGGCCGCCTTCAGGTAGGCGATGGCGCGGGCGATTCCGCCCTGGCCGGGCCGACCCTCGGAGTAGAAGGGCACGGCATGCGAGTGGTAGTCGCTGAACCCCACGATCCTCACCGTGGCGGTGTCCTCGGCCGTCCCTGCCGCCGAGGACGCGGCGGCGGCGGCCATGGCCAACGCTCCGAGCCCGGCACCGAGGCGGCGAAGCGCCCGGGCGCGGCGCCCTCGCGAGCTCGAGGGATGGGGTGCCATGCCGTCCCGGCGCGGGTCTCGCCCGACGGAGGTGGCTCGCGCGCTCACGAGCTGTAGGTGGCCGGCCGTCCGCCGCTCCTCTTGGCGGCCCAGACCAGCAGCGGGGGCGTGGCCATCGTGGTCGCCACCACCATGAAGATTGCGGCCGCGTAGGTCCCCGGGTCCACCACCGGCTTGCCGTCGAGCAGGAGCTGGGCCCCGATCCCGGCGAAGATGAGGCCGACCTCGCCGCGGGGGAGCATGCCGATGCCGACCGTCAGCCAGGACACCCCGCGGGGCACGGCCAGGCCGCAGACCAGCTTCCCGATCACCGCGGCCAGGGTCAGCAGCCCGGCGAACCCCAGGACGGAGGGCTGGGCGAACGCTCGCAGGTCGACACCCATCCCCATCCGCACGAAAAACACGGGAACGAAGAGCGCGATCAGCGGCAAGAGGTCCTCATGCAGGTGGCGCTCGCCCCGCTTGACGTGCTCCTCGAAGTGCAGGTCCTCGAGGACCAGACCGGCGGCGAAGGCGCCCACGATCGGCGCCAGCCCCGCCTCGAGCGCCAGGTAGGCGAGGGCGAAGCAGAAGCTGAGGGAGAGGGTGAGCACGATGTTCTTGGAGCGTAGCTGGAGCGCCGAGCGGAACAGCCGCGGCGAGAGGACGCTTCCGATCACCAGCGCCCCCGCCAGGAAGACCAGCGCCTTGACGCAGATCAGGACGATCCCGAGGAGGCTCAGCGTCTCACCCGACCCCGCCGCGGTGATGATCCCGGAGATCACTGCCAGCACCACCAACCCCAGCACGTCGTCGATCACCGCGGCTCCCAGGATGATCCGCGCCGCCTGGGTTCGCAGCGCGCCCATGTCGGCCAGCACCCGGGCGGTGATGCCGACGCTGGTAGCCGCCAACATCGCGCCCAGGAAGGCGTGGAGCATCCACGACTCGTCGGGCTTCTGCCACCAGCCGACCCCGAAGCC
Organism: uncultured Acidobacteriota bacterium; assembly: GCA_964574335.1. Classification (GTDB taxonomy): domain Bacteria; phylum Acidobacteriota; class Vicinamibacteria; order Fen-336; family Fen-336; genus CAZNNH01. The sequence continues at coordinate 2,772 of CAZNNH010000139.1, read as the reverse complement.
CAGGATCATCGGCGTGATCACGCCCAGAAACGCCACCAGGGTGGCCCGGCCGCCCACCGCCATCATCTCGCGGGGGGTGGACTCGAGGCCCACATAGAACAGCAGCAGGACCGCGCCGAGCTCGGCCATGACCGCGAAGGTCGGGCTGGCCTGGATCTCCGAGAGGCTCGGGCCTCCAAGCAGGGTGAGGTTGCCCAGCAGGATCCCGACCAGCAGCTCGCCGAGCACGGCCGGCTGGCCGAACCGCTCGGCGATCTCCCCGCCCAGCTTGGCACCCAGCAGGACGAAGACCAGGGCCAGCAGGATCGTGGGTACCGCGTCCGAGTCGTGACCCGCTCCGGCGCTCGAGATCAGCGCAAAGACCACGTCGTCCCTCCAGAGCTCAGGTTGAGGATGGGGGGAACCGACGGTCGATCCAGGCGCGGGTCTCGCTCTCCACGGTCGTCTCGTCCTCCCCCTCCACGCGGTGGAGCGGCTCGGGGTGTCCGGACTCGTCCCCCACGGCGTAGACCGCGGCGTGGAACCGGTTCCCCTCCCGGTAGAAGTAGACGTGGATCACTCCCTGGGGGCGCCGGAGCTTGAGCAGGCGGCCGGTCTTCATGCGCCGCCATCATAACCCGCCGCTCACCCGGCCGGTTCCGTCTTGCCGCCATCACGCCAGCGTCATATACTGCCCCCTCCGAGAAGAGCCATCTGAATGAGCCCAATCAGCGGCCAGGACCGTCTGAACCGGCGTGGACTAGCGCGCCGCGCCTGTCTGCTCACGGTCCGCTACCGCGCCGGGAAGGCCTGGCATCCGGCCACGGTGATCGACCTGTCGTCCACCGGATGTCGCCTAAGGACCGGTGAGGACCTGTCTCACGCCGGCATCGTCGACGTGTGGTTCGAGCGGCTGATCCACGATGGCGCGCCGGCCGCCACCCTGGAGGCCTCGGGCTCGGTGATCTGGACCCGTCGGGAGGGCCTCTCCTTCCAGGTCGGGATCCAGTTCCCGCGGGAGCCGGAAGGGCTCTCCGAGATCCTCCGAGCGCTCCGCGGCTACTGACCGTCCCCCTTCAGGAGAGGGGACCGCACCTCACGCCTCACGTCCGATCCTCACTTGGCGGACGCCCGCGCGTCAGCCAGCGCCTGGGCGAAATCGGCGGGCAGCGGGCTCTCGACGCGCACCGGCTGCCCCGTCACCGGGTGGCTGAAGGCGAGCAGCCGCGCGTGAAGCATCTGGCGGTGGGCTGCGATCGGTGCGCGCGGCGCCCCCGAAGCTCCGTAGACCTTGTCGCCCAGCACCGGCAGCCCGAGCGAAGCCAGGTGGAGGCGGATCTGGTGTTGCCGCCCCGTCTCCAGGGAGACCTCGACCAGCGAGACGTGGGACCGGGCCTCGAGCACCTGGTAGTGGGTCACGGCCTCGTGCGACGGCTCTCCCGGACGAGCCAGCCGCCGCCGCCCGGAGCGGTAGACGTCGTGAATGGACGCCACGATCGTCCCCTTCGGCTCTCGGGGCGCCCCGCGGACCAGGGCCAGGTACCGGCGCTCGACACGGTGGGCCCGGAACATCGTCCGCAGCGAGGCGTGCACCTGCGGCGTCAGGGCAAAGGCGATCGCTCCCGAGGTGTCGCGGTCGAGGCGGTGGACGCAACCGACGTAGCCGCCTCGTGTGGCCTTCGCCACGTAGGCCTTGACCCTCGCCAGAAGCGTGTCCTCAGAGGCGGCGCCCGGAGCCGTCCGCACGCTCAGCAGCCCGGCCGGCTTGTCCACCACCAGCAGGAACCGGTCGGCGTAGAGCAGGGGCAGGGACGGATGCCTCCTGGGCAAGGCCTTCCGGTTCGGATCCCAGCACACGTCGTCCTGGGAGCCCACCTCCGCGCCGGGGGCAGAGGCCACCCGACCGTCCACCAGGACCTGCCCCTTCTCGATCGCCGCCTGGGCCTTGCGGCGCGAGAGCCCGGGGTGGCGCGCGATCAGAGCCAGGTCCAGCCTCACGCCGAGAGCCCTCGGGCTTCGTCCCAGGCGGCGGGGTCTTGGCCGAAGTAGCCGGCCAGCGTGCCATAGAGCTCGAGGTGACGCTTGCGCATCAGCAGCGGGAGCTCGAAGAACGTCTCGATCGCCACCGCCAGGAACTCGACCGGCTCCTCGGCGCCATAGGGATCCAGCACCGACCGGCCCTGTCGCAGCCGGCGCATCTCGTTCTCCAGAAGGTCCAACCATTCCCGGTGGCGCGCCGGGGCGAGCCCCACCGGTATCCCATCGAATTGGGTCTGGTCGACGTCGAGGAGGTGGGCGAACTCGTGGAGGCCGACGTGGAACCCATCGTCCGGGTCTGCGAAGCTCAGACGCAGGGCGGGGACCGACAGGATCACGGTGCCCCACGGGTGGGCCTCGCCGGCCAGCTCGTCTCTCTCGAGGGAGTGGTCGCGGCCGAAGTCCTTGGGGTAGAGCAGCACCTCCGCCACCTGATCCCACTCGTACTCCGGCCAGCCCAGGCTCAACGTCACCGCCGAGCAGGCCACCAGAAGGCGCAGCTCGTCGTCGACCTCGACGCCGATGCCGGTGACCTGCTTCTCGTCGACGAAGAAGCGGACGTCGTTCTCGAAGCGGGCGCACAGCTCGGGCGGGAGCCGGTCGAAGTGGTCGCAGGCCTCGGCCAGGACCCGGCGCCAGGCGGCCGGGAAAGGCGCCGAAAGGAGGCCACGCCGCCGCCTCGACCGCCGCTCTGCCCGATGCGTCAGTTAGGCGCCGCCGACGAGGCCCAGTACCGCGCCGATCCCGGCTCCGTCC
>CAZNNH010000138.1:0-16644 GCA_964574335.1 uncultured Acidobacteriota bacterium | reverse complement strand
GCGGCAGCCTCTGGAACGAGGACGTGTTCGTCGAGGGCTCCGAGGAGCCGAACGGGGGGCAGGTCCTGGTGTGGTTCAACGGCATCTCCGACGGGTATCTGGAGACGCTGCAGACACGCCTGACGCGCGGGCGTGATCTGACCCCGCGGGACGACGCGGTATCGCCGCCCGTGGTGCTCGTCAACCAGATCCTGGCGCATCGCTTCTTCGGGGACACCGACCCTCTGGGCAGGCGGATCCGGACGCGGGGCCCGGCCGAGCCCGGGCCGGCCATGGAGATCGTGGGCGTGGTCGAGGACGCGAAGTACCGGCGACTCGACGAAGAGACGCCCCCCACGGCCTACGTTCCCCTGGCGCAGACCGAGCTGTGGGGGCCGTCGATCCATCTGGCGCTGCGCACCCAGGGAGCCCCGTCGGGCCTGATCCCAGCGATGGTCGCGGCCATCCGAGACGTCCACCCCGGCATCTCCCTGGAGCTCCGGACCATGGGCGAGCAGGTCGCGGGCTCGCTGGCCCGCCCGCGCCTGCTGGCGCTCCTGTCCGGCTTCTTCGGCGCCCTCGCTCTGGCGCTCGCCGTCGTCGGCCTCTACGGGACCATGGCCTACGACGTGGCCCGCCGCCGCTCCGAGATCGGTGTGCGCATCGCGCTGGGGGCGGAACGCTCGGGGATCCTGCGCATGGTGGCCGCCGAGGCCGCCAAGATCATCGCCGTCGGCGTCGCCCTGGGCGGCCTGCTCACGCTGGCGACCACCCGCTGGCTCGCCGCCCTGCTCTACGGCGTCACCGCGCTGGATCCCGCCGTGCTGGGACTCTCGGCTCTGGTCCTGGCAGCGTCGGCGATGGCCGCGGGTCTCCTCCCCGCCTGGCGCGCGACCGGCGTCGATCCGATGGCGGCGCTCCGGGAGGAGTGAGTCCCGCCGCCGTCCGCCTCGCCAGAAGCGGGAGGGTTGACGGGGAGCGGCCGGAGGCCGTAGGGTGGCGACGTTCGATCCGGTCACTCGTCACCTCGGAGGCCATCGATGAGCACCTGCAGGTCTTCAAGACGTCGTCGTGAGTTCCTCGGTCGGACGCTGGCGGCTGCCGGGTGCGGCCTGCTCTGCCCGGCGGCCCGCTGGGCGCTCGCGGCTGACGACGAGCGGAATGGGGCGCCCATGCACGACGAGTTCCAGAAGGTGGTCGGATGGATCGGCGGCGTGCTCGAGCGGCCGCTCACCGACACCTTCGACGCCCACTCCGAGGAGTACGCCATCCTCGCGCAGCTCAAGGAGGGATGGGGAAGGCGCGACACGGCGGGGCTGCTCGAGGGGCTCACGACCGAGCACGGCGACCGGGCCGGGAAGGCGGTGGAGAAGTTCCTGGAGCTGAACATCCGCAGGGACTGGACCGAGATCGGCAAGGCTGAGGCCCACGAGGGGACGGAGATCGAGGACTTCATCCGCGTGCTCTGGGATCCGCTCGAGGCGCAGGGGTTCGTGTACACGGTGAAGAGAAAGAGCGGCAGCGCCGAGTTCCGGGTGACGCGATGCCCCGTCTTCGAGCTCGCGCAGAAGACCGGCAAACACGACTGGCTCTACCACCTCGCCTGTGCCACCGACTACTACACCACACCGTCATTCAGCTCCAAGATCCACTTCACGCGGACCAAGACGCTGATGCAGGGTCACGACTGCTGCAACCATCGCTACTCCTACACGACCTGAAACGGCGCAGCGGGATCGGACGACCCGTCGCCCACACCTGAGGGGGAAGCGCATGCGCTCGGCGGCTCTCTTCGTCGGCCTGCTGGGATGGCTTGCCGCTACCGGGCACGCCTCGGAGGCCGGCGACGGCGAGCTTCCACGGGGGGTGCTCGTCCCCAGGGTCGAGTGCCGCGACGACCCGCAGCACAGCTACAGCCTCTACCTTCCCTCGGCCTACTCGGCGTCTCGGAAGTGGCCGGTGGTCTACGGATTCTCCCCAGGCGGCGACGGCCCCCGCCCGGTCCGGCTGCTGCAGGAGGCGGCCGAGGTTTACGGCTACCTCCTGGTCGGCTCGAACGATTCTCGCAACGGACCCTGGGAGCCGGTGTTCGCCGCCCAGCACGCGCTGTGGAAAGACGTCAACCACCGCTTCGCCATCGACCCGCATCGCAGCTACGCCACCGGGTTCTCGGGGGGATCCCGGGCCGCCATCGAGATGGCCCTCGCCCACCGCGGGCACTTTGCGGGCCTGATCCTGGCCGGCGCCGCGGAGAGCCCGCTCACCGCCTACCCCCGCGGCGGGGGGCTCTTCATCTACGCCCTGGTGGGAGACGGTGACCTCAATTTGGCCGAGCACCTGGAGGCCGAGCGGCAGCTCCGGGAGAAAGGCTACGCCCAGTGGCTGGAGGTCTTCGCGGGGGGCCACCGCTGGCCGAGCCCGGCGCGCTATCGCGAGGCGATCGAGCTGCTCGAGGTGGCGGCGATGGAGCGGGGATGGCGGCCCCGGGATCCGGCTCTGCTGACGCGGCTGGCCGCCGAACGCCTGGCGGCGGCTCGGCATCTCGAGGAGTCGGGTCGGCCCCTGCTGGCCTGGCGCGGGTTCCGGCAGACGGCGGAGCGTCTCCCCGACACCGCCGGCGGACAGGAAGCCAAGGCGGCGGCGGCGGCTTTGGCCCAGGACCCCGAGCTGGCCGTCCGGCAGAGCACGGAAGAGGCCTTCGTCGAGGACATGCGACGGCTCCAGCGCTACGACGATCGGACGGCCTTCCGGGACGCGGTGGATCGCATGAGGGCGTTGATGGACGGGGGTGGACCGCTGTCGGCCCGCGCCCGCCTCTGCCTGCACCTCAGCTCCGTGTTCCTGGAGCAGGGGGGCGTCGACCTCTTGCGCGGGGGCCATCCGGAGGAGGCAATCCCGAACCTGATGGTTGCGGTGGCCGTCTTCCCGGGAAACGCCAGCGCGGCCTACAACGCCGCCTGCGCCCTGGCGCTCACGGGGAAGCCCGAGCTGGCCCTGCAGCAGCTCCGCTCCGCGGCCGAGGGCCGCTTCAACGACCTCGATCTGCTGGACTCCGACCCGGACCTCTTCTCGATCCGTGGGCTTCCGGAGTTCGCGGCCATCCGTGACCGGGTGGCCGGCAACCGCGACCGGGGGCTGGCTCCGGAACGCTACCCGTTCCTCGGCGAGGACGAGCCCTGACCGCGCCGGCGGCTATTCGCTGGGTGAGTCGGGGCGCGAACCGGTCGCCGGCAGGTGTATCGAGAAGGCGGCTCCTGCCCCGACCTCACTGCTGACGGCAAGCTGCCCGCCGTGGGCGAGGACGATGCTTCGCGCCAGACTGAGGCCCAGCCCACTCCCCGGTAGGGACCGGCTCTGGTCGGCCCGGTAGAAGCGCTCGAAGATCCGCGGCACATCTTCGGAGCGGATTCCCTGGCCCGAATCTGACACCGAGACGACGATCGCGTCACCCCTTCGTTCTGCGGCAAGAACCACCTGTCCGGGCGCGTCGGTGAACTTGACGGCATTGTCGACGAGGTTCGCGAGGGCGCGCTGCAGGAGCGCCCTCGTTCCCGATACCAGCAGTGGGCCGGGCGGAACCCGAAGCTCGAGGGTGAGCCCCCTGTCCTCGGCAGCCGGTTGGAACAGCTCGAAAGCGTCGGTCACGATCTGCGCCGCGTCCACCGGCTCGCTCCGCACATCGACGACCCCGGCATCCATCTTGGCGATCTCGAGGACGGTGTTTGTCATCCCCAGCAGCCGGTCGCATTCCTCCACGACGATCCCGCACGCCTCGCGATGCTCCTCCAGGCTCGCCTCCGAGAGCATCGTCGTCTCGGCAACGCCACGCATGCGCGCGATCGGGCTGCGCAGATCGTGAGCGACGTTGCTGCTGACCCGACCCAGCCCCGTCAGCAGCGCCTGCAGTCGTTCCAGCATGTGGTTGAAGGCTGTGGCCAGCTCCTGGATCTCCCGCCCCTCGCGGCCGGAGGCGACGCGCTGGCTCAGGTCGCCGGCGGCAATTCGACGCGCAGTGGCGGTGACGCGCGAGACGCCCGCCATCGCCCGCCTCCCCAAGAGGTAGCCCAGAGGCGCCGCCAGCAGCACCAGTGCCCCGAAGCCGACGAGGAAGGACGCGCGCAGTCTCTGCATGACGAGATCGGCCTCCCGAAGGCTGACGGCGACCAGGAGGGTCTCACTCGCCGCCAGCCTCCCCAGACCGAGACGCGCCCGGGACCCTGCGCGGCCACGTGTGCCGAGAGCCAAGGAGAAGGGAGGCGTAATGCCCCTCCGGGCCGACCACGTCACGTATCTCCAGCCGCCGCCACCATCGCCGAGCGCCGGCTCGGCGGCCGGGCTCCGAGCGGCCGGCAGCGCCGGGAGCCGAGCCGGGAGCTCGACCCAATCCGGGCCGGGCACGCCGGCGAGCCGCTCACCGTCAGGACCCAGAAGACACAGGTACACGCGCTCGGCCCCATGGTAGGTGCGCGTGCGCTCGAAGGCGGACTGTAGAAGACCACGTAGCCTGGCTTGGTTGCCTCCTTCCTTCGAGAGCTTCCAGTCGAGATCCAGGTACTCGACCAGGATCTGGATCACCGAGTCGTCGACGCCACGCTCTAAATGACGGCGCAGGTTCCGTTCGGCTACGGCGAGGGTGATCGTGAGGGCCAGGGTGGATCCGAGCAGGTACAGCAGCGTCAGACGTGCCGTGACGGTGCCGAAGGCCCGGCTAGTCCGTCTCCAGAACATACCCGGCCCCCCGCACCGTTCGGATCCTTCGGCGCGCGAAGCCGCGGTCAACCTTGTCGCGCAGCCGGCAGACACGAGCCTCCACCACGTTCGTCTCGGGATCGAAGCTGTAGCCCCACACGTGGTTCATGATCATGGTCTTCGACACGACTCGTCCCGCGTTCCGGAGGAAGTACTCCAGAAGCTGGTACTCGCGGGGCTGGAGCTCGATGAGCCGGCCGCCGCGGACGACCCGCCTCCTCAGCAGGTCCACGCTGAGGTCGCCGGCGGACAGGGTCGTGGGCTCTACCTCACGGCAGGCGCGCCTCAGCAGGGCCTGAACCCGCGCCAGCAGCTCCGCGAAGGCGAAGGGCTTGACGAGGTAGTCGTCACCTCCTGCCTGCAACCCGCGTACGCGATCGTCGACTGCGTCCCGGGCGCTCAGGATCAGGACCGGCACATGGTGCTTGTCGGCGCGCAACCGGGCGACCAGGGACAGGCCGTCCAGCCGGGGCAGCATGAGATCGACGATGACAAGGTCGAAATCACCGTGGAGCGCGCCCTCCAGCCCGGACTGACCGTCGGCCTCGTGCTCGACCGCGTAGCCGGCCTGCACCAACCCCTTGACGATGAAGGACGCGATCCTCCGGTCGTCCTCTACGAGCAGCAGCAGCATGCCGGTCTCTCACCCGGGGCGCCGCCTCGACAGTGTTCGGCCCCCCCGAATCCTGACAGCTCGGGCGAAGTCAAATCAACCGCTGGAGCGGGGATCACCAAATGGTAATCCCCCGGTCAGGCTGAGGCGAGCTTCGTGGGCTAGTCTCCGGTCGGGGGTTTGGCAGGAGGATCGAGTGATGAGGAATTGCGGACGGCAGGCGGCATGGCTCCTTGCGACAGGCCTCACCGCCGGGGCTCTCCAGGCCGGCGAGATCCAGGCGGCGGCACGCAGGGGCGACCTCGAGGCCGTCCGGAGGATCGTGGCGGCCGATCCGGCACAGCTCGAGTCCAAGAGCGACGATCAGGCCGCCGAGACAGCGCTCGCGACCGCCGCCTGGGAAGGACGAGCGAACGTCGTCAGGTTCCTTCTCGAGCGCGGCGCAGACCCCAACGCGCGCAACGCCTGGGGCCGCACCCCCCTGCACAACGCGGCTTCCCGCGGCCACCAGGAGATCGCCGTGCTCCTGCTGGACGCTGGGGCCGACATCGAGGCACGGAGCCAGCAGGGTGCCACACCGATGTTCGACGCCTGTCTCGGCTTCCAGCCCGCGGTCGCCCACCTGCTGCTGGACCGCGGCGCGCGAGTCAACGCCCGCACGCTGCATGGGCAGGTCCCCCTGCACGCCGCCTTCGGCGTATCCGGAGTGAGCCGGGACCTCATCCTGCGGCTCCTCGAGGCGGGGGCCGACGTGAACGCGCAGGGTAACCGGGGGGAAACACCGCTGAGCTGGGCCATCATGAGGGGAGACGTCGAGGCGGCGAAGCTGCTGGTCGAGCGCGGCGCCGACCTCGACTCCTTCTCGCAGCCCGAAGGGTCGCTGCTCCACCTGGCCATCCAGGCCCGGCAGCGAGGGATGGCGCGGCTCCTCGTCGAGTCGGGAGCGAGGATCAACCGCAGCGACCCCTATGGCTTCTCGGAGCTGCACTGGGCAGCCATCCGGGGCGAGGCCGAGATCGCCGCCCTGCTCCTGGAGCGCGGCGCCGGCGTCGATGCCGCCGACTCCAGGAACCGGACACCGCTCTACTATGCCGCACGGCACGGCCACCGCCGCGTTGCGCAAACGCTGGCTGCCGCAGGCGCCGACGCGAACGGCGTCTCAGAGGAGAACTTCGGCACGGCCCCGCAGCTCCGGCAGCCACTGGCGGACGGCGAGGCCTTTCTCTGGTACCTGGGCGGCCACGCCGGTGACGGTTGGGCCGTCAAGACACGTGGGCGCCTCCTGCTCTTCGATCCCGTGGGCTTCGCCACTGGCCCGGAGGCGGGTCTCGCCGATGGTCGCCTGAATCCTCGGGAGCTGTCCGGATTGGACGTGCGCGTGTTCATCTCCAAGCCGGGGTGGGATCGTTTCCCGCTGGGCATCCTGGAGCCGCCTGCCGAGATCGAGAAGCTGTCGTCCCTGGTCGCCTTCGAGCCGAGCGCGAACGACCCCAGCGTGGACCCGAGGAAGGCGCGCCGCGTCGCCGCAGGCGAGGACCTGAGCCTGGACGGCCTCCGCGTCCGCACCATCGAGGCCACCCTCGGAGGCCTGGCGTATCTGGTCGACGTCGATGGCCTGCGCATCTACTACGGCGGCTACCATGTCGCGAACGGCCCGGAGGACCGCGATCGATTCCGGGCCGCCATTGCGGCTCTGACGGCCGACGGGGCGCCGGTCGACATCGCGTTCCTACCCGTGGCGGGGCACCTGATCAAGCCCAACACCTACGAGGAGTACCCCTATCTGATCGGTGAGCTACGTCCCCGATCCGTCTACCTCATGCACGGCAACTACGGCCGCCAGGCCTATTGGGAGTGCCGGACCCGGCTCAGCGACCTGCCCGACGTGTCGATCGAGCATCCGCGGAATGAAGGCGACCGTTTCCACTTCCTTCGAAGCGGCGTGGACCGCGGCGCCGTCGCCCGCTCTCGACCGGCCTCGCCTATGGCTCGATCAGCCGACGGAAGCGATCTTCGGTGAGGCGAAAGACCGTCCACTCGTCCTGGGGAGCCGCCCCGAGACCCTTGTAGAACTCGATGGCGGGGGTGTTCCAGTTCAACACCGCCCACTCCAGCCGGCCACAGCCCCGCTCCACGGCCAGCCGGGCCAGGTAGGCCAGCAGGCTCCGGCCGTGCCCGCGACCGCGGTGCTCGGGCTTGACGAACAGGTCCTCGAGGTAGAGACCACGCTTGCCCAGGAAGGTCGAGAAGGACTCGAAGAAGACGGCGAAGCCGACCCGCTCCTCGCCGACCCGGGCGAAGACCACCTCGGCGGCGGGCGAGTCGCCGAACAGGGAGGCCCGGAGCACCTCCTCGGTGGCCGTGACCTGGTCGGCGAGCTTCTCGTACTCGGCCAGGCCCCGGATCATGGCCAGGATGTCGGGGACGTCGGCCACGGTGGCGGGCTCGATCTCGGCGGGCTGTCTCATGGGGTTCGGATTGTAGACTGGCCCGCCGGCGGCCGCCAGGGCGCCCTTGGGTCGACGCGGGGCAGACCCGGGCCGTAGCGTCACCAGAGACCCGGCACCAGCCGATACCGGGTCGTCTCGCAGAACGCCGTGTAGCCGGGAAGCTCCCGCTGGAGCGTCCGGTCCTCGATGGCGGTGCGGACGAGGAAGAGCACGGCGATGAGCCCGGCCACGCCGAGGGCCACCCAGGAGCCGAGCACCAGAGACCAGCCCAGGAACATGGGGATGATCCCGGCGTACATGGGGTGTCGGACGTAGCGGTAGGGACCATCCGAGATGACGCGGTGGCCCCGGTCTGTCTGGATCCTCACCGTGGTCTCGAGGTGGGGGTTGACGAGCATCGCCCAGAGCAAGGGGCAGCACCCCAGGAGGTGCAGGGCCACGCCGACATAGAGAGAAGACCGCGGCATCGAGGTCCACCGGTACCGCACGGTGTCCATGCCGGCGAGCGTGAAGAGGGCCAGGACCGAGAGGAGGTAGAGGACCCCGAAGACCTTGTCAAAGGGTTTGGTGTCCTTGCGTCGCTTCCACCGCTCTCGGATGAGCTCCGGGCGCCAGGCCAGGAGCAGGGTCAGGTTGACGACGAGCATGGCGGCAACCAGCCCTAGGAAGACCCAACCCCGCGGCCAGTCCAGTGTCCCCGCGCCCCAGAACAGGGGCACGCCGATGAACAACACCGCAATCGCGAGCCGGATGGCGCCCCGGATCCGCAGCCGCGTGGGGGACCAGGAAGGCCGGCTCGTCTTCTCGTCGAACAGGGTCATGGCACCTCCTCTGGTGGGCTGTCAGAATCCGTCCTGGATGCAGTCGCCGTCGCCTCTCCCTGGACGGCACGGACGAAGCGTTCGAGCACCTGGGCGCTCGGCCTGTGGATGGACCCCGCTTCGGCCGCGAGCACGCGCTCGAAGCACTGGGCGACGAGATCGGCGCGGCGAACCAAACGCCCGACCTTCTCCGCGGGAGGGATTTCGCCGAGCAGGGTCAACATCTGCTGGTCGGCGAAGGTCGAGGAGAGGACCCAGAGGAACAGGGCCGTCTCGCCCGCGTCGGCCACACGGAAATGCCCCTCCTCGATGCCCTGCTGGATGATGGTGCGCAGCAGCGGCACGGTGACGTCGAGCAGGCGAGCGTTGATCTTGTGGCGGATGATCAGGTTCTCCTCCCGATAGAGGACGCGCGCTACGTCGATGATCGCGTCGAAGCGCCGGAGCCGCGAGCGGCGGGCCACCTCCAGGAACCGGTTGAGCTTGGGCCCAGCCTCCAGATCCTCGTCGTCGATCACCTGTCGAAGCTCGGCCAGCGGCTCGAGGCTCAGCCGGTCCGTGATGGCGTCGAGGATCTGCTCCTTCGACTCGAAGTAGTGGTAGAAGGTGCCCTTCGAGATTCCGAGGCGGTCGATGATCGCGGCCACCGTGGTCCCCTCGTAGCCCCGCGTCGTGAACAGCTCCCAGGCCCCGTCGAGGATCTCGTTCCGGCGTTCCGCGTGCGCCCTGAGCTTGCGGCCCATCGCCCGCCCCCCAGCAGACCGTCCGTCTAGACCGACGGTCGGTCTATAATGTCAGCCTCCGAGAGGCCTGTCAACAGCGCCCGCCGGACCTACGTCAGCCTCAGGTCGGTCACAATCGTGAGGTTCGGGAGCGCTGCGGCCGGCGTTCCACCATCGCCCCGGACAAGGCGGAGAAGCGCCGCCCGCTTGGCTTCGCCCACGGCCAGGATCACCGTGGCCCGCGCGGTCGTCAGCAGGGGCAGCGTCAGGGTCAGGCGGGCCGGGGGCGGCTTGGGGCTGTCGAGCACGATCTCGACCAGGCTGTCCGCCCCGAGCGCGGGATGGCCCGGAAACAGCGAGGCGACGTGGCCGTCCTCGCCCAGGCCCAGCAGCACCACGTCGAGCCCGCCGCCGAACCGCTCCCGAAGGCCGGCCTCGACGCGGGAGCGCGCAGCTTCGGGGGTCTCGTCGGTGAGAAACAGCGCCAGCTCCTCGGCCGGCGGCAAGGATCGCTCGAGGAGCCCCTGCCGGTAGGCGGCGCCGATGTTCGATGCCGGGTCGTGGTGGGCGACACAGCGTTCGTCCACCCAGGTCAGCCGCACCCGGCTCCACACCGCCGGCTTCAGCCCTCGGCGGGCAGGCCCGACAGCGGCGAGCGCGGAGCCGCCGGGGATGGCCCATCGCGCCGACCCCAGGGCGGCATCGGCCTCGGCGATGGCCGCCGCCACCCGGCGCGCTGCCTCCGCGACCGGCTGCCGGCTGGTGAGGACCAGCGGGTCAGCCACGGGACCAGGACCCCTCGCAGCCCTGGAACAGGGCCTCCGCCTCCGGAGGCCCCCAGCTCCCCGCCGGATACTCCAGAAGCGGCGGCGGGTCCTTTCCCTGCCAGGTCTGCCGCAGCGCGTCGACGAACCGCCAGCTTGCCTCCACCTCGTCCGCGCTCAGGAACAGGGTGGGATCCCCCTGCATGGCGTCGAGCAGCAGCCGTTGGTAGGCGGGGGGCGTCCGCTGCCCGAAGTGGTCCGCGTAGTCGAAGGCCAGCTCAGCGGGGACCATCGCCATGTTGGTGCCCGGCGCCTTGACCCCGAACGAGAGCGACAGGGCCTCGCGCGGCTGGAGGCTCAAGGTCAGGACGTTCGGGCGAAGCGCGCAGATCTCGCCCCGCTCGACCCCGGTGCGGAAGGCCTCGTCCGAGAGGCCCTCGCCGCTTCCGAAGATCTGCAACGGAGGGACGCGGAAGTGCACGCGCACCTCGCTGAAGCGCCGGAGAAGACGCTTGCCGTGGCGCAGCAGGAAGGGGACGCCGCTCCAGCGCCAGGTGTCGAGGAACGCTCGCACCGCCACGTAGGTCTCGGTGGTCGACGAGGCGGCCACCCCTTCTTCCTCGAGGTAGCCGGGCACGGGACGCCCGCCGACCTGGCCGGCGGTGTAGCGAGCACGCACGCTGGGCGGCTCGCCCGGCCTGGCGTCAGACAGACGAAGGCTGCGGAGGAGCGCCAGCTTCTGGCCGCGGACCGTCTCCGGGTCCAGGGACGAGGGCGCCTCCATGGCGATGAAGGCCAGGATCTGGAGCATGTGGTTCTGCAGGACGTCACGAAGGGCGCCGGCCGAGTCGTAGTAGGCGGCCCGGCCAGACCCGACGCCCACGTCTTCGGCCACGGTAATCTGCACCAGCTCCACGTGCTGGCGGTTGAACAGCGGCTCGAAGATGGCGTTGTGGAAGCGGAAGCCGAGGATGTTCTGGACGGTGTCCTTGCCCAGGTAGTGGTCGATGCGCAGGATCTGGTCCTCGCGCAGCCATTCCTGCAGGGCTCGGTTCAGCTCGCGGGCGCTCTCTTGATCGTGGCCGAACGGCTTCTCCACCACGACCGCGCGCCGGAGCCCGGCAGGATCGCCCCGATCCAGCAGCCCCTGCCGGGTGAGGCCGGCCACGGCCGGCGCGAACAGGTCGGGCTTCATGGCCAGGTAGAAGAGGCGGCGGGCGCCGTCCCCGCCGGCCAGGGTGTCGAGCCGGCTGGACAGGGCGGCCATGGTACCGGCGTCGCCCACGTCGCCGCTCAGGTAGTGGACGCGCGGCGCCAGCGTGTCGAAGCCGGCCAGCAGCGCCTCCGGCAGCGCCGACCGCAGCTCCGCCCGGAAGGCCTCGTCGGTCTTGGGGCGGCGCGCCACCCCCACCACCGAGAAGCCCTCCCGGGGACGCCCTTCCCCCGACAGTCCGGCCAGGGCCGGCATCAGCTTCTGCGAGGTCAGGTCTCCGCTCGCGCCGAAGATCACCACCTGTGCGGGCATCGTCATCGGTCGCCTCCCTCTCGCGCCACGACAGCCCTCCCCTTGCCCCGGTCACCCGGCCGACGGCGGGGCTGATCTCACGGCGAGCGGTACCGGGGGCGGCTACCAGGCCGCCCGGGTGGCCAGCCAGCGCCCGCCCATCTTCTCGAGGGTGATCTCGCCCTTCACCGCCTCGCCGTCCATCATGCCCTCGACCTTCAGGATCGCGGTCTGGCCGTCGGACTCACCGCCGAGGACCTTGATGTCGGTGGGGGTCATGGCCCGCAGGAGGTCGAGCTGGTCGGCGGCCTCATCGCCCTCGAGCTGGGCCGCCATCTCGGCCGGGACCAGCTTCTTGATCTGGTCGACCCCGCCGGAGTGGATGGCCGCCACCCAGGCCAGATAGGCCTTTCCGGGCTCCCCCCCGTCGGCCGGGAGCGGGTCGCCGATGGGGGCGTTCGGGTCCGACAGCGGAGCGCTGAAGGTGAGGTCGTACTGGTAGGTGTCGTCGAAGAGCTTCTGCTCCTGGGGATGGTAGACGTGGCCGGCGAACCGCTCGGGACCCGCGCTCTCGACCTCGAGCTCCGGGTAGTTTCCGCCCGAGACGTTCCCCCCGGAGTCGGCGGCGAAGCGGATGTTCTGCGAGTAGACCTGGATCTTGCGCTCTCCGAACTCGGCGGTGTCGGTGATCCCCAGCTCGACGTATGCAGAGTCGAAGACGGGCTCGTCCAGCTCGCGCTCCTCGATCGGATGCTCCACGAAGAGGACCTTCCAGGTCGGGTCCGCCTTGTCATAGAAGCCTTCGTCGAGGGCGTAGACGTAGACGTAGGGCAGATCGACCGTCTTTCCGTTGGCGATCAGATGGCCTTGGACCGAGGCCTCTTCGCCGGCCGCGGCCGGGACGGGCGCATGGAGGACGAAGCCCAGGAGGAACGCCAGACCCAGCCACACCGATCTACGCGAGCGCATTTGAGACCCCCCATTCTCGGGTGGGCCTCCGAGGAGGCCCACGGACACTCTTTGAGCCGAATGGACGATCCTAGCATGCACTGTGCCGGTGGTTACCCCGGGCCGGGGTCTGGTCGCGCGTCCGCTTCCACTGCCGGGATGCGACGCCCGCGCTACGTGAGGCGGGCGGTGGCTGGGACGTCGTCTACAACGACATCGACAAGGAGGGCTATCCGGCCACCGTCGAGGTGGCCCACCAACGTCTGCGGCCGGGAGGCCTGTTCATCACCGACAACGTGCTCTGGTCCGGCCGAGTGCTCGAGGGTGGCGACGACGGCAGCGAGGCCACCCGGGCGATCGTCGAGCTCACCCGCCGGCTGCTGACCCACACGGGGTTCCTGACCCGCATCGACCCGACTCGCGACGGCGTCGCCGTCGCCCTGCGCCTCTAGCCGGCCCGTTCCCTGGAGCGACCGCTCATTCCCCAGGGGGACCGCTCATTCCCTGGAACGACCGTTCATTCCCTCGGGCGCGGAGACACGATCCCTACTCGCAGGCCCGCGCACGGTGACCTGGCCGGTTTCCCCGGCGGCCACGGAAACCCGGATCGTGTCCCCGGGGACGCTACCGGCCCAGGACCTCTTCGAAAAAGGCCAGGGCACGCGGGTCCTGGCTCTGGCCGAGCCAGAACATCGCCTGCTTGCGGACCTCGCGGCTTCTGTGGGTCTCGGCGAGGGAGATCAGCAGGGGGACGCCCTCGTCCTTCGGGAGCAGGCTCAGGGCGAAGACGGCCTTCTTCTTCACCTCGATCTCCGGGTCGTCGTCGAGCGCGGCACGGAGCGTGCCGAGTGCGCGCCGCGCCGCGGTCTGGGCGAGCCAGAAGAGGGCCTGGCCCCTCACCCGGCCGTTCGGGTCGTGCCGTGCCCGGTCGATGAGGTCGTCCACGGCCTGCGGCTGGCGGCTGCAGCTCAGGGCGAAGAGCACGTGCTCCCGGAAGCGCGGCTCCGGGTCTTCGCGGACCAGGCGACGGAGCACCTGGTAGCCGTGCTCGCCGCGTTCCTGTCCCAGCCAGAAGGCGGCGTGCCGGCGGCGCTCCAGGGGCTGCCGTGGATCTACCAGCCGCTCCAGCGCGGTGTCAGCGCTCGGATCCGCGTGGAAGGCGATCGCCGTTGTCGCCCAGGACTCGACCTCCCAGCCAACCAGGCCGCCCTCGCCGCCACCCGGAGGCGGCGCCGCGAGCGGGGACAGCAGGGCAACGCTCTCGGCGGGTGACCTGTCCCCGAGCCAGAGGAACGGCAGGTCCCCAGCGTCGAGGACGCACCCTTCCGAGAACGCCCGGACCCGCCCCACCTGGCCGCCTTCCCCCCGCAGCAGGACGCGGATCCGGCCGCTGCCTTCGAGGGGCAGCGCTGCGTCACGCCGCCCGGTCGAGTAGCTGCCCTCGCGGTCTTCCAGGCGGCAGCCAGCGGTGCCGCCCTCCTTCTCGAACGACCCGCAACAGGCGAATTCCTCGCTGTGGGTGGGCACGCTCCAGGCGACCCAGAACGCCCCCGAGCGCGAGGTCAGCGCCGCCTGCACGGTCTCGGCCAGGCCGGAGGGGCGGGCCGGGATCTCGACCCGGGCGTGGGTCACGCCCACCGGTGAGGTGGTTGGCTGTGGCGTCGTCAGGGCGGCGGCGGCGGCGACCATCAGTGTCGTGTGCATGGCCGCCTCCTACTGGCCCAGGATCTCGAGCAGGTACGCCTTCGCCTCGTCCGACGGCAGGAGGGCCAGTTGGGAGACTGCCTTCTTCTTGAGAGCCGGGTCCTTCTCGGTCCGGGCGATGGTGATCAGGGCGTTGGCGTTGCCCTGGATGAAGAGGGCCTCCAGCGCCGCCTCGCGAGCCCGCGGCTCGGTGCCGGCCCGGTAGACCTCGAGCACCACGTCGCTCCGAGAGGGTCCGCCGAACATCCCCAGTGCGCGGATCGCGTCGACCCGCAGGTCCAGGTCCTTCTCGGTCTTCGCCACCTCGAGAAGTCGCTCGTGAGCGCCGGCCACGCCCAGGGCCTCGAGAGCGGCCCGTCTGATGCCGACGGCCGCGTCCGAAGAGTAGAGGGCCCACAGCTCGTCACGCGCGCCCATGGCTCCGAGGAGGTGGATCGCATCCCGTCGCAGCTCCGGATCCTGCTCCGTACGGGCCGCCTCGAGCACCCGGTCCTTCTCGCCGGCGGTCATGAACGCCTGGAGAACGGCCTTCTTGACGCTCGCCTCGTCGGTCGCGGCGTAGATATCGGCCAGGGCCTTGCGGCTCGCCGGGCCCCCGAAGAGGCCCAGGCTCTGGATGGCCGTGCGCCGGAGCTGCGGCTGCGATTCGCCCCGCGCGATCCCGAGGACGATCTCCCGGGCCCGGGGCGAGGTGCTCTGGCAGAGGACGAAGAGGGCCCGTTCCTTGAGCTTCGGCGACTGGCTGCCCATCAGGAGCTTCTCGAGCAGGGGGATCGCCTCCTCCGGGGCCGAGTGGAGCAGGCCGTTCAGGGCCATCAGCTTGAGGTCCTCGTCCGCCAAGCTCTCGGGCCGGACCGGCTGACCCGCCTGCTGCCGCACCTCCAACTCCAGCGCCTCGGCCTCCTTGACCCAGCGGCTCCGGGGGTAGGTCCGCCGCAGCTCGTCGAGGGCCCGCAGCGCCTCCGGGCCCCGGCCCTGCTTGCTGCGGGTGTAGGCCAGCCAGTAGAGGGCGCCGTCGGCGCGCGGCCCCTTCCCCTCCGCCAGGCGGGAGAAGGCCGAGGCCGCACGGTCCCAGGCCGCCTCGTCCAGCGCCTGAGTCCCCTGCTCGTAGAGCTGCTCCGCGGCGCGGTCCTCCTGGCCTTCCACGGCTGCCGGCTGCGCCTGGGCAGCGGCATCGGCCAGGAGGACGCCCGCCCCGGTCCCCGCCGAAAGCGACGTCAAGACAACCAGGATTCCGAGAGCCATGGTTTCATCCCTTCCTCATGAAGACAGCGTCTTCCGCGGCGTCTCCCGCTCGCGCTCGCGGATCTCCGACTGGATGATCCGGACCTTGAACAGGAGCCCCCGCTCGTCAATCCGCCGCTGCAGCGCCTCGAGCGCCGTTGGGCCCAGCACCTCCGGGCCGGCCGCGACCTCGAGCAGCACCCGCTCCAGCTCGTCGAGCACGGCCGCCATCGCGGGCTCCCCGGAGCGGACCGCGGCCTTCCGATACAGGCGACTGGCCGACACCAGCTCGCCGGCGGTCTCGCGCTGCCGGGAGACGTCCAGGGGCTGCTCCTCGGGTGCGGCGGCCAGCTCGACCAGCACCATCTGCGAACGGTCGAGATAGCCGCCCACCGCCACCAGCAGAAGGCGGTTGCGCACCTCTGGCGGCAGCGGCTGCGGCGCCTGGCTGCGGCCCAGCAGGAAGGCGAACACCAGCGAGGCGGCCATGGCGAGGGCCAATGCAGCGCGGGGTCCGATCCGGCGCCAGGTGAGCCGGGCGCGGCGGGTGCCGGCGTTCGGGGCGAGGCGTGGCTCGAGGGCCGCCCAGATCCGGGCCTCGAAGCCAGAGTCGGGCTCCGGCGCCTCCGGGGGCCGTGCCCGCTCCAACATCCCCGTGAGGTCGCGCAGGCGCTGCCGGCACTCCGCACAGGCCTGGAGGTGGTCCGCCGCCTCCCGCCCGGCGGTCTCGCCGTAGTGCAGGAGGACCAGGTCGTCGTCGCTCGGATGCGGCATCACACCACTCCCATCAGCGGGGCCAGGACCGCCCGCGCCTTGCGCACCGCCCGGCAGATGCTCTGCCGGACCGCTTCCGGGTCCAGCTCGAGGGCCTGGCCGATCTCCTGGAGCGACAACCCCTCGAAGTGGCGCAGGACGAACGTGGCCCGCTCCCGGGGACTCATCCGCCCCAGGGCGACTCGCACCGCCCGCCGAACGTCCCCACCCGCGGCCCACCGGTCTGGGCCGGGTTGCGCCGCCTTCGGCTCGGGGGCCGTCTCGGGGTCGGTCCGGACCAGGTGGCGCTGCTGCCGCTGCCGGGCCCGGAGCGCGTCCAGGGCGCAGTTGGCGGTGATGCGGTGCAGCCAGCTCCCCACCTGCGACCGGCCCTCGAACTGGAGAAGGCCCCG
>CAZNNH010000137.1:0-16773 GCA_964574335.1 uncultured Acidobacteriota bacterium | reverse complement strand
GAAAGGCCCCGACCGGGGTCTCGTCCACCTCGATCTCGACCCCCTCGAAGCGGTAGCTCTCGCGGTGCTTCTGGTAGCGGAAGCTGCGCTCGTAGCCGAGTTGGCGCAGGATCGCCTCGAGGCTTTCCGGGTCGGCCACGAAGACCTCGATCTCGATGCGGCGCTTGACGCCGCCGGCCGCCTCCGAAGGCCCCTTGAAGGTGAGCGAGCCGCCCATCGGCGTGCGCCGCAGGCGCAGCGCGCTGTCCGAGGCGGCCAGCGTGCCGCGGTCGTTCTCCAGGAAGACGTTGTCCTCGAAGTGGCGGGGGCGAAGGAGGGTGGCCCCGATGCGGAGAAGCGTCTCGCGGGTCGCTTCCAGGTCGCTGATGCGAAGCTTGATCTCGCTCTCGACGGGGTCGGCCACCGCCTCTTACTCGACCACCCTCACCTTGATGTCCACCCGCGACTTGGGGTTGTCGCGGGCGTCGCGGGGCTCGCTGACGATCCGGTCGGCCACCTCGATCCCGCGCACCACCCGGCCGAAGGCCGTGTACTGCCGGTCCAGGAAGCCCGAGTCGGCCACACAGATGAAGAACTGGCATCCGGCGCTGTTGGGGTCGTTGGCCCGGGCCATCGACAGGATGCCGCGCCGGTGCGGTGTGTCGTTGAACTCGGCCTTGATGTTGTATCCGGGCCCACCGGTGCCGTGGCGCTCGCGGGGCGCGTCCTTGTCCTTGGTGTTCGGGTCGCCCCCCTGGATCATGAAGCCCGGGATCACCCGATGAAACGTGGTCCCATCGTAGAACCCCTTGCGCGACAGGTCCAGGAAGTTCTTCACGTGGCCGGGGGCCTTGTCCGCCAGCAGCTGCAGCTCGATCTCGCCATGGCGGGTCTCGATGATCACACGCGGCGTCGGCTCGGGCACCACTCACCCCTTTCTTGGAAGGACCTTCTCGACTCTATCCGACCCCTTTCGGGAACGCCAGCCGGGGGGTTAGCGGGCCACCAGCTTCTCCTTCCGGAGCTGCCGGGCCACGCTGCGCGCCAGCTCGTCGAGCAGGCCCTTGGCGCTCGAGGGGTTGGTGGTCACGCTCTTGCCGGCCCACAGGAGCCGATCGGTGGCCAGGTCGTAGATCAGGGTCTCGATGTAGACCTTGGTGCCGGTGCTGAGGGTTCCGGGGGTGTAGACCATGCCCCAGCCCCATCCCCAGTAGCCCCCCCAGAACGAGCTGTAGTAGGGGTCGCCCCAGTACGAGACGGATCCCGGCGTGGTGCGGTACTCCTGGTCCTTTCCCACCACCCTCATCACCACCGCCCCGGCGATACCGGACCGGGCGAAGGCCGCCTTGGCCTCCGCCGTGCCGTGCTCCTCGTCCTTCAGGATCGCGCTGTCCACCAGCGTGTAGGCCGGCACCCCCAGCGCCCCGCGGGCGGTGATCAGCCGGGCCAGCTCCAGCTCGGCCCCGCGGCGCACCGATTCCTCGGTGCTCAGCACCACGGCCGCCACCTTCCGGTTGGCGAACGTGGCGGGCTCGGCGTCCGGAGGCCGCCAGGTGGAGATGAACTGAGTGCTGGCGCAACCGGCGAGCAGAAGCGGGCTTGCCGCGACGAGGGATCGAAGAGCGGGTCTCATCTTGTGTCTCCTCCTTGGTCTTGGCAGGTCCCGACGTCAGCGGCCCTTGGAGCCGACCCGCTCGAGGGCACGATCCACGGCATCCTGGAAGCGGCTGTCGCCGGTCCGCAGCAGCAGCCGGCGCGCCTCCTCGCCACGCCCCATCCCCGAGAGGCAAAGCGCGCGGTTCAGCCGGTGCTCGGGCGGCAGCAGCCAGCCGTCGCCGCGTGCCTCGAGCTGGTCGAACAGCTCGAGGGCGCGGCCGAAGCGACCGGCGCGATAGGCCTCGACGGCCTGGTCGAACTCGGCCGGTGCGGGGAGGTCCTCGCCGGGGGCGAGGCCGTCGTCCAGCAGGCCGGGGCGGGGCGCCGGTGCGGGCGGCGCCAGGGTGCGTCCGTCCCAGCTCGCTCGCGGGAGGGCCTCCTGGACGTCCTCGCGCTGCAACACCTCGATGGCGGCCGTCAGGCTCTGGTCCAGGGGGTCCCGGGCCAGCACGCCGCTCCAACCGCGGCGGCCCACCACCAGCACCGAGGAGGCGGGGACATCGAGCGCGCTGCCCACCTCGGCCCGCAGCAGCATCGGCCAGTCGTAGCGGTACAGCTTCATCAACTGGCGCAGCGCCCCGTCGCGGTCGGGGTCGAGGGGGGCCATCACCACCCTCAGGTCCTTGCCGGCGGCCCGGCTCAGCGCCTCGAGGTCGGCCGAGCAGGTCCGGCAGGAGGCCTCGGCGACGTAGAGGGCCGTCAGGCCCGGGCCGTCGAGCTGGAACGATGCCCCCGACGAGAGCCGAGCCTGGCGCGGCAGGCTGAGCGGTCCCCGACGGTGCTGGAGGCCGGGCGTCCGGTCCGCCCGTGAGAGTCGCCAGGCGTCCAGCTCCTCTTGAAGGCTGGGCAGGCGCGCCACGTCGACCGCCCGTCCCGCCAGCTCCAGGGTGGCGGCATCGAGATCGGGAGAGCCGTCCGGGCGCAGAAGCGCGGCGAGCGCCTCCGCCCCCCGCCCCAGCCCCACCAGCGTCCCGGCCAGCGCCCGACGCCGGGCGGGGTCAGGATCGAGGTCGAGGGCCCGTTGCTGGTATCGGGCCGCCTCAGGGAGCGCACCCTCCGCGGCGAGGGCCCGTCCCACCAGGCCAAACAGGCCGGCCCGGCGCCGGCGGTACGCCCGCCGCGCCTCGAGATAGGCGTCCTCGACCAGCTCGCCGCGACGGCCAACGGCGACGAAGGCGGTGGGATCGAAGTCCTCGGTCACCGCGAGCGCCTCGCGGGCCGTCTTCAGGGCACGGCTCGGGCTCGACTCGAGCTGGCTTTCGGCTGCGGCCGCCAACGCCTCGGCGCGCTCCAGGTCACGGACACCGACCGCACCGGCGTCGGCCGCCGCCAGCAGCACCACCAGCAAGGAAACGGGCCCCGATCTCACGGGGCCTCCGGCGGAGCCCCCGCGCCCGGTGGCGCCACGGGCTCGGTGCCGGTCAGGGGACCCCCTTCCGGGGCCCCTTCGGGAGCGGGCCCGGACAGATCCGGCCCCAGGCCAACCAGGAGGGTGGCGTCCGCCGCCAGCGGTCGCGAGATGTCGATGTGGCCGGCCAGCGTGCTGACCGGCTGGCCCCGGATCAGGAGCTGGACCCGGCGCACGGCGGGAAGGTTGATGACCACGGAGTCCACGATCGAGAAGACGCTCAGCAGCTCCTCGCTCGAGCCCTGGATCCCGAGCTGGTCCGCCAGGGACACCGGAGACTCGTCCTCACCCGGGGTCTGGGTAGGTGAGGCCTCGGCCGTCTCCTCGCCGACCTCGACCGGAGCCAGCGGGTCCTTCGCCGGGGGCAGCGGGTCGAGGCTCACGTAGGCCACGCCACCGACCCCCACGAAGACGTCGAGCACCCGGGCACCCGACGGCAGCGGGGCCAGAAGGCCGGTGGTGGACCCGCGGAGCACCTCCTCGACCACCACCTGCACCTGTCGCGCCAGGTCACCCGAGAAGGCCACCGTGCGCTCCTCCAGGGCCAGACCGGGGCGGTCCGGGCTCGGAAAAAACAAGGTGACGCTGATCTTGCGCTCCACCTTCGAGGCCTCGGCAAGAGGCGTCGACGCCGGCCCGGGGTCGGCGCCCGGCTCGGCGCTCTGCGCCGGAGCCGCGCCCCGGAGCCACGGTGCCCAGTGCGGTGAGGTGAGAACCACCAGCGCCAGCAGGCCGGCCAAGCCGCAGATCGTGAGCAGGTCGAGCCAGCGAGATCGGGGCACCTCCGCTCCTCAGAAGCCGGCTCGGCCAGGCGCCGAGACCGTCCCGGCCCGCCGATTGCGCTCGCTGCGGTAACGGGCCACGCCCCGGGCCAGCGCCCGGGCCACCCGGCTCTGGTACGCGCTCGAGGTGAGCAGCTTCTCCTCCTCCGGGTTGGTGATGAACGCCACCTCGATCAAGGCCGCCGGCATCGCCGCTCCGACCAGCACCCGGAAAGGCGCCTGCTTGACGCCCCGCTCCTGCGAGCCGGTCATCGCCGCCAGCTCCTCCTCCAGGCGCGAGGCCAGCGCCGAGGACTCCTCCAGGAACTCGGCCTGGGCCATGTCCCACAGGATGAAAGCCAGGTCGGAGCCGCCGGGGGTCTCGGCCGGGAGGCTGGCTCCCTCCGCCAGGGCGACCCGGCGGCTGTCGTCGTCGCTGGCCTGGTACGACAGGAAGTAGACCTCGGTACCGCCGGCCTCCCGGCTGCGGAAGGCGTTGGCGTGGATCGAGATGAACAGGTCGGCCTTGTAGTTGTTGGCGATGGCCGTCCGCTCGTCGAGGTCTACCTCCTGATCGCCGTAGCGCGTCAGGAACACCTGCAGTCCCAGCTCGTTGGTCAGGATGGCGCTCAGCTTCTTGGCGATCGCCAGCGTCACGTCCTTCTCCAGCGTGCCGTCCGGGCCGGCGGCCCCAACCTCCGCGCCCCCGTGGCCGGGGTCGATCACCACGGTCCGGACGCCCCCCTCGGCGGCGGCGGCGGCGGGCGGCGGCGTCGGCGTCGGCCTGGCGGCGGCGTCCGCGGCCGAGGTGCCGGCGGCGGTCATCTCGATCACCAGCCGAGGCGGGTCGTCGTGCTGGTACGCCCGGACTCCCTGGAAGCGCGGGCCGAGGTTGATCGCGAAGCGGTTCTCCTGGCCGCCGAGGTACTCCACGCTTTCCACGATCCCACCCGTCAGCCGCTGGTCCGGCAGGTCCACCTCGATCAGGTCCCCCGGCACCAGGACCAACACCCGGGACGGCTCCTGCCGGGCCTGGAAGGCGACGGTCTGGCTGGCTTCGAAGGTCACCCGCGCCACCCGGCCGGTGATCGACGTGCGGACCGAGATCCTGGGCACACGAGCCGCGCCGATCACCAGCACCCGCTGGGCGGGGTGCCAGGACACGGGCTGCCGGAGGAGGGGCTCGAGCAGCTTCGGCAGGCTCTCCACCGGGACCAGCCAGCGGCGGTTCTCGAGCCGGGCCGGGGCCGAGAGCAAACGCAGGTCGCCGTCGACCGCCGCCAGGCTCTTCCGGTCGTAGAGGCGCACCTCGTGGGACTGCCAACGCAGCGTCAGCGTCCCCTCGGCAGCGTCGGTGGCGGTGGCGACGCCGAGGCCCGAGAGCACCAGGTCGAGCTGGAGCAGCTCCTGTCCCTCACGGGCGGTCGGGAGGACCTCGCGGCGCAGACCGTGCACCAGGACCACGATGGGTTCGGCGGGAGACGCCAGGGAGGCCAGGCCGACCAGTACGAGAGCGGTGGAGACGACGCAGGGTTTGATGACGGAGCCTCCCGGCGGAAACGCGAGCCTGGGGCCATCTTAAGGCGGGTCGGCCGTCGAAGTCGAGCCCACCGCCGGGCCCAAGCCCCGCCCCGGGGCGGGTTCAATCGGCGAGGGCTCGGATCTCGGGCTGCGGCCTTTCCGGCTGGAAACGCCCGCTGTCGTCGCGGCCGATCCCGGAGAGGGCGACGCCCGGGTCGTGGGTGTAGAACAGCCGGCCCTGTCGCCCCGCCAGGTCCTCGAGCAGGCGACGCTTCTCGTCGATCAGCAGCTCCGGGTAGCGGTCGTACCCCATCGTGATCGGCACATGCATCCAAGGGGTGCCGGGGATCAGGTCCGCCACGAACGCCACCGGGCCCGCCGGCATCTCGATCTCGGTGACCAGCAGCCCCGGGGTGTGACCGTGGCTCCAGTGGAGCCGGTAGCCGTCGCCGAGCGTGGCCGAGCGCTCCCCCTCCACCGCCTCCAGCCGGCCCGAGTCCTCGAGCAGCCGGTTGAGCTCGGGAACGAACGAGGCGCGGTCGCGGGGATGGGGGTCCCTGGCCCGGCTCCAGGCCTCGCGCCCCACCACGAACCGGGCCCGCGGGAAGGCGAGGCTCGGCTCCCCGTCGGGCTGCCATGCGGTCAGCAGGCCTCCCGCATGGTCGAAGTGAAGGTGCGACAGCACCACCACGTCGACGTCGGCGGGCGCCATGCCGAGCGCGCCCAGCGAGTCGAGCAGCACGTGGCGCTCCTCGACCACGCCGTAGCGCTCACGCAGCTTCGGCGGGAAGAAGGCCCCGATCCCCGACTCGAAGAGCACGGTGCGATCCGGCTCCTGGACCAGCAGGCAGCGGCACGCCAGCGGGATCCGGTTCTGCTCGTCGGGGGTGACCCAGCGCGACCACAGCGCCCTCGGGGCGTTTCCGAACATAGCCCCACCGTCGAGGCGCTGCGAGTTGCCCAGCACGGAGCTCAGCCTTCGAGGGGTCATGGGCTCATCATGGCCGAGCCGGCCGGCGATCGGCAAACCGGGCAGCGCGGCGCCGGTAGCGTCGCTGGTACCCGTGCGCTTCCCATGGGCGCCGCTCCGCGCGCTCCAGCCGGTGCGACTCGCCGCCCGTGGGCGATTCCCAGGTCTCGGCACTTCTCCCCCACAATGGAGGTATGCCCTTCACGCTGGCCCACCCCGCAGCGGTGGTTCCCCTCCGTCGTCGCCTCGGGCCGCACGCCTCCCTGTCCGCCCTGGTCTTGGGCAGCATGACCCCCGACCTGGCGTACTTCGTCCCCATCGGCGTCACCGGCGCGGAGAGCCACAGCCTGGGCGGGCTCGTCTGGTACTGCCTGCCGGCCGGCCTGGTGGCCTACCTGGCGTTCCACGCGCTGGTGCGCCCGCTGGTGGTCGCCCTGCTGCCCGCCGCGACCCGGGCCCGGCTCGGCCCTGCCGCGAAGCGGCCGGCCGTCTCCCTGCCGATGGCGATCGGAGTGGCCGCGAGCCTCCTGCTGGGCGCGGCCAGCCACCTGCTGTGGGACTCCTTCACGCACTCCACCGGTTGGGCCGTCCACGCGCTCTCCCCCCTTCGCGCCGAGCTGCACATCCTGGAGCGCCACCCGCTGCCGGTCTGGTCGCTGCTGCAGTACGCGAGCAGCGTGGTCGGCCTAGCCCTGCTCGGATACTGGGCTCGACGCTGGTACGCGGCGACCGACCCCGCCGAGGCCACGCCGGCGGGCGCCCCCTCCGTCGCCTGGCGACTGCTGGCCGCCGTCGTCCTGCTGGTGCCGGCGGTCGCGGTGGGCACGGCAGCCGCCTGGCAGGTCCTGGCACACGCGCCCGACCTGCTGCTCGCCTTTCGGAAGGCCATCTCCCGCGCGGCGTTCTCGGGTGGCACGGTCTTCCTGGCCAGCCTGGCGGTGACCTCCGTCGCCTGGCGGCTGCTCGCCGGGGCTGGGGGGCGGGAGTAGCCGGGGCTTCTCGCCGAGACGCGTTACGACTAGAAGCTCAGGCTGTACTGGAGGCTGAGGATGTCCACCTTGCCCGAGTAGGCGCCCAACAGTTCGCCCTTCGGCAGGTCCGTCTCCGAGCCCATGTTGGGGAGCGCGCTCGAGGCCTCCTTGATGAAGAGGTGGGCGTAGCCGAGGTCGATCGAGCTCTTCCCGGAGATCTTCCACTCGATTCCCGCCGCCAGCCAGATACGGTCCTCGTCCGGAAGCCGCGGGGTCCGGAACGAGGCCTGCACGGGGGTCCGGTCGAAGGCGGTTCCCAGCCGGAGCTTCCACATCTCGCCGAGCGCCACGTTGCCGCCCAGGCCGGCACGCCAGCCGTCCTCGAAGGCCAGCGGCACGCTGCTGAGCTCGCCGCCCCCGTCTCGCACCACCGTGAGGTCCTGGACCGAGCTCCACCCCGTCCAGGTCCAGTCTGCCAGGATGTCGAATCCCCCGCCCTCGTAGGCGAGGGCCACCGACAGCGTGTCCGGCAGCTCCATCGTCGTGCTCACCGGCCCGCTGGCGAAGGCCTGGTTGAGGGCGGCCCCGATCGGCCCGACCGGGCCCGTCGTCGCAAAGGACGGGGCGTCGAGGAAAGTCGCCTCTCCCTCCAACTCGTGCTTCACCTTGGAGCGATAGGCCAGCCCCAGTCGGACGGCATCGCTCAGCTCCACGAGTGCCCCGGCGTTGAAACCCCAAGCCCAGTCGTCGCCCTCGACGGTCACCCGCCCCTCCCGCGCCAGGCCTACCGGCCCGAGCTGGGCCGCGATCGCCCCGGCCGCCGCCGGACCCCCCGCCGAGGCGGCGCTGGCGAAGGAGATGCCTCCGTAGTGAACCTGCTGCGATAGCGTCGCCTGCAGCTTCTGATAGCTCGCCCCGAACCCCAGAGAGACACGGCTTCCGACAGCGAACGCCACCGTGGGGTTGATATTGACGGACTTCACCTCGGACTTGAGGGCATGGAAACGGCCGACGAAACCCTGCTCCCAGTCCGTGGTCAAGCCGAACGGCACGTTCGCTCCCAGACCCACCCAGACCGTGTCGGCGACCTGCCAGGAGAAGTACCCGCCCGGCACCGGCACCCATCCGCCTGCATCGCCTCCGTCCCCCGAGGTGAGGCCCAGCGGGAACTCGAACCCCGGCGCGTAGGGGCCGGTGGACCCCCGGTCCTCGAAAGTCGCCGACAGGCCGATCGGGTTGACCGCTAGAACCGCCTGCCGCCCAGGGATGCGGGTCAGGGCGGCCGGGTTGAAGAACACCGCGCTCGCATCCCGGACCCCGGCTGCCTGCCCGGCGTAGGCGTTCCCCAGCCCGCTGCCGTTCTGCTCGATGAGCTGGAAGCCTGCGGAAAAGGCCGGGGCGCACGGCAACGTCGTCACCATGATCGCGGCCAAGACGCCAACGAGGGACAGCTTGCTGTTTCGGTGTTTGCTCATCTCTCCCCTCTCTCTCGGTCACCCGCCAGATGGCTCTTCACTGCCCGCATCAACGTGGCGGCGTCGATGGGCTTGGTCAGGTAGTCATCACAGCCACACTCAAACGCCCGATCCCGGTTGTCGGCTTCGCCACGGGTGGTGACCATGATCACCGGGATGTGCCGCGTCGCCTGGTCCAACTTGAGCCGGCGACAGGCCTCGAGCCCGTCGAGCTTGGGCATCGCCATGTCGAGCAGGATCAGGTCCGGTTGCTCGGCGTGGGCCTTCTCGATCGCCTCTATGCCGTCCGCGGCGGTGACGACACGATAGGGCGCCTTGCTGAGGATCATCCCCCCGATCATCAGCAGGGTCTTGGAATCGTCGACGAGAAGGATCGTCTTGTGGCTCATCGCTCACCTCTTCCGAGCCGACCCTGCGTCCACCGCCGAGCTGATCCGCTGCAGCATCGCCGCGATCCGGTCGGGGGCCAGGACCTGGTCGATCACGCCCGCCTCGATCGCCGCTGCCGGCATGCTGCCCACGCAACAAGTCGCCGGATCCTGGGCCAGCGTCATCGCGCCGGCCCGGTGCAGCTCGGCCAGACCCCGGACTCCGTCCGAGCCCATCCCTCCGAGCAGCACGGCCACGGCCCGCCGGCCAAAGCCGGCCACGGCGGACTCGAACATCAGGTTGACCGAGGGACGCTGGTAGAGCTCCGGCGGCGACTCGGAGGGCACCACCATCTGGCGCGAAGCGAAGACCAGATGCGCTCCGTCGTTGGCCAGGTAGACACGGCCGGCCTGGACGGGCAGCGGCTGGTTGACGACCATCACCTGGTGACCGCTCGATTGGCTGAGCCATTCCGCGAGCCCGTCGGCAAAGCCCCGCGCGATGTGCTGGACCACGACGATCGGGAGGCCGCACGGCGGCCGCAGCGCCGAGAGCAGGGAGAGAATCACGGGCGGGCCGCCGGTCGACGCCCCGATCAGGATGACCTCTGCGCCTGGCAACGGGGCCGACACCGTGCCTCCGACCACCGGTGGGATCTCGACGGAGGCCGGCGCCACCACTCGTCGGCGATGGACGACCGGGACCCTCGACAGCACCCGCAGGAGGTCCACCAGGTGGCAGCGCTCGCGCTCATAGGAGGGCTTGTCCGGGGCCGGGAGCTTTCCGACGACCTCGAGCGCCCCGGCCGCCATCGCCTGGTAGGCCAACTCGGGGTCATCGGAGCGCACCCCGGTGACGACAACGATCGGCGTTGCGACCAGCTCCATGATCCTGGAGGTGACGTCGAGCCCGTTCTCCCGCTTCAGGTAGATGTCCATGGTGATGACGTCGGGGCGATGCCGGGCGACCAGCCGTAGCGCCTCGCTGCCGGTCGGCGCCTCGGCAACGACGTAGATGTCCACCTCCCTCTCCAGGGCATTCCTCAAGGCCAGCCGCGCCGTCTTCGAGTCGTCGACGACGAGGACCCTGATCATCGGGCTAGATGTGGCGGCCGACCGCCTCGAGCAGGCCGGTCTGATCGAAACGGCCCTTGACCAGGTACTCGTCGGCTCCGGCCTCCGCCCCCTGGGCGACCTGCTCGGATGCACCGAGGCTGGTCACGAGGATGATCGGGAGCGTGGCGAGACGGCCGTGGTGCCGGATCTTCCGGGTCAGCTCCAGACCGTTCATGCCGGGCATCTTGATGTCCGAGACCAGGAGGTCGAAGCTCCCATGCTGCAGGGCCTCCCACGCTCTCATGCCGTCCTGGCAGACGCTCACCTCGTATCCGGCAGCGGCGAGCATGTTGCGTGCCAGGGTACGGCTGGACAGGGAGTCATCCACCACCAGGATCCGGGGGACCCGGGCCGCTGCTTCCGGCCTCGGTGCCGCGCCCTTCTCGGGCGCCGCCTGGGCGGCCTCGATCAGGTCGCCGACGTCGAGGACGAGGGCGATCGACCCGTCCGCCAGGACCACCGCTCCGCCGACTCCGGCGATCTCTTCGACGTTCCAGGGCAGCGACCGTGTCAGGTAGTCCCCTTCGCCCAGGACGTCCTGCACCTCCAGGCCGATCTCCCGGCCGCCGCTCGAGGCGACCAGGACCTTGAGGTGCTCGCCGGCTTCCGTCACCCGCCCGCCGAGAAGGCTGGTGAGCCGGAGTAGCCGGAGCGGGGCAGCCCCTTCCAGGAGGACGATCGGGTTCCCGTCCACCGACGTGACCGCCGACCGGTCCACGCTGACGACCCGCAACACGTTCTCCATCGAGAGGGCGTACAGCCCCTCACCGGCACGAACCAGCAACTGCCTGGTGGAGAGGACCGTGATCGGAAGCAGCAGCTCGAAGGTCGCACCGCCGAGACGGGGCCGCCCCGGGAGCTGGATCTCGCCCCCCAAGGCGGTCACCTGCCGTCTCACCACGTCCAGCCCCACGCCGCGGCCGCTCACGCGACTGACCGAGGCGGCCGTGGAGAAGCCGGGCTGGAACAGTAGGGCCAGCGTTTCCTCGTCGCTCATCCGCTCTCTCTGGGCGCCGTCGATCAGGCCCTTCTGCATCGCGGAGGCGGCGATGGTGAGCGGGTCGAGCCCTCGCCCATCGTCGCTCAGCTCCAGGAGCATCCGGGGTCCGCGCATCTCGGCCCGGATCTCCACCCGTCCGGCGCCGGGCTTCCCCCGCTGTTGCCTCTCCTCGGGCGTCTCGATGCCGTGGTCGATGGCGTTGCGGATCAGATGGAACAGGGGGTCTCTGAGGCCCTCCAGCAAGGACTTGTCGATCTCGAGGTTCCCCACGTGGATCGCCAGGTCGATCTTCTTCCCGACCGCCGTCGCCGTGTCTCGCGCCAATCGGCGCCAGCCGGGGGCCTCGGTAGCGAGTGGAACCATCCGCGCCTGCCTGACCGCCTCGCCGACCTCCTGGGTGAGGTACCCGAAGTCCAGCAGCTCACGCTGATCCCGCTGCACCAGGGCGGTGAGGTTGGCGGCGAGCACCTCCACCTGAGTCATCCGGCTTTCCGGTCGCGACACGACCTGGCTGAGCTCCTGGGACAGCTCCCTCAGGCAGGCGACCCGGTCGACCATCCGGGCATGCGTGGTGAGAAGGTCCCCCACCTGCCTGATAAGCTGATCGAGGCGCGCGGTGGGGATCCTGAGGGTGGCTTCCGGCGGCGCGGCCGGCGTGGCCCGGGCAAGCTGAGCTTCGAGAGCGGCGGCCTCCTGCCTCCGGGACGACTGCTCGTCGATGGCGCCGATGAGCCGCTCCAGTAGCTCGGCACCCTCGGCGTCGAACCTCCCCTGGTCGAGCGTCGCCAGCGCGTCCTCCAGCTCGTGGCAGAGCCCCTCGACCTCCTCGTTCCCGACCGAGGCGGCCGCCCCCTTGAGGTTGTGAGCCAACCGCCGAGCGGCCGAGATGGCCTCCGACCACGCCGTCGCATCGCGGGCAGCCCGCAGGGCACCCACGAGCTGGGCCAGCTCGTCGACCACCTCGGCGGCCTCCTCGCGGAACGTCTCGAGGATCCTCTCCGCGTCGCTCATCGGGTCGAGAACCCCGCCTTTCAGCCTCGGACGAACTGCTGGATGGTCGAGGAGACCTGCTTGAGCCCCTGGACCGCCTGATCAAGTTGCGCCGCGGCCACCGCCGTGTCCTTGCTGCCCTGCGCCACCGAGGTCATGGCGTCGCTGATCTGCTTGATTCCAGTGGACTGCTGCAAAGCCGCCCCGGCGATCTCCCGAGCCTTGTCGGACGACTTGCGCAGGACCGCCGCCAGCTCCGTCACCACGACGTTGACCGAGGAGGTGGCCTCCTGCCCTTCCTCGGTCCGCCGGATCGCCTGACGGATCTGCTTGGTGGCCGCTTTGCTCTGCTCAGAGAGGCTCCGGACCTCCGAGGCCACCACCGCGAACCCGCGACCGTGCTCGCCCGCCTTGGCAGCCTCGATGCTGGCATTCACCGCCAGCAGGTTGGACTGCTCGGCCAAGGCGTTGATGGTGTCCACGATCTCGCCCACCTGGCTGACCGACTCCATGACCTCGACCGCCCGGGCGACCGCTTCCAGCCCGTCCTGCCCTCGCTTGGCAGCGTCGCGGGCCACCTGCGCCACCTCCTGGGCATTCTCCGAGGCCGCCGCGCTGGTCTGGGTGATCTCCTCGACAGTGGTGACCACCTCCGTGGTCATGGAGGCCTGCTCGGCGGAGGAGCTCGCCGACTGCTTGGCCGCGGCCGCGATCTGGGCCGTGATCGTGGCTAGGAACTGGACCTGCTCGTCGAGCTTCTTGACCACGATTCGGTAGAGCCACAAGAGCGTCACGGTGGTGGCGATGGTTCCGATGGGCACCAGGGTGCCGAGGGTCGCGGCGGTGGTGCCCAGCTTGCCCACCAGGAACCCGAGGCAGGCGATGAAGCCGATGGTGGGGACGACCCCGTTGAAGATGCGGGTGGCCAGGCCGCGACCGTACTTCCACCGGACGCCCACCATGACGGTGGTGGCGGCAAAGGCGACCGAAATGAAGAAGATCACATACTCGCTCAGCTCCGACATCTCCCCTCAGCTCCTTCCGTTTGCGCGACCGCCGGGTTTCCTCACGAGCCGATCCTCGCCCGATTGCCCCGCCGGCGGGCCGCGATGACGACCTGCGGGCTCTCCAGGAGGCGTGCCACGTCGAGAACCGTGACCAGGTCCCGGGTCATGCTGCGGATCGGGGTGCCCGACTCCGAGATCACCAGCCGCTGTGCCACCTCGTCCCGCGAGATCTCCCGAAATCCGGCCACGCTCTCGGCCACCACCCCGAGCCTCCCGCGCCGTCCCTCCAAGACCGCCAGGAATCGGGGCTCGCTGACCTTCTCGATCCGAAGCCAGCGCCCCAGGTCCACGGCGGTGAGGAGATCGCCTCGGACCTGGACCACGCCGAGCAGCCATGGGGGCGTCCCCGGCAGCCGCGAGATGGGCGGAGTCCGCACGATGTTGCGCAGATGCTCCACCGGGAGGCCGATCTGCTCGCCCCCGATCCCGACCACCGCCACCGCCGCCTCGACGTCCTGCTCCCAGCCGCCGGGACCCGCCAGCGCCAGGGCCCGGGCACGCCGGTCGAGGATCTCGTCCGCTTCCGTCCGTCTCTCGTTGTCGTTCACTGCAGCGCCTTCACGAGCGACGATGCCGCTCGAGCGAGATCGGCCTCCTCACTACCCCCCGCCTGGCATCGGCCGACGAGACTCTCGGCCTGGCGCAGCGCCTTCCTGACCAGGCCGGCGTCGCGAAGGGCGAGGGCATACCAGTAGCGAGCCACGTCGTCGCTCGGATCCAGGAACAGGAGCCGGCGCAGCTCGGCCGCCGCGCCGGCGGCGTCCAGCCGCTCCAGGCAGAGCTGGGCTCGGCGCAGGCCCGCGGCACGCGACTCGGGATCCCCAACCGCGTCACCTGCGACACCTTGCATGGACGAGACCGCCGCGACGGCGTCCGCGGCGTCGATGATCTCGACGTGCCCGCGGGTCCGGCTGGACTCCGCCGGGGCGTGCGGATGGTCTTTGCCATCGCCATCGCCTTCGCGCTCGGGCTCGGCGCCGGCGGCTTCCTCAAAGACGTCCTCGACGGCCCCGGACAGGCAGAAGAGCGTGGGGTCGCCATCGTCCGTCAGCCGGAACGGCGGGTCGGGCGGTTTTGGGTCGGTGGCGCTCACCAGCAGTTGGCCGCTCTCACGCAAGACCTGGGTGAACCCCTGATACAAGCCCTGCAGGGCCACCGGCTCCAGGTAGATCCCCACGTTCCTGAAGAGGATGACGTCGAGGCTCCGCGGCGCCAGGTCCTCCAGGTGCTCCCGCAACGACAGGCAGGCGAACGTCACCCTCCGCCGAATGTCGTCACGGAGGCGAAAGCCCTCCTCGACCGGCCTGAAGTAGCGGTCCGCCGTCGATCGGTCGACCGTTCGCAGCGACCACCGCGAGTAGACGCCGCTCTGCGCCCGCTCGATCGCGGCATGGCTGATGTCGCTGGCGACGATGCTCACTCGCGGCAGGAGCCGCGGCGGAAGCCGCTCCTGGAGCAGGATGGCGAGAGAGTGCGCCTCGTCGCCGGTCGAGCACCCGGCCGACCACACCGTCACGGCCTCCAGACCGTCCTCCAATCGTCCG
Source organism: uncultured Acidobacteriota bacterium (assembly GCA_964574335.1). Lineage (GTDB taxonomy): Bacteria > Acidobacteriota > Vicinamibacteria > Fen-336 > Fen-336 > CAZNNH01. The sequence goes on along the minus strand of CAZNNH010000137.1, from coordinate 1,947 downwards.
TGGAGGTGGCCGACGAGTCGCGTGAGCTGCTTCGGCTGGCGAAAGAAGTAGGTCTCCTCGACGGTCAGCCACTCGGCCACGCGACGGAGACCGGCGGGATCGTTCAAGACGCGGCGCGCCGCCTCCTGTGGGGGCACCCCCAGGTGCCGGCCGTACGCCGCCACCGCCTCCTCCAGCCGCCTGGGCGTCCCAGCGCCGGTCCGCAAGCCGTACCGGGCGCTGACGCGGCGGGCGACCTCCGGCAGCACAGTCACACGACGTCCTCGGGGAGATCGGACGTGGCCACCAGCCGGCCGAGGCTCCACACCGCCAGCGGCTCCGCCTCCAGCCCGATCAGGCCCAGTAGATACGGGGCGAACGGGACGTCGCTGGTGACCGACCGCAGTTGGCCGCCGGCAACGGTGCGGACGGCCACGATCTCCTGGACGATGAGACCCACGCGGCGCCCCTGCGCGCTGGCCACCAGGATCAGATCGTCCACGCTCGCCCTTCGGCCCTGCCCCTCACACCGGGCCAGCACATCCAGCACCGGGAGCATGGCTCCCCGCAGGTTGAGAACGCCGGCCACCCACGCCGCCGACTCCGGGATCGTGGCCAGACGCGCCATCGGCACCACCTCGTCGAGGTCGCGACACAGGAAGGCCGCGCGGCGCTCGCCCACCCGGACCACCACCAGGTCGAGGTCGCCCTCCGGCAGCCCCTCCGCCGGCATCGAGGCGGCGACGCGCCGGGTCAGCTCGTAGAGCCGCTGCCTGAGCTCGTCGATCTCCCGGAGGATCTCGGCCGACATCAGCTCCGCCCCGAGAGGTCGACGGCTGACCCCGCGACGGACAGCCACCGCTCAATCGCCGGGAAGCGGACCACCAGCTCGCCTTTGGCGACGAAGGCCCGTGCTCCCGCCTCCAGGGCGGCGGCCCGACTGGTCTCGTCGTCGTGGATGGACATCACCACCACCGCAGGGGCGGCGGGCCGCTCCAGGATGCGACGGGTCGCCTCCAGGCCGTTCATCCCCCCCGGCATCACCAGGTCGACCAGGACCAGGTCCGGGTGGACGCGATCGAGGAGCCCAAGCGCCTCTTCGCCGGAGAGGGCGGTCCCGGCCACCTCGACTCCTTCGAGGCTGGCGACGAATCTCGACGCCTCGCCCAGGAAATCGCGGTTGTCATCCACCAGTAGGATCCGTGTCTTCCCCAAGTGCCTCGTCCTGCGGGTACCTTGCGTGCGCCACCCGCACAGTCGGGAAGAAGCTACGGCCGCCAGGCCGTCGTGGGTATCGGGGAATGCCCTGAGGAGGGCAGAAAAGAACCCTGGGCTGGCCCGGCACCCCCGCGGGGGCCGGGTCGTCCTCTGCCTCGCCTCCCTACTGGTCGGGGGTCGTGATGCCCGCCCGGATCGCGTACCGCACGAGCCCGGCGAGATCGTGGATCCCGAGGCGAGTCATGATCTCGGAGCGATGCGACTCGATGGTCTTCACGGACAGGCCCAACTGCGCGGCGACCTCCTTCGTCGACCGCCCCTCGGCCACGAGCTGGAGGATCTCCCGCTGCCGGGGCGTCAGCGACTCGCGCGGCGCGCCGTGCGAGCGCAGCTCCTCGATGACGGACCCCGAGATGGCCGGGCTCAGGTAAGTCTCGCCACGGGCCAGCGCCCGGACCGCGAGCTCCAGCTCGACCGCCGCGGAGCCCTTGACGAGGTAGCCGGCGGCCCCCGCGTGAAGCGCCTGTCGCACGAACTCGGCATCGGCGTGGACGGAGAGCACCAGGATCCGAGTCCGTACCTGAGCCCGAACAGCCCGGCCGATGATCTCGATCCCGTTCATCCCGGGAAGGCCTATGTCCAGGATCGCCAGATCCGGCTGGATCTCCTCGATCAGTCGCAGCGCCTCTCGCCCATCTCCCGTCTCGCCCCTCACCTCCACGCCGCCCATGGCCTCGAGCAGGGCCCTGA
>CAZNNH010000136.1:0-16876 GCA_964574335.1 uncultured Acidobacteriota bacterium | reverse complement strand
GGGTCTTCGCCACCAGCCGTCCGGACCTGCTCGAGGTCGACCTCAAGCGCCAGGGGCGCCTCGACGTGCACATCCCGCTGTTCCCTCCCCAGGACGCCGACAGCCGCCAGGCCCTGTTCCGGGCGATGGCCCACAAGCTCGAGGTCGACCTGCCGGGTCAGGAGCTGCCGCCGCTCCCCGCCGACAGCAACATCGGCGGCAACGAGATGGAGGGGATCCTGGTGCGGGCGCTGCGCCTGTTCGAGACCCAGCCGGAGGAGGGAGAGCGCCGACCGCTCCCCGAGATCGTGGCCGAGGTCATCGCCGGGTTCCGCCCCTCGGCCCACGTCGAGCGGCTGGAGCTGATGGACCTGTTGGCGGTCAAGGAGTGCACCGACACCCGCTTCCTCCCCGAGCGCTTCCGGGAGCTCAGCCTCCTCCGGATCAACGAGCGGATCGCGCAGCTCACCCACCTGCTGGGCGACTAACGTTCCGTATCGCGGCAAGACCTGCACCAGCCACGACGAGAGATCCGGGTACACGATCCCGATTCGGGTCATGCGGCCATCGGGGACACGATCCCGAATCCGCAGACTCCCGACGGATTCGGGTCATGTCCCCATAGGACCGCCTCCGTCGAATCGGGATCGTGTCCCCAGGGCTAGCCCCTCTGCTTCCTGGAGACCGGTGTCCGACGGTCGGCCCCGACCGACCGATGCCGCAGACGTGAGTGTCCTCCGGAGGGGACTCTCCGAGGCCCGGTACGCAACGGAACCTCGGCCACGGCGCGCTCGTCTACGAAGCCGCGGCTGGCACTGGGCTTGCACCCCGCTCCCGCGGCCGCACCCCAACAGGAAGAGAGGGAATGAACCGAATCATCCGCGGACTCATCCACGTCTTCAACCGCCCGGCGACCCCCGTGATCGTTTTGGCGCACTTGCTTCTTTTTGCCGTCTCCGTCCAGGCCCAGGAAGCCACCCCTCGTCTCCACGAGGTCTGTGGCCATGTCGTCGACGCCGAGACCGGCGCGCCGCTCCAGGCCGCGGTTCGGGGGGGCGCGAGCGTCGTCACCACCGGCGACGACGGCTCCTTCTGCCTCGAGCTGCCGGCCGGCAGCGCCACCCTGGAGGCCACCGCCGAAGGCTACGCGGCGCGATCCGTCGACGTGGTGGTGTCGTCCTCGGGCCTCTCCGACCTCGAGATCGGCCTGGTGGCGCGCGGGCGCTTCAAGGAGGAGGTCGAGGTGGTCGGGCGGCCCGCCGCCCCCGCTGTCCTGCCGGTCCGGCCCTCGCAGGTGATCGAGGTCGCGGGCGGGGCCGAGAACGTCTTCCGCGTGATCCAGACGCTTCCGGGAGTGGCGGGCGCCGACGAGTTCGGGGGGCGCTACTCGGTTCGGGGAGGCGGCCCCGACCAGAACCTGACCGTGATGGACGGTGTCGAGATCCACAACCCCTACCGGCTGTTCGGTCTGGCCAGCGCCTTCAACCCGGAGACGGTGCAGAGCTTCGAGCTGACCGCCGGCGCCTTCAGCGCCCGCTACGGCGATCGCCTCTCGTCGCTCCTGGTGGTGGAGAACCGGGCCGGCTCGCGCGACAAGCAGCTCACCGGCTCGGCCGCCCTGAGCCTGATGGACATGAACGTGATCCTGGAGGGCCGGCTGCCCAAGAACTCCGGCTCGTGGCTCTTCTCGGCCCGTCGCACCTGGTACGACCTGATCGGCCAGTTCTTCACCGACTCCGACCTCCCCTCGTTCAACGACCTGCAGGGCAAGATGGTCTTCGACCTGGGATCGGGGCGGAGCCTGTCGCTGTTCGCCCTGCGCAGCCGCGAGAGCACCGACGCCACCTTCGACTTCGAGGACGAGGGGGCGGAGGGTGCGATCTACACCCGCTCCAAGAACGACGTCTTCTCCGCGAACCTCCGGATCCCGATCGGGGACCGGTTCCTCTCGCGCACCATCGCCTCCAACTACAAGAACACCGACAGCTTCGACTTCGGCGGCGACTTCCGCAACGACCAGCGCCGCTCCAACAGCCCCGACGACAGCAGCTTCCACACCTCCCGGGTCGAGATCACCTGGGAGGGCCTGGTCGAGGACTCCTCGCTGCGCCAGGAGCTCTCGATCTTCCCGGCCCGGAACCACGTGGTGGAGACGGGCTTCGAGCTCCACCGCCTCGAGACCCACGTGGGCTTCACCATCCCCGCCGAGCGCAACCCGAACGAGGCCAACGGCTCGAGCCTCGGCGGCGGGGCGACGTTGCCCGACGTGCTCGACTCCGAGCGGGCCGACACCCGGCTCGGCGCCTGGCTCGAGGACCGCTTCCAGGCCACGGAGCGCCTGGTCCTGGAGCCCGGGGTCCGCGTCGACCACACCACCATCAACGGCACCACGTCGGTCAGCCCGCGGTTCACCGCCATCTACTCGGTGACGCCGTCGACGCGGCTCAAGCTGGGCCTGGGGCTGTTCACCCAGAGCCCGGGCTACGAGAAGCTGATCCAGTCCGACTACTTCATGGACCTGAGCGGATCGGAACGGCTCCCGCTCCAGAACGAACGCTCCCGCCACGCCCTGCTCACCCTGGAGCACGACTTCTCGCCGGCGATGCTGGGGCGCGTGGAGGCCTACTACAAGGGCTTCGACCGCCTGATCATCGGACGCCTGGAGACGCCTGAGGAGACGCTGGCCCGGGTCTCCCTGTACGACTTCCCTCCCGAGCTCGCCTACAGCGTGCCCAGCGATCCCCTGATCACCACCGTCCCCACCAACGACGGGAGCGGCCGGAGCTACGGGTTCGACGTCTACGTGGCGCGCCGCGCCGCCTCGGCGCGCACCCGCCTCACCGGGTGGGCCTCGTACACGTTCGGCGTGGCGCGGCGCGACAGCTACGGCCGCAGCTACCCCTTCGACTACGATCGCCGGCACGCCCTCAGCATCGTCGGCCAGTACCGGGTCACCGACCGTTTCGACGTCTCGCTCACGGCGCGGGTGGCCAGCGGCTTCCCGCGCAGCCCGGTGACCGGCCTGGTGGTGGCGGCCGTCCCGGACCCCGAGGACGCCGAGAGGCTGATCCCCGAGCGCGACCCGAACGGCCTGCCCGTCTACACCACCGACTACGACGGCCTGGACAACATCAATAGCGCCAGCCTTCCCCTGTTTGCGCGCGTCGACGCCCGGGCCACGTACGCGCCGGCCTGGGGGCGCGGCCACGTCCGGTTCTACCTGGACATCATCAACCTCCTGAACCGCAAGAACGCCGGGATCATCCAGCCGGAGCTGGAGTACGACCCGAACGCCGACCGCCCCCGCCTGGTCGAGACCCGGGAGGCCTACCTCCCCTTCCTGCCGTCGTTCGGGATCCACGTGACGTTCTCCGGGGGCGCCCCGAGCCCGGCCATGCCCAAGGCGACGGACGCGGCGCCGAAACCGGGCCCCGACAGCCCCTGGGCGCTGGGCCTGCGCCCGGTCGGCAGCCAGGGGCTGGGCCTCGACCTGGCGCGGTCGCTGTCGAGCCGACTGAACGCTCGCCTCGGCTTCGGCATCCCCGCCAGCTTCACCTTCGACGAGAGCGCCAGCGGCACCGACTACGACTGCACCGCCAAGCTCGGCGCGCTGCAGGCCCTCCTCGACGTCTACCCCTTCAAGCGGGGCTTCCGGGTGACCGTCGGGGCGCTCGGCACCCGTCACGGCTTCGACATCGAGGCGCCGTCGGCCGACGGCTACGAGATCGGTGGCATCACCTACCCGGCCGACCAGGTGGGGACGCTGAGCGGCGAGGCCTCGGTGCGGAGGCTGGTCCCCTACTTCGGGCTGGGCTGGGGGAACGCCTTCGCCAAGCAGAAGCGGATCAGCGTGGCCTTCGACGTCGGGGTCGCGCCCCAGGGGGCACCTTCGGTGGACCTCTTCGCCAGCGGTCCCCTGGCGGCCGACCCGGCCTTCCAGGAGAACCTAGCCCGGGAGGCCACCGACCTGCAGGACCAGCTCCGCTCCTGGAGAATCTTCCCGGTAGTCTCGTTCACGATCTCGCGGCGGTTCTGAGCCTACGTCCCGTCGGTGGTGACGCCGGCCGTCGACCGAAGCGCCAGAAGGAACGGCTCCGGACGGCCCGGGTTGACGAACAGCCGCAGCCCCTGGCCCTCCAGGAGGACGCCGTCGTCGAAGCCGGTGGCGTAGACCCGGGATCGCTTGCCGTCCAGCAGGAACCAGCCGGTGAAGTAGCCGGGCATCCCGGTGCCGAAGAGGCGGACACCGGGGCGGGGGGAGTGGCGGCGCGCGGCGGCGCCCGTGGTCTCGAAGCGCCGGGTGCGCAGGATCGTGCTGACCAGGAGCCCACCGGGAACCACACGATAGACCAGGCGGCCCGGCGCGACGAAGAAGACCAGGGGGACCACCGCCGACAGCGGGAGTAGCAGGAGCATCAGCAGCTTGAGGGCGAGGAAGCCGCCCCCGACGTCCACCGGCTCGAGCTGCCGCCGATAGGTCCCTTCGCCGCGGAGGGCGGCGAGGAACCCGGGCGGATCCGGCGGGGACAGGAGCCAGGGACGCCCCTCGCCGGCCAGGTGCACCAGCACGCCAGCGCGGGAGCAGTCGGTGGCCTGCCAGACGTCGCCCAGGTTCCGGTAGCTGAAGCGGCCCTCGCAGTAGCCGGGGAGGTTGGTGCCCATCACCTTGCGCCCACGGCCGAGGTGGACCAGGTCGGCGGTGGTGACCCGATCCAGGGGGACAGCCTTCGTCCTCTCGAACGACCGCATGCCGTAGGTGACGACCAGCCGCCCGTCTCCGACCTCGTAGACGATGCGGTGTGGCAGCCAGAGAAGGGCCACCGCGAACAGCGTGGCAGCCTCCACCACCAGGCTCAGGGGGATGCCGAGCGCGAGCTGCAACCCGCGGCGGCGCGTCGGCGGGCGAAACACCATCGGGTCATCCACCATGCCGCCAGTATACGTTTCGGCGCTCCGCCCGATGGCCGATCCCCCGGACCCGAGCGCGGCCTGTGACATGATGATCTGGTGAGCCGACCACGCCTGTCGGAGCGGGTGAGGCGGACGCAGCCCGCCCGGATCGACCGGATCGGCCGGGCCGCCGCGGCACGGCGGCGCCGGGGAGAGCACGTGTTTCCCCTGGCCCAGGCGGTGCCCGGCTTCCCGCCGCCACCGCAGGTCCAGGAGGCGCTGCGGGCCGCCCTCGACGACGAGCGCACCCACCGCTACACGATGGACTCGGGGCTTCCCGAGCTGCGGGCAGCCATCGCCGAAGTGCTGGGCGGGGCCCGCGGCGTCCGATGGGACCCCGAGGAGCAGATCCTGGTCACCGCCGGGGCCAACCTCGCCTTCGCCGAGGTCCTGCCCGCGCTGGCCGACCCGGGCGACGAGGTGCTGCTGCTCTCGCCCTACTACCTGAACCACGGCATGGCGGTCGAGCTCTTTGGCTGCCGGGTGGTGGAGGTGCCGCTTCGGGCCGACTCCGGCTTCTCGGTCGACCTCGACGCCTTGGAGCGCGCGGTCTCCGACCGGGCGCGAGCGCTGGTGCTGGTGAATCCCAGCAACCCCATCGGGTCGGTGCTCGGCCGCCACGAGGTCGGCGAGCTGCTCGACCTGGCGGCCCGCCACGACCTGTGGGTGGTCAGCGACGAGACCTACGAGGACTTCGTCCTGGAGCCGCCCGCGGACGGATGGAAGAGCGCCGCCAGCTTCCCCGACCACCAGGACCGGGTGGTGGTCCTGGGGAGCTTCTCCAAGTCGGCGGGGCTCTCCGGTTGGCGCGTGGGCTTCATCGCGGCACCGCCCCGGCTGGTCCACCAGGTGCTCAAGTGCCACGACACCATGGTGATCTGCGCCCCGGTGGCCGGCCAGCGGGGAGCGCTGGCGTCGCTGCAGGGCGAGCGCGGCTGGCTTTCTCCGCTCCGCGCCGAGCTCGATCGGCGGCGGCGGGCGGTCCTCGACCGGCTCGAGAGAAGCCCCACCCTCGAGTGCCCCCGGTCGGCCAGCCGGGGTGCCATGTTCGTGCTGGTCCGCCCCCGCCACCGCCCCGCCATCGACTCGAACGCCGTGGCGCTCGAGCTGATCGACAGGACCGGCGTGGCGCTGGTCCCGGGGATCGCGTTCGGCCGGCACGGTGAGGGCTGGCTGCGCCTCTCCTTCGCGGCCGCCGATACGGCCGAGCTGGAGGCGGCCCTCGACGCGCTGGAAGGCTTCTTCGCCGAGCCGGTCTGACCGGCCGTGCCGGCGCGGCGCCGACCCGATTCGGGTATACTCCTCGTCCAGGCTCGCCGTGTCGGGGCGCCCTGACCGCCGCTCGGCGTGACACGCCCCGGGATCCGAAGACGGCGCGACGGATGGTGGGCTCCCGTGTCAGGCGGAATCGATCCGCGCCCACGTTGTATCAGAGAAGCGGCGGGCCGCGAGGCCGCGCCGAGGAGAGACAGTCATGGCAACCAGCTACAAGGAGCTCGGCCTGGTCAACACCAAGCTGATGTTCAAGAAGGCCTTCGAGGGCGGCTACGCGATCCCGGCCTATAACTTCAACAACATGGAGCAGCTCCAGGCCATCATCACCGGGTGCGGCGAGTCCGACTCCCCCTTCATCCTCCAGGTCTCGAGCGGCGCCCGCAAGTACGCCAACCAGACCCTGCTCACCTACATGGCCCAGGGGGCGGCGGCGATGCTGCACGAGATCAACCCCCACCTGAAGTTCGCCCTTCACCTCGACCACGGCGACACCTTCGAGCTGTGCAAGTCCTGCATCGAGTCGGGCTTCTCCTCGGTGATGATCGACGGCTCGCACCATCCGTACGACGAGAACGTCAAGCTGACCCGGCAGGTGGTCGAGTATGCCCACCAGCACGACGTCAGCGTCGAAGGCGAGCTGGGGGTGCTGGCCGGGATCGAGGACGACGTGGTGGCGGAGAAGTCGACCTATACCCGGCCGGAGGAGGTCGAGGACTTCGTCTCCAAGACCGGCGTCGACTCGCTGGCGATCTCGATCGGCACCTCGCACGGCGCCAACAAGTTCAAGCCCGAGCAGTGCACGCGCAACGAAGACGGGGTGCTGGTGCCGCCGCCGCTGCGCTTCGACATCCTGGAGGAGGTCGAGAAGCGGATCCCCGGCTTCCCCATCGTGCTGCACGGCGCCTCCTCGGTGATCCCGGCGTACGTCACCACCATCAACGTCAACGGCGGCAAGCTGAAGGACGCGGTGGGCATCCCCGAGGACCAGCTCCGGCGGGCCGCCAAGTCGGCGGTGTGCAAGATCAACATCGACTCCGACGGCCGCCTGGCGGTCACCGCGGTGATCCGCAAGGTCTTCGCCGAGAAGCCGGCCGAGTTCGACCCGCGCAAGTACCTGGGCCCCGCCCGCGACGAGCTCAAGAAGATGATCATCGAGAAGAACAAGAACGTGCTGGGGTCGGCGAGCCGCGGCAAGGAGATCTTCGCCTAAACAACGCGGGGACATGACCCGATCTCGATCTCCCAGGACGCGAGATCGGGATCGTGTCCCCCGAGAACGGCCGCGCCCCGGAGACATGACCGGATTCTTTCGTCCGGCCGTGGGAATCCGGATCGTGTCCCCCGAAAAGGGCGCGACCCGGCCCTCGTCGTAGCGGGTCCTCGGCCGGTGGCTCTCGGCCGGCCATCCGATGGCCACGGCGGACACCGGCACGATCCCCTCGGGAAGGCCCAGCACCTCGCGCAGGTGCTGGATTCGGGCCGCCCGAGGGTGCCCTCCCAGCCAGCAGGCGCCCCGACCCAGGATCGAGGCGGTCGGCAGGCCGTTCTCGATCGCCGCGCTGCAGTCCTGAAGCAGGTAGCGGCCGGAGCCCACGTTGGGCAACCGGACCGGCTCGGGTTAGGATCCGGGGATGTCCCTGGAGCCCCTCCTGCTGCGAGGTGATGGAATGAAGCCGATCCAGCCGATGGCCCTGGCCGTCCCGATCCTGATGCTGGCTGCCCGAGCGGGGGCCGCGGAAGCCCGTGAGCGGGCCCAGATCCCCGAGCAGTACACGTGGAACCTCACCGAGATCTACCCGAGCGACGACGCCTGGCGGACGGCCAAGCAGGACCTGGTCGGCCGCATCCCCGGCCTGGAGTCGTACAAGGGGAAGCTCGGCGAGTCGGCGGACGGGCTGCTCGAGGCCCTGGACACGCTGCACGACCTGGAGAAGGAGCTGAGCCGCCTGTACGTCTACGCCGGCATGAGCGCCGACCAGGACACCCGGGCCACCGCCTACCAGGCGATGAAGCAGGAGATCCAGCAGGCGGCCTCCAGCTTCGCTGCGGCCAGCGCCTACTTCGAGCCCGAGATCCTCCGCCTCGAGCGGTCCCGGATCGACGGCTTCCTGGCCGAGTTGCCCAAGCTCAAGGTCTACGAGCACTACCTCGACGACATCCTCCGCCGCAAGGCCCATACCGGGACCGACGGCGAGGAGCGGATCATCGCCGAGGCCAGCCTGATGGCGCGGGGGCCGCAGAGCGTGTACGGCATCTTCGCCGACGCCGACTTCCCCTACCCGAGCCTGACCCTGAGCGACGGGCAGGCGGTCACCCTCAACCAGGCCACCTTCGCCCGCTACCGCGCGCTGCCCAACCGGGAGGACCGCAAGAGCGTTTTCGCCGCCTTCTTCGGAGCGCTCGGCAAGTTCGAGCGCACCTTCGGCACCACCTTGAACGCCAACGTCCAGCGCGACCTCTTCTACATGAAGGCCCGCAAGTACGGCTCCTGCCTGGAGAGCGCCCTCGACGCCAACAACGTCCCGGTCTCCGTCTACCAAGGCCTGGTCGAGGGGGTGAACCAGAATCTGGCCACCTTCCACCGCTACCTCAAGCTCCGCCAGCGAATCCTCGGGCTCGACCAGCTCCACTACTACGACCTCTATGCGCCCCTGGTCGAGGAGGTGGACCTCGACTACTCCCCCGAGGAGGCGCAGAAGCTGATCCTGACGGCGCTCCAGCCGCTGGGTGAGGACTACGTCTCGACGGTCAAGCGCGCCTTCGACAGCCGCTGGATCGACCTGTTCCCGAGCCCGGGTAAGCGCTCGGGCGCCTACTCCAACGGCGGCGCCTACGACGTCCACCCCTACATGCTCCTCAACTACAACGACAAGTACACGGACGTCAGCACCCTGGCCCACGAGCTGGGGCACACCATGCAGAGCTACTACTCCAACCGGACCCAGCCTTATGCGACCGCCAGCTACCCGATCTTCGTGGCCGAGGTGGCCTCGACCTTCAACGAGGCGCTGCTGATCGAGTCGATGCTCAAGCAGATCGAGGACCCGAAGGCGCGGCTCTCCCTGCTCGGCAACTACCTGGAGGGGATCAAGGGGACCGTCTTCCGCCAGACCCAGTTCGCCGAGTTCGAGCTACGGATGCACGAGCGGGCCGAGCGGGGCGAGCCGCTCACCGGCGAGGCGCTCTCCAGCCTGTACCAGGAGATCACCCGCAAGTACTACGGACACGACGCCGGGGTGTGCGTGGTGGACGACGAGGTCCGCTACGAGTGGAGCTTCATCCCGCACTTCTACTACAACTTCTACGTCTTCCAGTACGCCACCTCGTTCACCGCGTCGGCCGCCCTCTCGGAGCGGGTCCTGGCCGGCGACGCGGCCGCCACCAAGAGCTACCTGCGCTTCCTGGCCGCGGGAGGGTCCAAGTACCCGGTGGAGCTGCTCGAGGACGCCGGCGTCTTCATGACCACCCCCGAGCCGCTCGAGCTGACCATGCGGAAGATGAACCGCGTGATCGACGAGATGGAGACCCTGCTCGACCAGATGGGCAAGTGAGGCCTGCCCTGACCCGCCACTTCCTCGACTGCGTGCTGGACGGCGCCCGGCCCCTGATGCCCGTCGATCGCGCCGCCAAGCACCTCGACATCCTGCTGCGGATTGTCGAAGGAGGTACACCCTAGACAGGCGGGTTATACTCCCGGCCATGTCAAAGTCGATCGTTATCACTGGAGCCCCCTCGGCAGCCGGGTCGTTCACCGACGCCGCCTCGCGCTCGGCGGCCGCGATCCGGCAGGCGGGCCTGGCGCCCGCTCTGGAGCGATGTGGACTCGAGGTCACCAGCCGGGCCGACCTCCCCGTCTTCCCGTTCCGCGACGACCCCGAGCACCCGACCTGCCGCAACGTCCCGCTTGTGGTCGAGGCGATCCGCGCTACCGTCGGCGAGGTGGCCGACGCCTTGCCCGGCGGGTTCGTCCTGATGCTGGGCGGGGACTGCTCGCTGCTGCCGGCAGTCGTGGGCGGGCTCCGCCGACACGTCGGCGGGCCGGTCGGCCTGGTCTTTCTGGACGCCCACGGCGACCTCAACACGCCGCAGACGACGCCTTCGGGGCGGGTGGCGGGGATGGCCCTGGCCCTCGCCCTCGGCCACGGCCAGCGGGAGCTGCTGGAGGCGGCCGGTGAAGCGCCGCTGGTCGAGCCGCAACGCGTGGCGCTGCTCGGCTTTCGCGACCTGGATCCTGGCGAGCGGCGCCTTGTCGAGGGTGGGGTGGGACTGGCCCTGGGGGCGCACGACATCGTGCGGGCCGGCCCCGCCCAAGCGACCGCCCAGGCCCTGCGGCTGGTGGAGGACGTCCCGTTCGTGGTCCACCTGGACCTGGACATCGTCGACGCCAGCGAGATGCTGACCCAGGTCCCGCCCGCCGGCGGCCGGGGCCTGACCCGCGAGCAGCTCTCCAGCGTGCTGCGCGGGCTCTTGTCTTCGCCCCAGGCGAGTGCGCTCTGCTTGACCGGGTTCGACCCCGACCGCGACCGCGACGGCCACATGGCCCGGGATGTGGTGGAGCTGCTCTCGGGGGTGCTGACCGCGGCCGCCTAGTCGCGCCGTCGATAGGGGCGCGTTCTTCAACATCCAAAGCCTTCCAGAGAGGTAGAACCATGCAGGATTGGCCCAAGACCAACGACGTGCTGGGAACGGTGAACCGCGGCAACGTCGCCGAATCCGGTCTGTGTACCCTGTGCCGGGCCGACTGCAAGGGGCGGTGCGAAACCTGGTCGGGCAGCATGCGGGGGCGAAAGCTGCTCTACCCGCGCGACTTCGGCTTCGTCACCGCAGGCGCCTCCAACACCTGGCACGTCGGCGTGAGCTACAACTCGCTGCGAGTCCAGGGCTACACCCACGGCGCCGAGGGCCTAGCACCCGGCCTGTCCCACTCCCCCGACGACTGCATCTTCCCCAACGTCGACGTGACCACCCGGTTCGGTACCCAGGTGCAGACGCCGTGTCGGATCCCGCTGATGACGGGAGCGCTCGGCTCGACCTTCATTGCCGCCAAGTACTGGGAGAGCTTCGCCATCGGTGCCGCGCTGGTCGGCTTCCCGATCGTGGTGGGCGAGAACGTGGTGGGCATCGACCAGAAGGCAGTGATCCGCGAGGGCCGGATCCAGGTCGCCCCGGAGCTCGATCGCCGGATCACCACCTTCCTCCGCTACTTCGACGGCCAGGGCGCGATCATCGTGCAGATGAACGTGGAGGACACCCGAAATGGCGTCGCCGAGTACGTGATCGACAAGTACGGCGACAAGGTGATCATCGAGCTGAAGTGGGGCCAGGGCGCCAAGGACATCGGCGGCGAGATCCAGGTGAGCAGCCTCGACTACGCGCTGTTCCTCCGCGAGCGCGGCTACCTGGTCGACCCGGACCCGCGGCTGCCCGAGGTCCAAGCCGGCTTCAAGAGCGGCGCCATCAAGGCCTTCGCCCGCCACAGCCGTCTCGGCTACACCGACCTCGAGGGTTGCCACGAGGTCGAGGAGAGCTTCCGCGCCGAGATCGAGCGGCTGCGGAAGCTCGGCTACCAGCGGATCACCCTGAAGACCGGGTCCTACGGGATGGAAGGCCTGGCGATGGCCCTCAAGTACGCCACCGACAACCAGCTCGACCTGCTCACCATCGACGGCTCCGGGGGCGGCACCGGGATGAGCCCCTGGCACATGATGCAGACTTGGGGTGTCCCGTCGATCTTCCTCCACGCCAAGGCCCAGGAGTACGCCAAGCTCCTCGCCGATGGGGGACGACGCGTGGTGGATCTTTCGTTCGCCGGTGGCCTGGCTCGCGAGGACCACATCTTCAAGGCGCTGGCGCTGGGTGCGCCCTTCTGCAGGCTGGTCTGCATGGGGCGGGCGATGATGATCCCGGCATTCGTCGGGGCCAACATCCAGGGTGCCCTGCACCCCGAGGACAAGGAGCTGGTGCACGGCAACTGGGACGGCCTGCCTCCGGCGGTGATGGAGAACGGCCTCCGTGCGGAGGAGATCTTCGCCGGCTACTTCGACGTCCAGAAGAAGGTCGGAGCCGACGAGATGCGCAACATTCCCTACGGCGCCATCGCCATCTGGACCCTGTGCGACAAGCTGAGCGCCGGCCTCCAGCAACTGATGGCGGGGGCTCGCCGTTTCTCGCTCCCCCAGATCTCCCGCCACGACCTCTTCGCGGCCAACCGCGAGACCGAGCGCGAGACCGGCCTGACCTTCATCACCGACGCCCTCGACGAGCAGGCCCGCCAGATCCTGAGCGCCTGACCCGCCGGCCCCAGATCGAGCTAGCGCTCGGCCTGCCTCGGGGTTGCGGTTGAGCGTCTCTTCCCGGCCGAATAGACTGTGCCGGACCCCGATGGATGCCTCCACGCTCGGCCAGCCCGGCCTGGAGATCGCTGTCGAAGGCGAGACGGTTCGGGTGTGCCTGAACGGCGCCTGGACCCTCGCCCGAGGCATCCCCGCAACCGCCGCGGTGGTGAACGCCTTCGAGACCTCGCCCGGGGTCTCGCGGCTGCGCATCGAGGCCCGGGACATCACCCGCTGGGACAGCGCGCTGGTCACGTTCGTCCACTCGCTGGCGGCGTCGGGCGAGGCCCATGGGCTGCCGGTGGAGCTGGTGGGGATCCCGGAAGGCGCCCTCAAGCTGCTCCGGCTGGCCCGGGCGGTGCCCCGGCAGAACCTGGAGAGGCCGGCGGTGGACGAGGCCCTGACCGCCCGAGTCGGCCGGGTGGCCCTCGACGGATGGAGGACCGCCGGCGACGCCCTCGAGTACCTCGGCGAGACCGCCATCGGCCTCCTCGCCCTGCTCCGGGGCCGCGCCCGGCCCCCCGGAAAGGACCTGCTGCGGGCCGTCGAGTCGGCCGGCGTCGGTGCCCTCGGGATCGTGGCCCTGATCAGCCTGCTGATCGGGTCGGTGCTGGCCTTCGTGGGCGCGGTCCAGCTCAAGCAGTTCGGCGCCACCCTCTACGTCGCCAACCTGGTCGCCATCGGCGTCACCCGGGAGCTGGGCGCGCTGATGACCGGCATCGTGATGGCCGGACGCTCGGGCGCCGCCTTCGCCGCCGTGCTGGGCACGATGACGGTCAACGAGGAGGTGGACGCGCTACGCTCCCTGGGCCTCCGGCCGACCGAGTTCCTGGTGCTCCCCCGGGTGCTGGCCACCACGCTGATGCTGCCGGCGCTGGTCGTCTACGCCGACCTGCTGGGCATCCTGGGCGGCATGCTGGTCGGCGTGAGCTTGCTCGACGTGGGGGCCGCCGAGTACCTCCGTCAGACCCAGGCGGCGCTGCCACTGCGCCATGTGGTGGTCGGCCTGGTCAAGGGGGTGGCCTTCGGAGCGGTGGTGTCCCTCACCGGCTGCTACTACGGGATCCGCTGTGGGCGCAGCGCGGCGGCGGTGGGCGAGGCCACCACCAAGGCGGTGGTGATGGGAATCGTGCTGGTGGTGGTGGTGGACGCCCTGTTCACCGTCGCCCTCCACGTGGTGGGCCTGTGAGCCTCGCCGTGGGCACGGCCCAGATCGAGGTCCGGGACCTCACCATGGCCTTTGGTGATCGGGTGGTCCAGCACGGGATCACCTTCTCGGTCGAGCCGGGCCAGATCTTCGTGGTAATGGGCGACAGCGGCTGCGGCAAGAGCACGCTGATGCGGCACATGGTGGGGCTCAACCCGCCCGCCGCGGGCGAGGTCTTCTACGCCGGCCAGCCGCTCTGGGGCGGCGGTGAGCAGGAGCGAGTGCGGCTGCAGATGCGGCTCGGAGTGCTCTTCCAGTACGCGGCGCTGTTCAGCTCCATGACCCTCGAGGAGAACGTCTCGCTGCCGCTCGTCCAGCAAGGGATACGCGGGCCGGACGCCCGCGAGGTGGCGCAGCTCAAGCTGGCCCTGGTGGGCCTGGCCGGTTTCGAGGAGCACTACCCTTCCGAGGTCAGCGGCGGCATGAAGAAGCGCGCCGGCCTGGCCCGGGCGATGGCCCTCGATCCCGAGATCCTCTACTTCGACGAGCCCTCAGCGGGGCTCGACCCGCTCAGCTCGCGGCGCCTCGACGACCTGATCCTGGAGCTGCGGGACAGCCTGGGCACCACCGTGGTGCTGGTGACCCACGAGCTTGCCAGCATCTTCGAGCTGGGTGA
Source organism: uncultured Acidobacteriota bacterium (assembly GCA_964574335.1). Lineage (GTDB taxonomy): Bacteria > Acidobacteriota > Vicinamibacteria > Fen-336 > Fen-336 > CAZNNH01. The sequence goes on along the minus strand of CAZNNH010000136.1, from coordinate 2,517 downwards.
CGAGGCGATATTCCTGGATGGGGAGCGCAAGACCATGACGGCTCACGGCACACCCAGGCAGCTCGCAGAGAGCGCCGACCCCAAGGTCCGGGCCTTTCTTTGCCGGGGGCGGCTGTGAGCGCTCGCAACCATCCCCGCCTGGTCGGCGCCTTCGTGCTGGGCACCACCGTCCTGGCGCTCGCCGCGCTGCTGGCGCTCAGCTCGGGAGGGTGGTTCGAGCAGCGACCGCGCCTCTCCGTCTACTTCCCCGGCTCCGTCCGCGGGCTCGGACCGGGCGCCCCAGTGACCTTCCGGGGGATCAAGGTCGGCGAGGTGGTGGAGGTCACCGCTCTCTTGACCGGCCACCAGGATCCGCTGATCCAGGTCGAGGTGGTGATAGAGATCCGGGGCAACATCGTGAAGGTGCCCGAGGGGCTCCGAGACCCCTTCGAGGGGCTCTCCCTCGACGAGTTCGCCGAGGCCCTGATCGGCCGGGGCATCCGGGCACGGATGATGAGCGCCAGCCTGCTCACCGGCCAGCGCTTCATCGACCTCGACTTCCTCCCCGACGAGCCGGCCCGGTTCGCCGGGCTCAACCCCCGCTACCCGGAGCTGCCGACCAGCCCCACCGCGCTGGAGAAGCTGGGCGACAAGGCCGAGGAGCTGATGAACAAGCTCGCCGAGCTGCCGCTGGCCGAGATGCTGGAGGACGTGCGCCGGGTGATCTTCAGTGCCCGGGACCTCTTCGAGTCGGGCTCGATCCGGGGCGCCTTCGACAGCGCCGACCGCTCGGCTCAGAAGCTCTCGAGCGTCCTCGGGGAGGCCGAGCGGGCGCTGGCCGATACGCGCACCCTGATCGGCAGGCTCGACGGCGAGGCCACGTCGACCGCAGCCCAGGCCCGGCAGACCCTGCGGGAGGCCGGCGACGCCCTCGACCGTGCCGAGCGGTCGCTGGCGCTGCTGGAGGAAACCCTTCACGGCGCCGACGACGCTCGGGTCAGCGCCACCCGCACCCTCGACGAGCTGTCGCGGGCCCTGAACGGCCTCGCCAACCTCATCGACTACTTCCAGACCCACCCCGAGGCCCTGGTCCTCGGCAAGGAGCGATCGGAGGAGAGGCCGTGATGACGAGGCGAATCGTCGCTGTCCTCGGCCTGCTTTGGCCGATGCTGCTCCTGGCCGGCTGCGTCTCGCTGAAGCGGACTCCGGAAGCCCGCTTCTTCGCCCTGCGCCCGATCGCGGACCGGGCCCCGGCGGCGCCCGTGGGCGCCTACGTCGGTGAGGTCGGCGTCCTGGCCGTACGCATCCCCCGCCACCTCGAGCGCCCTCAGCTCGTGGTGTGGCGGTCGCCGAGCGAGCTGGCCATCGACGAGTTCGTGCGCTGGGCCGAGCCCCTCGACGTGGCGCTGCAGCAGGTCCTGACCGACGACCTGGCGGCCCGGCTGCCGGACCACCGCGTGGTCCGGCGTCCCTGGCCGGCCCGGACCGGCCTTCTCTGCCGCGTCTTTGTGGAGCTGAGCGCCTTCGGGATGCAGGAGAATCGCGAGGTGCGGCTCTCGGGGCGATGGGCGCTGCTTGGCGCCCACCACGAGCTCCCTTTGGTGAGCCGGACGGTCGACCTCTTCCGTGGCCCGCTGCCCGCCGGCACGGCGGCCGACCCCGGCGCCACGGTCGAGATCCTGAACCAGTTGGTCGATGAGCTGGGTCGGCAGATCGCCACCGCCATCCGGGAGCTGCCGGCTGAGCCGCCCGAGGAGCCCGAGCCGGCCCACCTTCCCGCAGACCCGGCGCCCGGTCAGGCGGCGCCGGGAACCCAGCGCTGAGCGGGCGGATGAAGCTCACCCGCGAGACCGCCGAGGTCTTCGTCCCCGATGGACTCGAGGTCGCCGCCGCGCTGGCCCGCACCACCGCCCTGGCGGTGGTGGCCCACCCGGACGACATCGAGACCATGGCGACGGAAGGCATCCTCGCCGGCTTCGGTGCCGATGATCGCTGGTTCGCCGGCGTGGTGATGACCGACGGAAGGCGGTCGCCCCGCGACGGCCCGTATCGCGACCACTCCGACGAGGGGCTGCGTTCGGTGCGCCGCCGCGAGCAGAGGAAGGCGGCCATCGTCGGCGAGTACGGCGCGGTGGTGCTGCTCGACCATCCGAGCGCGGTGGTCAGGGACGCAGCCGAGCCGGGACCGGCGGCGGACCTCCTGGCCGTGCTCCAGGCCACCCGGCCCCGGGTGGTCTACACCCACAACCTGGCCGACCGGCACGACACCCACGTGGCGGTGGCCGTCCGGCTGCTGGCCGCCCTGCGCTCGCTGTCGGCCGAGCAGCGACCCGGCCGGGTGCTGGGCTGCGAGGCCTGGCGCGACCTCGACTGGCTGCCGGACGCCTTTCGGGTGGCGATGGACGTCTCGACCCACGAGAGCCTTCAGGCGGCGCTTCTGGGCGTGTTCGACTCGCAGATCCGGGGCGGCAAGCGCTACGATCGGGCCACCTTCGGCAGACGGCAAGCCCATGCCACCTATGCCGACCCGAACACCAC
>CAZNNH010000135.1:0-17185 GCA_964574335.1 uncultured Acidobacteriota bacterium | reverse complement strand
ACCCAAGGAGAATTCATGAGCACTCTGCTTACGGCTGAATCACTGGCCGAGGTGGCGGGCTACCCGCCGCCTTGTCTGTCGCTCTACCAGTCGACGCATCGGCATCATCCCGAGAACCAGCAGGATCCGATCCGCTTTCGCAGTCTAGTGAGGGACCTCGAGACGTCCCTGCTGCAGCAGCAGCCTGGCCCCGAGGCCCGCCTCCTCCTTCAACCGTTCGAAGCGCTGGCCCAGGACCACGGGTTCTGGACCCATACGCTGGATGGCCTGGCCGCTCTGGGCGCGCCCGGCCTGTTTCGGGTATTCCTGCTGCAGCGGCCAGTGGCGGAAAGTACCGTTGTCGCCGACACCCTGTACACCAGGCCGCTGCGGAGGTTCCTGCAATCGGTGGGTCGCTATCAGCTTCTAGGGCTGGGACTGGGCAAGATCCGGCTCTTCGAGGGGAACCGCGACACCCTGGACGAGATCGAACCGGCGCCGGGGGTGCCGCGGTCGATCACCGAAGCGCTGGGCGATGAGCTGACCGAGCCGCACCAGACGGTCGCCTCCCATGGCGGCGTCGGGGGCGGGAGCGCGCCCATGCACCACGGGCAGGGCGGAAAGAGCGACGAGGTAAAGAAGGACAAGGAGCGGTTCTTTCGTGCCGTCGACCGCACCGTGCTCGAGCGCCACTCTCGGCCATCAGGCCTGCCCCTGGTGTTGGTGGCCTTGCCGGAACACCACCACCTCTTCCGCGAGATCAGCCACAACCCGTTTTTGATGGCGGCGGGACTCGCGATCAACCCGGATGCGCTGTCCGTAATCGAGCTCCGGGAGCGCGCCTGGCAGGTCGTCGAGCCACAGTATCAGGCGCGCCTTGCGGCATCAGGGGACGAGTTCAAGGAGGCGCAGGCCCGGGGGCGCGGCACTGACGACCTCGCGCTCGTCGCGCAGGCGGCAACCGATGGGCGGGTGGCGACGTTGCTGATCGAGGCCGACCGTCTGCTGCCCGGCAAGCGGGATGGAGCTGCGGGCCAGGCCACGTCCCGCAACGCGGGCGCCGCGCGAGACGATGACGTCCTCGACGAGCTGGGCGACCTGGTCGAGAGGATGGGCGGCGAGGTGCAGGTGTTGCCGGCCGAACGAATGCCGACCCTCACCGGGCTGGCCGCAACCTACCGGTATTGAAGACGAGGGAAACAACGGAGGAGAGGGGGGCAGATCCAGGTCAATACGGACGACAAGACCGAAGGACGCGAACAGCTCGCCAGCGGCGTGAGAAGTCTGGTCGAGAGCGCCCTGGACCGATGTCGGGGCGGCGTCACGGTGCGGGTGGTCCATACCGACGAGGATGATCCCGCGATCCGCCATTCACGTTCGCGATACCGGCTCGGACATGGCCGCCTGAAGCCGGAGTTGGCCGACCTGGCGCCGAAGGTCGTGTGTGGAGAGAGCTCCGCGCCGGGACCAGACGGGCTGTCTTCTCACCCCGATCTGGGGCACGACCTTGTAGATTGTAGAGACTGCCTTCCCGGGGCCCCCGTGACGAAGCGGCGGCGGGCCGCGTAGACCCGCCCTAGAGTCGACCCGAAAGGAGCAGGACGACCAGGATCAGCACGACCAGACCGAGGCCGCCGCTCGGGCCGTAGCCCCAGCGGCGGCTGTGAGGCCAGGCGGGGATGACCCCCAACAGCATCAAGACGGCAATCACGAGGAGGATGGTGAGCATCTGGAACCCCCTGCTTCTCAGCGGAACCAACGGAAAGGGTGAGGTCCCCGGCGACCGTGGGAACCTGCCTGAGCGTCCTGTCAGCGGCCTTCACGCCACGCAGCGGTCGGCGGCGACGCCATTCTCAGAAGCATCCTCCGTGCCACCTCGTCGATCGAGCCCTTGAGCTCAGCCACGCTCTGGAGGGGACGCTCTGGAGGGGCGCACAGCCACCGAGCGCAAGGCCCAGCCCGACGAGGACCGCGGCTCCGCGATTGGTGGTCGAGGGTGCCCCTGGACAAGGGGCGGCACGGCGCTAGACCCTGCGCGCGAGCAGGACGCCGCCCACGATTGCGACGCCCACACCCGCCCACAGCGGGACGTTGACCCTCTCCTTGTCGTGCACCGCGATGTGGACGGGCCCGATGTCCACCTTGTCGGTGTTCCTGGTGTAGGTGAACCCACCGTAGGCGATGGCCAGGATGCCCAGGCCGAGGAGCACCGCTCCCAGCAGCTTCGTCCCCTTCATGCTTGCCTCCCTTTCCGTGTTCCGGGAGAGCAAGCGGCATGCCATGCGGGGAGACGCGTTCTTGCCGTGCCTGCGGAGACGTCGGCTCGGGGCGTGGGGGGGCGGGGACCGGAGCCCGTGCTCGGTCGTCCTCCGATCCAGGTGGCGTGGCTTCCTGCTGGCGAGCTTCGTCGGTCTCGGAATGCTCACGGTCGATGAGTGGCCCGGCAGAAGGCCGCGTCCCGCCGCCCACCGAGTTGCCTAGCGAACGAGCGTGCCGACGATGAAGTAGGCGCGGACCGCGCCGTCGTCGCCGACGCTTCCGCCGACGAAGACAGGGCCGAAGAAGGTGTCGGCGATGAGGCCGCCGGTGAAGCTCGACTTGAACCTGGCGCTTCTCAGCCGGTCGAAGGCGCTCCCGATCTCGACCAGGCCTGTCAGGTACAGGCGATCGCCCAGGAGGCTGGGCAGGCGCCCGAGCTGCCTCCTGTAGGCGGCTCCTCCCAGCAGGAAGCTCGGTCCGCGGAGGCCGTTCGGCGGGCAGGCGCCCAGCCGGAAAGGGCCGCCCAGGCTGAACTGGTAGAGGATCGGGGTCGTCGGGCCAAGGCTCGCGCCGCCGTCGGCGTAGAGCGTGGCCTGGTGGTGGCGCGCCATCCGCCAGGCGACGCTCAGGGTTCCCTGGACCCTGCCGAAGCCGGAGGGCGCGTCGGGTGCCTCGACCATCCACTCTGCCTTCGACCCAAGGCGCACGCCCCGGCTTGGGAGATGGGCTCGGTTCTGGCCGTCGTAGTCGAGCTGGATGCGGGCCGCCTGCTCTGCGCCGGTGCCGTGTGGGAGCAGGTCCCCGACCCGCGTGAGGTCTCTCACGTAGGCAGTCCCGTACCCGGCGCGGAGCTGCGTGCTGCGCCCGAAGACCCAGCCGAGGTCGAGGCCCGCGCCCACCCGCTGCCGGCCGTAGATCGCCAGCAGCTCGCCGTCCGCGTAGAGGTTCTCGCTGGTTCGCGAGTAGATGGCCCGCGGCGCCAGGAAGGCGCCTCTGCGCACGGGTCCGCTGCCGCCCAGGGGTTGGCGCAGCTCCGTGGCGAGGGCGAGCGTTGACCCGAGCGACGCATCGACGCGCCATTCCGATCCCACGCCGGTCACGTCCATGAACGTGATGCGGGAGCCCAGGGTGACGTTGATGTCCTTCTGCTCGTTGTCGACATCGAGGGAGAACTTGACGAAGGGCGGGGCGTAGGACTTGTCGCGGATCTCGACGCCGAGCCCTTCTCTCTCTCCGCGCCGCCGGCGGTCGTACATCGCGCTCGCGTAGCGGCCCTGGCCGATAACCCGATCGAGCTGCGACTCGATCGCCTTGTTGTCGAACGCAGGGGCGAGGTCCCGCTCGAGGCGGCCGGCGATCTGCGCCGCAGCCGCGTCAGACACGCCCGTGACCTCGACGAACGAGAAGGGCCCGTTGCCGGGGTGCCGGCGCGCGCGCAACGCCGCTTGGTGCTTCGCCCAAGCCTCGGCATCGAGCGCGTAGGGGAGCAGGGCGTCCGCCTGCTCGGCGGCGGCGGCGTAGCCGCGCGCCGCGAGCGCCTCGCTCTTTCGGAAGTCGGACGCCCCGAGACCCTCGAGGTCAGGTCGGATCACGACGTCGGCCTGCCGCAGCCGAGGCCTCTCGAGGGCCTGCATCATCAGGTCGATCGCGCGGTTGGTGACGGCACCAATGGTCTCGGGAGGCTTGTCGCGCTCGTGTGGGCCCACGCTGACCGCGATCACAACATCGGCGCCCATCTCCCGGGCCACGTCCACGGGTACGTTGTCGAGGATGCCGCCGTCCGAGAGCAGGCGGCCGTCCAAGCGGACCGGGTCGAAGGTCGCGGGAACAGCCATCGAGGCTCGCAGCGCCGGACCGAGCGGCCCGCGATCGAGGACGACGACCGCGCCCGTCTCGAGATCGGTGGCGACGCAACGGAACGGGATGGGGAGCTCGTCGAAGGTCTCGACCGTGGAATAGGGAAACGCGATCCGGCTCAGCAGGAGCCCGATGCGGTGTCCGGGGTTGAGCCCGCTCTGCAGCCGGAAGCCGTGGCGCAGGCCTGCCTCGAGCTTGATCGTATAGTCGCGATCGTCCTCCTTGCGGCGGAAGGACTTCAGTGGGTAGGGGATGTCCGCCCGCAGGATCAGGTCCCAGTCCGCGCTCCGCAGCATCTCCTGGATCTCGGCGGCGTCGAGCCCGGTCGCGTACGCGCCCCCGACGAAGGCGCCCATGCTGGTTCCCGCGATCGCGTCGACCGGGACGCGGTGCTCCTCCAGCCACTGCAACACGCCCGCGTGCGCGATCCCCTTGGCCGACCCCCCGCCAAGCGCCAGCGCCACCCGCGGACGCCGTGCGGGCTCCTCGCCGAAAGCCGCGACGGCGGTCAGCGTGAGCAGCAGGAGCGCGAGCGCGCGACGGGTGGGCCGCCCGTAGTGAATCGTCGGACCGGCGGCCAGGGTGGAGGATCCTTCCGGTCGGGAGACGAGGTGGCCGAGGATGGTGAGTTCCGACAGGGCGGCGTTCAACCGAGGTCTCCGGCGCCAGTTGAGCAAACGGGATGCCAGCGGGTCCCTCTCGTGGACCGCGCACCAACGCCGGCCGGACCGTTGCGGGAGGGCCAGCCGGAGCTTCGTCGGTCCCGGGGGGAGTTGTGCATTGTAGAAAGGGTCTTCTCGCGCCCACCCCCACTCGCGACCCCAAGGCACACGCCTTGTGCCGCACTTCGGGAGCGTGGGGGGCCATCTCGGGGATGCTCGGAGGCTACGCCCTCCCTTTCCTAGGCCGCCCACGTCGGCGGCTTTGTCGCCGGGCGGGCAACGAGGTTGACGCCCGCAGGGCCAACAGCAACGTCACTGCGGTCGGGTGCGCGGCGCGGTGCCCACTGCCCTTTGAGCCGCAGGGCGACGAGGTCGCCCTGGCCTGCCCCAGGCTTGCGCAAGTCAGGCGGGAGCGCCCTCGTCGGCGCCGCCATTGCCGACTCCGTGGCCAGCGAGAGCGGACGCTGCCGCGCCCACGCGGCGTGAGGTCTCGTCCCGGATTCCCTCGGCGCGACGGACCACCCCGTCCTTCAACCCACGGGCAGAGTCGGCAGTCTCACGCAGCCTGCTCCGCATCGCCTCGCGGGTGGCCTTGCCCGACCGCGGAGCCAGGAGCAGGGCGACGCTGGCACCGGCGAGACCGCCGGCCAGGAAGCCATAGATCAAGGTGGAGTACATCGTGCGGTCATTCATGAAACCTCCTCGGTTCTCGCTCGTGTTTCATCGATGAGATCCGGAATCATCCTCCTATCGTGCAAGGTCAATGCCATCTCGACGATGTCGTTGTCGGGCGTCGGCAGAGGTTGACGTGCGCCTGGTGGAGGCCGAAGTGCGGCGCCGTGCAGTGCCCGGCGCCGCGCCGAAGCGCCAGGCTGTGCCTTCGGCCGACATGGAGTGCCCGCGCCAAGCGGTGAAGGCGACGGCGTGCGGGCTGGCTCGCGTCTTGCTGCTGTATGGAGGAGCGGGCCGCCGCGGGTTCAACCACGACCCGGTCACGCGGACGCGCAAAGGAGACCGAATGGACCTGGCATCAACGAACTTCGTAGTGACCCTCATCATCGGCGGCGTCGTCGGTTGGCTGGCGAGCATGCTGATGAGAACGAACGCCCAGATGGGCATCCTTGCGAACATCATCGTGGGCGTCTGTGGGTCGTTTCTCGGCGTCTTCGTCGCGAACGCGATGGGGGTGCGGGCCCACACGACGCCTGGGGCCTGGATCGTCGCCATTCTCGGCGCGGCGTTGCTGATAGCGCTTCTACGGGGGCTTGGCGTCTTCAATAGACTGGCTTCCGCCCGCTGACACAGCGTGTCGTCCGGCGGGGCCCGCGCTTCGACAACGGTAAGGAGGAATCATGAGTTCGGTAGCCAAGGTGTCCGAGATCAGCGCCCGGTCCGAGAAGAGCTTCGAGGACGCGATGCGGTTGGGGCTCGCGCGCGCGGCCAAGACGCTACGCAACGTGAGGTCGGCATGGATCAAGGAGCAGCGACTGGACGTGAAAGACGGGAAGATCACCGACTACCAGGTCAACATGATGGTGACGTTCATCATCGACGACTAGCCCGGGCTATTCATCGACTTCTCGCCTGGAGTCGTGAAGAAGCCGCGTCTGCCGCGCTCGGGCGATCGGCTGCGCTGACGGAAGAATGTACAAAGTGCCCCGGCCGATGGCGAGCGGCCGGGGGAGTCCACGCCCGCTCCACTCTGCACGCGTTCGTCTTGCCGGGGGTCTGCCCCGTGGCACGCCTCTTGCCTCCACCCCAAGTGCGGACACCTGCGGGGCGGACCCTGCTTCATACGCTGCCGCCACTGGTCGTCTGCAGGAGAGAGAATCATGAGACCCGCCAATAACCTCACCGCTGTCGTGACCGTCGCTGTCGTGCTCGCGAGCACGGTCGGCTGTGCGAGCTGGGGCGACAAGCAGAAGAAGGGCACCGGCATCGGAGCCGCAGGCGGAGGCGTCGTCGGCGCCATCATCGGGCACAAGACGGGGTCCACGGCCCGCGGCGCCATCATCGGCGCCGTGGTGGGAGGCGCCGCCGGCGCCATCATCGGGAACCACATGGACGCCCAGGCGGAGAAGCTGTCCCAGGAGCTGGAAGCCGCCCAGGTGTCGCGGGTGGGCGAGGGCATCGCGGTCACCTTCGACTCGGGGATCCTGTTCCCCTTCGACTCGGCGGAGCTGACGTCCGAGGCCCGCGCCAACCTGCGCAAGCTGGCCGACAGCCTGCAGGCCGAGACGCGCACCGACGTGATGATCGTGGGCCACACCGATTCCGACGGGAGCGACGCCTACAACCAGCAGCTATCGGAGCGGCGTGGCCGCTCCGCCGAGGACTATCTCGCGTCCCTGGGCGTCGCGTCCTCGCGCCTGGTCAGCCGCGGTCGCGGCGAGGCCGAGCCGGTCGCCTCCAACGGGACGGAGGAGGGCCGGCGGCAGAATCGCCGCGTCGAGGTCGCCATCTACGCGAACAGCGAGTGGCGTGACCAGGTGAAGCAGACGTCCAGCCTGCGCTGACGGCGGTCTCTTTCGAGCAAAGGCACGAGCACAAGAGGGGCCCGTCACACCATGGAGCCCATCGCAGCCACCAGCGAGACGAACACCGCTGCGGAGTCCGCTCCGGCGGCTCTCGCCCGGTGGCTCAGGCGGGTCGGCGCAGCGGCCGGCCGCCGCCTGCGGCATGCGGCTGTCGCCGTGGTGGGCCGGCTGCGTGTCGCGTGGTCGCACCGGGCCGTGCGTATCGCCTGTCCGATCACCGCGACCCTGATGCTGTGGCCGCCGGCCGCCCTCGTCTACCACGTCTACTTCGACCGTAGGGACCTACCCGATCTCGCTCCGTTCGTCCTGTTCCAGCCCCCGACGACGGGCGAGGTCACGGACGCCAGGGGAGAAGTCGTGATCCAACTGGCGCGAGAGTACCGGCGGGTGGTGAGGTATGAGGAAGTGCCTCCCGTGGTGCGCCAGGCCATCCTGGCGGCCGAGGACAAGAACTTCCACTCGCATTCGGGCGTCGACTACGGCGCGCTGCCGCGGGTGATCCAGAAGGCGGTGGCGCGCTCTCTGGCGGAGTGGAGGAACGGCTCCGGACTCCGGCTCAGGTTGCCGCAGGGTGGGTCGACGATCACGCAGCAGCTCGTGCGCGTCTACTTCTTGGGTTACCTGACCGCCCGTCGAGACGACGATGCCGTGTTCGTCCGCGGCTTGACGGTGCCGCGGGTCATGGCGGCCGTTTTGGGTGCTGCCGCCACCAACAAGCTGCTTCGGAAGCTGGAAGAGGTGCGCCTCGCGCTCTGGCTCGAGAAAGAGATGCGCCGGCGGTATGGTACGCGGGAGCAAGCAAAGCGCGAGATCTTCGCTCGTTATGCGAGCTTCATCTACCTGGGCAACGGCCGCTATGGCTTCGGCGCGGCGTCTGAGTACTACTTCGACAAGCCACTGGCCGGCTACACGAGCGAGGACGCCGGACGAGCGGCGTCGCTCGCAGGGATCGGCAAGTCGCCCCGTGACTATGCGCCCGGCGCGGGCAGCTCGCGACCGCTGCAGCGCCGCAACCAGATCCTGGCCCTGATGGCCCGCAACGGCTACATATCCGAGGAGCTCGCCCGGCGATGCCAGGCCGAGCCGGTCGGGGCCGTCCCCCGGACCGTGGCGAAGACCGAGGCGCCGGCGGTGGTCGACCACGTCCTGAACGAGCTGCAGGAGCACGGCGGTGCGCGCTTCGCGGTGGAGGACCTGTTCCAGGGCCGGATACGCGTGCGCTCCACGGTCGATCGGCAGGTGCAGAAGGTCGTCAACGAGGCCCTGGAGAACGGGCTCGCCCGGTACGAGAAGCGGCATCCGCGGTCCCGAGGGCTCACCCAGGGCTCGGTGGTGGTGCTGGCCAACGCGGACGGCGCCATCCTGGCCGAGGTGGGGGGGCGGCAGCTCTACGACCTTCGTCACAGCCGCTACTCCGACTACAACCGCGTGACCGATTCCATTCGTCAGCCCGGCTCGGTGATGAAGCCGCTGGTATACCTGGCCGCATTTCGAGACGGTCTGGCCCTCGATGCCCTGGTGCCCGACGAGCCGATCAGCGTGCAGGGCGACTCCGCGGAAGGCGAGGTCAAGTGGATCGCCAACTACGACGAGGACTTCAAGGGCCTGATCCCCGCTCGCCAGGCGCTCGCCGAGTCCCGCAACGCGGTCGCGGTGTGGATCGCCCGGGAGATCGGCATGGCGGATGTCATCCGGACCTGCCGGGACCTGGGCGTTCGCACGCCGCTGCACCCCTATCTCAGCACGGCGCTCGGCGCGTCCGAGGTCCGGTTGCTCGAGCTCGCGGGCGCCTATCGGGGGATGGCCACGGGCGTGCGTGCGGAACCTCATGTGATCGCGCGAGTCACCGACGCCGCGGGCGTCCTCCTCTACGAAGCGCCTGGCGCCGCCGGGGAGATTCCCCAGGAGGGCCTCGCCCTGATCCAGGAAGGGCTGCGCGGCGTGGTCCGCCTCCCCGGCGGCACCGCACACACCCTCAGCGGACGGGAGTTCCCGATTCCGGTGATGGGCAAGACGGGTACCACGAGCGGGTTTCGGGACGCGCTGTTCGTCGGGTCCACCTACGGGCCGCAGGGCATCACGGTCGCGGTCCGGATCGGCTTCGACGACAATCGCACACTGGGGCGCAAGGAGACTGGCGCGCGCACGGCTCTGCCCATCTTTCGCGAGATCATGCTTCGTGTCTACAAAGATGGCCTGGTCGGGACGGTCCCGCGGTTCCCCCGCGAGATGGAGGAACGGATCGACGCCTACCTGGCCATGGCCGCCATGCCCGAGACGGCGGGGGCCCGCGCGGGGCACTTGCCCGACGCGGTCCGGCAGCGCATCTCCGCGATCACGCTCGATGAGCAAGCTGCGCAACCCGGAGGTCGAACTCCGGCTGCGCGAGAGTGAATCCCGCTCAGGCGGACAGGAGGACGGCGCCGTCGCCTACCGGGCCTCGAGGGAAACGTGCGTCACGATGACGCTCATCTCGTAGCGGTGGCCGACCCGAGCTCCCCGCGCGGGAGCGAACGGACGCAGACCTGCGTGGCGCCGAGAGCGCCGGTCAGCCGCTCCGACCAGGGCCACTCCTGCCGCGGCCGGCAACAGTAGAGGTCGAATGCGGCGAAGCCACACTCCGGGAATGTGTGGCAGGCCAGGTGCGACTCGTTCAGGAGCTGCACGCCAGTGATCCCGCCCTGGCCGGGGAACACGTGCCAGACGGGCTCGTCTACCGGGTGCAGCCCCAGCTCTTCGACGGCGCGGGCAAACAACTGACCGTGAGCCGCACACGAGCGAAGCGAGCAGGGATCACACCCGTGCGCGTCCACGATCCACTCTGTGCCAATGGCGAGGTCGGTCACGGCTCCAGCGAATCGTAGCACGCCGCGGGCCGCCAGGAACTCGCGTCCGGTCCTGTCGATCTCCTTCGATGAGCCACCCCCGGGCGTGCCCGGGAGTGGCGCTCGCTCGCTCACTCTTCCTTGGTCTCGATTCCGGAGGCCACCTGCCTCACGCCGGGAATGCCGTAGACGGACTCGATGGCCTGCAGCTTCGTTGCCAGGCTCGTGGTGCTTCCATCGAGGAAGACGAGCCCGTTCTCGACCGACTTCACCTTGATCCCCTCGAGGCTCTCGTCCTTCTTCAGCAACCCCTCGACCGCCTCTTTCACGTCCTTGTCGGCGGCCTTCACCGCCTCCTGGCGGGACTCCTTCACGACCTCAAGCAGGTTCCGGACTTCCGTCACGCCGCCGACGGCTCGCGCCGTGGCTTCGGCCTTGTCCTTCACCGCCTGGCTGTCGACCATCCCGTGGAGCGTGATCTTGCCGTGCTCCGTGTCGACCTTGACGGCGTTGCGGCCCGCACCGTCCGTGGTCAGGAGCGCGATCTTGATCTTCGTCGTGATCCAGGTGTCGTCGCTCGCTGGCGCCGGGGCAACGCCGACGCCCCAGATCAAGAGTAGAGCAACCAGAGTCAGAACCGGCTTTCCGCTCGAGCTCATCCAGCCTCCTCTGCCGCACCGTGGTGCCCGCCACGCAGCGGTCGGCGGCGGCGCACTGATAGCAGCAACCCCCGTGCCAACCCAGATGGGGCCGGTCTGCCTACGGCGCCCACCTCGGGTGGGGGACCTCACCTGATCCTCCAGGTCCCCACGGCCAGGGCGAGGGCACGGGAGTCGCCGTTGTGGAGGACGTCGTTCGCCACGATGGCCGGCTCGCGGCAGGCGAGGGTGAGTGTCGTCTCCCCGGGCGCGAGCGGGCCGAGAGGCAGCGCGTACCGGCGCCACTCGGCCGTCACCTCGAGCTCGCCGCGCCGGCGCCCGTCGAGGAACCACTCGACGCGTCGGTGGCGAGGAAACGCCTTCAGCTCCAGCTCCAGCAAGGTCCCCGCCGACTCTCCTGTCGCGGCAACCCGCAGCGCCCCCTTCTGCCACATCCAGCGCCAGGTCGCCTCCCCCTCGTGCTCGCGAGCGTAGAAGCTGATCATGGCGCTCACGTACGCGCGGGGCCTTTCGGCCGCCACCTCGAGGATCCACCCGTCTTCGAACTCCGGTCCGCGGGCGAGCCCCTCGGGTGCCCGGTCGGCCACCGGCCACCCTCCTCTCGTGCTGTCGCGCCGCACCACGACGTGGGTGTAGCCCATCGCCTTCAGCTTGTCCCCGAGCCGCGGCTCCCCGCAGTCGTCGAAGTTCGGCCCGAGCAGCGAAACCTGGTGACCGAGCAGCGAGTCACCCAGGGAATCGGAGACTCGGAACGGAGGCACGCAATCCAGCACGCGCAGAGAGCCGGGCTGCGCCGCGAGCCACCGGTGGGCGCGGGTTGGTAACACGTCGCGCCAGCGCCAGGGGGGAAAGGGCGCGTACTCCAGGACGGCCAGGCCAAGCAGGAGCACGGCCGCGCGCCGGCCGGCGGACGTGGCCGAGCGCCACAGGCAGGCGGCGCCCGCCCCCGCCAGCAGCGCGGTCATGAGGCCAACCACCACGCCGAACCGCGCGTAGGCCCGGAACATCGGCGCCACCTCGTACAGCAACGCGGAGGGGCGCACGAACGTGAAGGGCCCGATCCTCCGCTCGGGAGAGAGAGCACAGGAGGGCGGCGCAGGCCAGGCTCGCCAGCACGGGAGCGCTGCGGACCGCGAGCGAGGCCCGATCGCCGCGCAGCCAGAGCCAGAGCGGCACCGCCCCCAGCACGAGGAGCGACCAGCCCACGCCCACCTGCTGGTGCTCCAGGAGACTCTCACCGATGCCACGCCTGCCCCAGAACTCCCGGACGCTGGACCCCACCAGCGGGTGATCCACCGGGGGGATCAGGTAGCTCCACCACTTCGCGCTCCAGGCGAAGAGCTCCGAGCGCGCGAAGGCGAGGGACCCGGGGTGAAGCAGGACCGCGGGGGCGAAGTGGCGGATGAGGACGAGGCCAGCCGCGGCCGCCGCCGCGAGCACCAGGCCCGTGATCGCCACGCGCCGCAGGCTGCTCTGGCCCGGCCGGTTCGGCGATGTCACCCCGTGAGCAACCAGCGCCACGGGGCTCAGCACCGCGGCGATGAACCCCCCGTAGAAGTCCGAGAGCGCGACGGCCGAGGCCGAGGCGAGCAGCAGCGCCGCCCGCGGGAGATTCGGACCGTCGGCGCAGCGCCACAGGGCCAGGAGGTAGAGCGGGAGCCACTGCGTCTGCGAAATGTGAGGGTGACCGGCGGCTTGCGTGACGTGGAACGGCAGGAATGCGTAGGCCAGCCCGGCGGCCATCGCCCCGAGGTGGGAGCCGACGACGCGGCGCGCCAGCAGGTAGGCGGCGGCGGCCGAGAGGGGGAACGTGGCGAGAACCAGGACGTTGTAGGCCGGGACCGGGCCCACGAGCCGGGCCAGGGCGCGGCCGGTGAGGTCGGTGAGCGGCTGGAGGTAGGGAGTCGGCACTCGTCCGGTCCGGAACTGCTCGATGACGATCAGCGGATCGCGGTTCGGGTCCTCGCGCCCGAGGATCTTGCCGCTTCCGAAGAGACGCTCTCCGGGCGCGAACGCCACCGGCGCGGCCATGACCAGCGTCGCCAAGAGGGCCACCGCAAAGGCGAGGCCGGCCCCCCGGGCCACGGACGGCTCTGGGTCCACCGACATGGCCGCAGAGCTTACCTTCAAGTGCCGGGCTCCGCTGGCGCAGTGCGGGAGACGTGGGGACCGGGGATGCACACCTGGACTAGAATCCTCCCGTGCACGCGGTGCGGCCTAGGGCGACCGTGTTCGTGTTCGCCGCGTTGGCCTGGAGCCTCGGCCTGTTCGCTCTGCTGCGCAGCCCGTGGGGGGAGGCGCGGCTCGTTCTCCCCCTCACGCGCCTCCAGGAGCAGGCCGCGAGCTTCTACGCCGGCCTTCCTCCGGTGCCAGTCGCCGTCACCTCCGAGTGCAGCGGGACTGACGTGCTCGCGCTCTGTCTGGCGGCCGTTCTCGCCTGCCCGGCCCCCTGGCGTGCCCGCCTCGCCGGGGCCACCGGCGGCATCGCCCTCATCCTGGCCCTGAACACCGTGCGCATCGTAACCCTCGGCCGCGCGGCCACCTCGCCAGGGCTCTTCCAGGCTCTCCATCTCCAGGTCTGGCCGGCGATCCTCGTCCTCGCCACCGTTGGTTACGTCGTCGCCTGGATGCGGGGGGCCCTGGGAACGCGGGGACCGGCCGAGGAGGGCGCCTCCGCAGAGCACGACGCGTTTCTCTCGATGGGCCGGCGCTTTGCGCCCCGGGCCGCAGTGCTCCTCGTCGCCTTCGCACTCTGCGGCCCCTGGATCGCGCGGAGCCAAGTCCTGCTCGAGGCCGGCGCATGGGCAGCCCGCGCGGCCGCCTTCCTGCTCGCCGCAGCGGGCGTAGCGGCCACGGCTTCTGGCAACGTCCTGGCCACCAGCCGTGGGGCCTTCGTGGTGACCCCCGAGTGTCTCGCCACGGCCCTCGTCCCCCTCTATGTTGCGGGCGTCCTCACTGCTCGCCTGGCTTGGCCCGGGCGCGCCCTGGCCCTGATGGCCGCGCCTCTGCTCTTCACCGCTCTCGCCGTCGCCCGCTTGCTCCTGCTGGCTCTTCCCCCTGCCCTCGCGGAGTCGCCCCTGTTCCTCGTCCACGGCTTCCATCAGCTCGTGCTGGCCGTCGTGGTGGTGGTGATGGTCGCTTGGTGGCGGGAGCCTGCGGCACCCCGGAGGTGGGTGGGGCGCGCCAGCGCCGCTCTGGGTGCCGCCGTGATCCTGGCCATCGTCGCCGGTGCCGCCCTCACGAGCGTGGCGAAGAGCGCCGCGCGGGCGGCCACTTTCCTGGCCCCGCACACGCTGACGGAGCTGACCGCACCTGGCGACACCCAGGGGGCGCTCGCCCTGCTGCCCGCCTACCAGGCCGGCCTGCTCCTCGCCCTCGGGATGGCGGCCGGCGTGAGCTGGCGGCGCCTCCTGTCGGCCTTCGGCGTGCTGTTCGTTTCCCAGGTCATGCTCCTCGTCGTCCTCGGAGAGCTGGCCGAGCATAGGGGCCCGGTCCACGCGCTCCTCCTGCGGGCGTGGGCCGTGGGGGTGCCCGTCGTCCTCATGCTCGTGATGCTCCGGGGCGGGCGGGCCGCGGCGGGCCGCCCGTGCCCCGGAGGCCCGCAGCCAACGGTCCCCGCCAGCCTCAGCGCCCCTCGCCGTTTCTGGCAGGAGGTCGGGGAGAGCTTTCCCGACCTCGGCGGCGCTGCGTCCACCGCCTACTACCTGGAGAACGAGAAGCGGCTGCTGTCCGAGCACGTCCCCGACCTGGGCGGGTGCGTGCTGCTCAAGACCGACCTGTGGGACGAGGCCAAGAACACGCGCATCCTGCAGTGGGTGCGCGGGCAGCGAGCGGCCGTCTTCGGCTTCGACATCTCGGAGCCGATCGTCCGGCAAGCCCGGGCCGCGTTCTCGCCGGCCCTGGGCGCGCCGGTGGCCGACGTGCGGCGCCTCCCCTTCCGCGACGGGAGCTTCGACGCGGTCTACTCGATGGGCACGATCGAGCACCTCCTCGACCCCGAGACCGCGCTCCACGAGATCCACCGTGTGCTTCGGCCGGGCGGCCGCGCCGTGGTGGGAGTGCCGAACCGGTGGGATCCCTTCCTCCGGCCGCTGCTTTCGGCCGTCCTCCAGTCGCTCCGACTCTACGGCTACGGCTACGAGCGGTCCTTCTCGCGCCGGGCGCTCCGGCGGATGCTCCAGGCGGCCGGCTTCGAGGTCGTCGCGGAGACGGCCATCCTGTTCGTGCCAGGGTGGTTGCGCATGGCCGACCTCGCCTTTCACAGCTACGTTCCGCCGCTCGCGCGCGTGACCGCCGCCGCCCTCAAGCCCTTCGTATGGCTCGACGCGCACGTGCCGGCCGTGCGCCGGCACGGCTACCTGCTCGCCTCGGTGGGCGTGGGCCGGCCTCGCTAGAACGCCCCTTGTCTTCTCAGGGACGACCGAGAACGAAAGCTCCGCCGGCCAAGAGGAGCGTCAGCAGACCAAACACCGCAGCCTCAGGCAGCGCCGGGACAGAACCAGGCGGACCAGGCGCCGGCGCCGCGGCGGCGCACCCTCCGATCCTGGTGCCGGCGACCGGCATCGTCACCGCACCACCTGGCCCTGCTCCCGCTACCGCCTTGCCAATCAGGTTGCCGGTGACGGTGATGCTGGCACTCGCGAAGACTTGTCCATAGAAGTTGTTCGAGTCGATGGTCGCGGAGCTGCCGATCTGCCAGTACACGTTGCAGGGGTTCGCCGTGCCAGTGACATTCGAGCCGGCGACGGTGGTGAGCGAGCTACCCGTCATGAAGACGAAGACCCCTGCCCCGTTGAGAGTGAGCGTTCCTCCGGCTGGCAAGAGGGCCGCGCCCCCCACGAAGTCATAAACGCCTGTGGTGAGAGTCTGTCCGGCCAGGTTCGCAGCGAGCGTCGCGTCAATCGGCTGAGTCAGGGCGACAAAGGCAGCGGTACGATCCGTGTCAGCCTGTATCAGCAGTGGCCCATCCCCCGACACGACGTGGCGCACGGAATGCCCCGGCGTGACGCTCGAGGGTGGGAAGTTGGTCACCGTGTCCGTTGCCCAAGAGCCGACGTCTCCGTCGACGATGCTGCCCGCCCCGGCGGAGCCCACCACACCCGTGTTGCCAAAGACCGAGAATTGCCTCAACGCCGCACCCGCCGGCGGTGCGACCTGCATGGTCCTCACCCCGCCGGTTTGGTCAGCCGCACCTGGGGGCGGGACGCCTGTGGGCGATGTGGGCGATCGCCCCGTGGATACGGAGTCGCATCCTGTGTGCGCCAGGCCCAGAGTGACAACCAGAACCGGTATCGCCCAGCGCAGAACCGGCCTCATGTCACGCCCCCAATCTCGGGTTGCTCGAACTCGTCGGCAACCCATGTCAGAGCCAACTTGCGCTCAGGAGGGTCCAGCCCTTCGGGGCGCCCCACTCGCCGAGCAGCACCCGGCGACCGCCGTGGCACGAGCAACCTCCACGCCAAACCGGGTCGCGGCCTCGATCGCGTGCTCATCGTGGCTAGGGGTATGAGTCAGCGCAACATACGCGAAGCGGAGCAGGGGATGCCGCCGGGCGTAACCATACGGTCTTGGCCTCCCCGTGCATGTAGATTGTAGAAATGGCCTTCCCGGGCCCTCGTCTTCAGGCTGTGGCGATCTCCCGGGCCGTCTTCGCCGACCGGCACCCCCACGTCCCCCCAGCCGAGCGACGGTTTCCCGCCGAGGTCCATGGTGCTCGGAGACCGCCGCGACTCCGTCCCAGAGCTCCTGCCGCCTTTCGCGTGGATCCCTTCGTCTCCGAGGATGACGAAGCGGCGGCGGGCCGCGTAGGCCGACCTAGAGTCGACCCGAAAGGAGCAGGACGACCAGGATCAGCACGACCAGACCCAGGCCGCCGGCCGGGCCGTAGCCCCACTGGAGGTCCCGGGGCTGGGCATCGGTGGGTCCTTGGGACAGCCATGGCAGCGGACGCCCACCGGATACGTCCGGTCGGCTGCGAAGCCCTGCGCCCAGAACAGGCGTGTGGCCAGCTCTGGAGGTGGGCACAGCCGCCGAGCGCTAGGCCCTGCGCGACGAGGGCCGAGGCGTCGCGACTGGCGGTCGAGGGTTTCCCCTGGACAAGGGGCGGCACGGCGCTAGCCCCGGCGCGCGAGCAGAACGCCGCCCACGATCGCGACGCCCACCCCCGCCCACAGCGGGACGTTCACCCTCTCCTTGTCCTGCACCGCGATGTGGACGGGCCCGAAGTCCACCTTGTCGGTCTTCCTGGTGTAGCTGAACCCGCCGTAGGCGATGGCCAGGATGCCCAGGCCGAGGAGCACCGCTCCCAGCAGCTTCATCCCCTTCATGCTTTCCTCCCTTTCCGTGTTCCGGGAGAGCAAGCGACATGCCATGCGGCGGGACGCGTTCTTGCCGTGCCTGCGGAGACG
>CAZNNH010000134.1:0-17206 GCA_964574335.1 uncultured Acidobacteriota bacterium | reverse complement strand
GAGATCCCGAGGCCCCGTGACTGGTGGGTGACTATCGCCCACGAGATGGGCGATCTGACGGGGCAACGGAGTAGCCGCCGGCCGGCCGCGGAGGGAACCGGAACGTCATCCTGAGTGCCCTAGCAGGATGAGTCGGGAGGGGTTTCCCTCCACAAACCCCGGCGACGCGAGGATGGCTGTCGACGTGTTGACACGGCGCGATCCGGGGCCGAGAATCGGCCCGGTCGAGCCATTTGGTGGCCCTTTGGGGCCGCCATTCATTCGCATCGCTTGCCGCCCTCCTGAGGATGCCGTTCGGGCCAGGGTCCTGCCCGGCCCGCAAGGACGAGGGACCGACCGATGAGAGCACCGCGCCGCGTCGCCGCTCTGCTGGTGGCGACCCTCTTGGCCGCCGGGCCGGCGTCTGCGCAGTACGTCTACGAGATCGTTCGCCCTTTCGAGGATCCACCGCGCTACCCCTACGGCACGCTGGTGGAGGGCGCTGACGGGGCCTTCTACGGGACGACCAGCGACGGCGGGACGTCGAGCTGTGGCACTGTCTTCAGGATCAACCCGGATGGGACCGGGTTCACCAAGCTCCACGACTTCGACGACGTCAACGGTTGGCTGCCTGACGGCCGACTCGTAGCCGGCGCCGGCGGCGCGCTCTATGGAACCACCGCCCAGGGCGGGACGTCGAGCTGTGGCACTGTCTTCAGGATCAACCCTGATGGGACCGGCTTTGCCTCGATCCACAGCTTCGAGGGCCCGGACGGCGCCCAACCGCGCGGCGGGTTGATGGAGGGAACGGATGGCGCCCTCTATGGGACGACCGTCCAAGGTGGGGCAACGGACGATGGAGTCGTGTTCCGGATCAACCCCGATGGGACCGGCTTCACGACACTCCATGATTTCGACTACACGAACGGTGCCGATCCCCACAGCACGCTCGTGGAGGCCGAAGGTGCCCTCTACGGCACGACCATGTCCGGGGGGACGGCGCGCGACGGTACGGTCTTCAAGGTCGACCGGGACGGATCTGGGTTCACCCTCCTCCTCGAGTTCGACCATTCGAACGGGGCGTCCCCCTATGGCCAGCTCGTGGAGGGCGGGGACGGGGCGCTCTACGGGACGACCTGGGCTGGCGGAGCTTCGGGCCGTGGCACGGTCTTCAAGATCGGGACGGATGGAACCGGCTTCGTCACGCTTCACAGCTTCGACGAGGCGGATGGCAACCAATACCGCGCCGGTCTGGTGGAGGGTGCGGACGGCGCTCTTTACGGAACGACCCAGTACGGCGGAGCTTCGGGTCGCGGCACGCTCTTCAAGGTCAGCGCGGACGGGGCGGAGTTCGTCAAGCTGCACGACTTCAGCGATGCGGCCGGCGCGTGCCCTCGGGGCGCGTTGTTGAGGGCCGGCGACGGTGCTCTCTACGGCACGACGTCTCGGGGTGGGGCGTTTGGGTACGGCACTGTGTTCAGGACCAGCCCGGACGGATCCGGTCTCGTCAAGCTGCACGACATTGGAGACGCGAGCGTCACCACGCCATATGGCGCCCTCCTGCAGCTCGAGGACGGTGCGCTCTACGGTACGACCGTGATCGGTGGGGCAGCGGGTGTGGGCACGATCTTCAGAGCCAACCCCGACGGAAGCAACTTCGCGAAGCTCCACGACTTCGATAGCACGAACGGAGCCTACCCGTACGCTGGACTCATCGTGGGAGCGGACGGCAGGCTCTACGGCACGACGAGCAGAGGCGGGACGCTGGGCGGCACCTCCGGCTCCGGGACGGTCTTCGCGATCCACCCAGACGGAAGCGGCTTCGCCAAGCTCCACGAGTTCGACCAGACGCACGGCGATGATCCACGCACAAGGCTGCTGGAGGTGACGAACGGGGCCCTCTACGGCACCACCGCAGGCGGCACCGGTGTCTTCAAGCTGGAGCGGGACGGAACCGGCTTCGCCACGTTCGACGTGTTCGACCAGGAGAGTGGTCGGTCCCTCGCCGCGCTCGTGGAGGGCGCAGACGGGGCCTTGTACGGCACAACCTACGGCGATGGCCTTACGGGTGGGGTCGTCTTCAAGATCAACCCCGATGGAACCGGCTTCGCGAAGCTCTTCGATTTTCTCGGCACGAACGCCGCCAGTCCCCGAGGCGCACTGGTCCAGAGCGGCGACGGCTCCTTGTACGGTACGACCTACTACGGTGGGGGATCGCCCCCCAGCGGAACCATCTTCCGAGTCGACCCGGACGGAAGCGGTTTCGCCATCCTCCACGGGTTTGGCGGCAGCAGCGGTGCCTATCCCGGAGCCGAGCTGCTCGAGGGCTCCGACGGAGTCTTCTATGGCACGACTTCGGGCGGCGGAGAGTCAAACGACGGTGTTGCTTTCCGATTCAACGGGGATGGCAGTGGGTTCGCGCTGCTCCACGATTTCGACCGCAGCACCGGCTCCACCCCGTACGCGGCCTTGATCGAGGGCATCGACGGTGCCTTGTACGGCACGGCGAGCACGGGCGGGCCGCTGGGCGGCGGTGTCGTCTTCCGGCTGGCTCCCGACTCGGACGGGGACGGTGTGGCCGACGAGGGCGACAACTGCGCGACCACCCCGAACCCGGACCAGGAGGACGCGGACAGCGACGGGGTCGGCGACGCCTGCGACAACTGCCCGAGCGTTGCCAACCCGACGCAGCAGGACAGCGATGGCGATGGGCTGGGCGACGCTTGCGACGCCGACGTTGCGCCGCCGTTGGTCGAGCTGATCGCGCCGGACGGGGGCGAGGTGATCTTCGGGAAGGCCCCGTTCCCGATCACCTGGACGGCCGCCGACGACTACGGCGTGGTCGAGGTCGACGTGGAGTACTCGACCAACAACGGCCGGGCCTGGTCGCCGATAGCCGCCTGCCAGGGCCTGCCCGGAAGCGCGACGTCGTGTCTCTGGAAGACGACGGGCCTGACCACGTCGGGCCAGACCGGCCGGGTGCGGGTGCGAGCCCACGATGCTGCTGGTAACGAAGGCATCGACACCTCCAGCAGCGGCTTCCACCTCAAGGCGGGTGCGCCCGACGTCACGGTGACGCTGCCCGATGCTGCCGGCATCAAGTGGAAGGCGGGGGACTCGAAGCGAATCAAGTTCGCCCACAACCTGGGCAAGGGGCAGCCGGTGGCCATCGAGATCAACCGGGACCATCCGGCCGGGTCCTGGGAGCCGATCGAGGGCAGCGGGTGCGCGGCCACGACGGCCAACGCGGCATCCGTCTGCAAGTGGGTGGTGAGCGGGGCGACGCAGGGGGCCACCGCGCGGATCCGGGTGAGCTGGCTGGGGTACGCGGAGGCCGCGGACAAGGGCAACGCCAACTTCACGGTCCTGCCGCGGGTGAAGGTGAGCCGGCCGAACCGGGCGGTCACGTGGCCGAGTGGGGCGACCCGGTTGATCCGGTGGACCCACAACCTGGGGCCGAACGCGCGGTTCGACGTCGCGCTGGACGACGACGGCGATCTCGACTGCGACGACGCGGTGATCGCGACCGGGGTCAAGGTCACCACCGAGACCACGGGCGAGCTCAGTTGGGTGGTGTCCGGCGGCGGGAGCAACAACCGCGTCTGTGTGGCCGGCAACCCGACCGACCCGGACAGCCAGGACTCGAGCGACCAGGCCTTCTCCATCACGCCGTAGTCCACCCTCTTCGTGAGCGGAGGGTCGCCTGCTCTCCGGCGTCGGGTGCGAGGGGATCTTTCGCTCCTGTGGCCGGCCCGGCTGGCGCAGCGACTAGAACTAGAGCAGTCGGGAAACCGTTCGGTCGGGGGCCACTCCGCGTCCCGCGGCTCCGTAGTCTTCTCCGGGAGCCGGATTCTCCCAGAGGAGGGCGCAATGAAGAGAGCAGCCTGGCTCGGCCCGGCGCTGCTGGTGGTGACGGGGGCGTGTCTGCCGGTCTCGCTGTCGCCGCTCTACACCGAGGAGCAGCTCGTCACGCTGCCCGAGATCGTCGGGACCTGGCGGTCGGCCGACGACGACGGCGAGCAGATGGTGGTCACGCCAGTCCCCGGCCGCGCCTACCGGGCGGTCTTCTCCGAAGGGGAAGACCAGCCGATGAGCTTCGAGGTCCATCTCGTGCGGATCGACGACACCGTCTACTGGGACATGGCCCCGGACCCGGATGAGATCGAAGACGACGACTACGGTATCTACATGCTGCCCGCTCACGGCTTCGCCAAGCTGTCGCTCGAGGGCGACACGCTGCGATTGGACCACCTCGACCTGGACTGGATCCGGGAGCAGGCCGACGAGGGGCGGGCCCCGGCCCACGTGGTCCTGGACCACGACCGCTTCGTGCTGACGGCCCCCACCGCCGAGCTGCAGGAGTTCTTCGAGCGCTACGGGGGCGACCCGGAGGCCTGGACCTCTCCCGACCTGTTTCGACGAGAGGGCGATGTCGAGTGAGCGGGCGGGACGCCCCGCCGCTCAGTCGACGCGCCGCAGCGAGCGGCCGAGGGGGAGTAGCGCGATCGGGATCAGCTTGATGTGTTGCAGGGCGAAGGGGATGCCGATGATGGTGATGGCCAGCACCCCGGCATGGACCAGGTGGGCCAGCGCGATCCCCCAGCCGAACAGGACCAGCCAGAGGATGTTGAGCACGATCTGGAGCGGGCCGTTGGCGCCCGGCTCCTCGACCACGCGCTTGCCGAACGGCGCGAAGGTGGCCACCCCGATCTTCATCGACTGGATCCCGAACGGGATCCCCACGATCGTCAGGCACATCAGCAGCCCGCCCACGATGTAGCCGAGGCCCGAGAGCAGGCCGCCGAAGATCAGCCAGAGGATGTTGCCGAGAAGGCTCATGGGTTCACCCTGTCTCCACTGATGGATACGTCTTCTCCGATCGTGGTGTTCCGAAGCGTCAGGTCCACCGTCACCGTCTTGCCGGAGCAGACCACCACCCCACGGACCTCGGCGGTGGCGTAGGCGGGCTGCTCCGCCTTGACGTCGTAGCTGCCCGGCGCCAGGCGAAGCTGGTACTTGCCCTCCTCGTCCGTGGTGGTGCACTGGGCCATGCCGGTGCTGGCATCGGTGGCCGTCACCTTGGCGCCCGGCACCAGGGCGCCGGCCTCGTCGGAGACGGTCCCGGAGATGGTGCCGGTGGCCTGGGCGGTGACGAGGCGGATCGAGCCCAGGAGCAGCAGCAGGGCTATGGCCGGAGCGTGTCGCATGGTGCCCCCCGAGCTTTGGGGCGATTCTGGTCCGACTCGGCCGGTGTTTCAACCGAGGCCGAAGCGGGAGGCGGGGTGTGCCGATCCCTAGCCGGCCAGCGCCGGCACGTTGACGAAGGCCCGCTTCTGCCAGGACTGGTGGCCGAGCTCGGCGAGCTGGACCCCCTTGGCCCCCTCCAGCAGGTTCCAGGGGAACGGCTCGTCCTTCACCACGTGGCGCAGGAAGCGCTCCCATTGGGCCTTGAAGGCGTTCTTGTAGACCTCGACATCGGGGAGCCGGGTCCAGCCCTCGAGGTAGTCGAGGGGGCTGTCGACGTCGGGGTTCCAGACCGGGCGCGGGGTGGCCGCCGCCGGCTGGATCCAGCACTGCCGCAGGCCGCACACTGCCGAGCCGAGGGTGCCGTCGACGTGGAGGGTGAGCAGGTCGTCGCGGCGTACCCGCGTGGTCCAGGAGGAGTTGAACTGGGCGATGGCGCCGCCCTCGAGCTCGAAGACGGCGTAGGCGGCGTCGTCGGCGGTGCAGTGATAGGGTCGGCCGTCCTCGTCCCACCGCTGGGGGACGTGGGTCTGGCCGAGGCAGCAGACCGAGCGCACGGCGCCGAAGAGGTCGTCGAGCACGTAGCGCCAGTGCGCGAACATGTCCAGGATGATGCCGCCGCCGTCCTCCTTGCGGTAGTTCCAGGACGGCCGCTGGGCGGGGACGCCGTCGCCCTCGAAGACCCAGTATCCGAACTCGCCGCGCACCGACAGGATCCGGCCGAAGAAGCCGGAGTCGATCAGGCGCCTCAGCTTGATCAGGCCGGGCAGCCACAGCTTGTCCTGCACCACGCCGTGCTTGACGCCTTTTTCCTGGGCCAGGCGGAAGAGCTCGAGCGCCTCGGCGGTCGTGAGGGCGCTCGGCTTCTCACAGTAGACGTGCTTGCCCGCCTCGATCGCCCGGGTGACCGACGCCACCCGGAGCTGGGTGGTCTGGGCGTCGAAGTAGAGGGTGTTGCCGGGGTCGTCGAAGGCCTGGTCGAGATGGGTGGTCCACTTCTCCACCCCGGCGCGTGCTGCCAGCTTCTGGAGCTTGGCCGGGTTGCGGCCCACCAGGATCGGGTCGGGGACGATCACCTCGTCCTCGCCCAGCCGCACCCCGCCCTCCTGCATCAGCGCCGCGATCGAGCGGAGCATGTGCTGGTTGGCCCCCATCCGTCCGGTGACGCCGTTCATCACGATGCCGACCTTGTGGGTCTTGAGGTGGGACATGGCTCTTCCTCGCGAAGCTTCTGGCCCTACTCGGGCGCCTTGGTGCACTGCGGCTGGGCGCCGTCGGGCAGCGGGGGGGCCTGCTGGCCGGCGCGGGGCAGGGTGCCGGCCAGCTCCTGCTTCCAGTGGGCCACCTCTCCGGCGGGCGAGTAGCAGTAGAGCAGGGTGAGCGGCGTCTCGCCGAGGTTGGTGAGCTGGTGGAACTGGCCGGGCGGGACGTAGACGGCCTGGCCCCCCTCCACCACCTGGCGCTCGCTGCCGATGCACATCTCGGCGCGTCCGTCGAGGATGACGTAGACCTCCTCCTGGGGGTGGTCGTGCCAGGGGACCTGGCCGCCGCGCGGCTCGAGCGTGACGTAGCCCATGCAGAAGCCCTGGGCCGTGATCGGCGAGGCGCCACCCACCAGGTTCCGGGTCAGGCGGCGCGCCGGGTAGGTGCGCCCGGGGATCTGCTTCAGGTCGGCCACGATCATCGGGTCTCTCCCCCTAGAGACGGGCGATGGTCAGCCCGCCGTCCACCATGATGACCGCGCCGGTGGAGTAGGGAAAGTCGCCGCGCGCCAGCGCCGCCACCACCCGGCCCACGTCCTCGGGGCGTCCCCAGCGCCGCTGGGGGGCCAGCCCCTCGGCCAGGAGCGCGTCGTACCTGTCCTTGGCGGCCTCGGTCATGTCGGTGGCGATCACCCCCGGCCGGACCTCGAAGACCGGGATCTCGTGCTCGCCGAGGCGGGCCGCGAACAGCCGGCTGGCCATCGCCAGGCCGGCCTTGCTGACGCAGTACTCGCCCCGGTTGGGCGAGGCCACCGTCGCCGAGATGGAGGTCACGTTGACGATCGAGCCGCGGAAGCCCGGCTGGGCGGCCCGCTGGGCGATCATCTGTCGGGCCACGAGCTGGGTCAGGAAGTAGGGGCCCTGGAGGTTGGTGCGGATCACCTCCTCGAAGCCCTCCTCGGTGGCCTCGAGCAGGTCGGCGCGCACCCGCGGGGCGATCCCGGCGTTGTTGACCAGCAGGTTGACGCCGCCGAACCGGGCCTGCGCCTCCGAGACGAGGCGCGCCCGGTCCGCCGCCACACCGACGTCGGCCGACAGGTACAGGACCTCGCCGCCGAGGCCCTCCACGACCTCCCGAACCTCCTCGCCCCCCCGGCGCCCGCACAGCAGAAGCCGCCACCCCTCGGCCCCCAGACACCGCGCGATCCCGAGCCCGATCCCCCGAGCCCCTCCGGTCACGATCGCCACACCGGGGTCAGGTCTAGACTTTTGACTTTCGGCCCGGTCTGGCTCGCGCAAAGTCAAGAGTCTAGACCTGACCCCATGAAGGTGAGGTAGGGGGCGCCTTGGGCGAGGCGTTGGATGTGGAGGGCCAGCTCGCGGGCGTGGTAGTCGCCCCACATGCTGGACTCGCCGCGGGGGATCCGGGAGCCTTCGGGGACGTGGTCCCAGCCCTGGGGGCGGTGGTAGACCGAGTGCAGGAGCAGTCCCTGGTGCTCCGGGTCGTGGCTCAGGTAGGGGCCCTTCTGGTCGAAGAGGCGGTCCGCGATGGCCAGGCCCGCCTGCCAGTAGCGGGCGCCCTCGCCGGCCTCGCCCAGGAGTCGGCCCAGCCGCAGCAGGCCTTGGGCCGCGATGGCGGCGGCCGAGCTGTCGACGGGCTCCTGGTCGTTCGCCGGATCGGCAGGCCGCGACATCGCCTCGCCCAGACGTTGCAGGCCAGGGGCCGCCGTGTCCCAGTAGGGGATGCCGTCGCTGGCCGCGTTCTGGATGTAGAAGTCCGAGCTGGCGCGGGCGGCGTCCAGCATCAGGCGATGGACCTCGGCGCGTCCGCCGCCGGCCTCCAGCCCCTCGTCCGGCCAGGCCGGCAGCACCTCGAGTTGCTCGGCGAAGCCGCACACGATCCAGGCCAGCCCCCGGGTCCAGGTGCTGAAGGGGGAGTAGCCCTGCTGGGTGGACGGTCCCCGGTAGCTGCCGTTTCGCACGTTGAAGAGGCTCTCGTGGGCCACCCGCCCTCGCACGTCGAAGGCGTCGCGCCCCTCGCCGTAGTAGACGGAGTAGCGGGCGGTGGCGGCGGCGTGGGCGAGCAGCCGCTCGAGGAGCGAGACCCGCTGGTCCTGCTCCTCGTACAGGACGTGGCCGAGCCAGTGGGCCAGCGCCAGCACCCGCAGCGTGCGGATGGTGTCGGCGAACAGCGAGTGGGGGCCGTTGAACGAGTGGATGAAGCCGCCCTCGGGTAGCGGCGTCCAGCGTCGCGCCTGGACCGCCCCGGACACCATCAGGGCCAGCTCGTAGAAGCGCCGCTCCCAGGGACCGACCTGGACACGCCCCTCCTCGCAAAGCCGCCACAGGTTCCCGTAGGTGCTGACGTTGTTGAAGCCGTGGTCGTGCACGCCCATGTGGGTCAGGTGCGGCGCCATCAGCTCAGAGGTGCGCTCGCGGCCGAGCTCGAGGAAGCTCTCGTCTCCGGTGGCGTCGAACTGCAAGAGCGCCGAGCCGTGCTGGAACCCCTGGGTCCACTCGGTCCAGCCCCGGGTCGTGTAGCGGCCCCGGACCGTGAACACGGGCGAGCCCTGGCCCGGTTCCCAGGTCGCCTCCAGCGCCCAGATCTTGGCTCCGGACAGCTCCCAGAAGGCCGGGAGCCGGGGCAGCAGGTCGGTGGGGGAAAGGCCCCGGTCGAGCTGGATCATGCCGCCGCCTCGGCCTTCGGCAGCAGCGCCACCGAGGCCGCGCCGACGACGGCCAGCGCCACCAGGAAGCCGAAGCCGAAGGTGTAGCTCCCCATCCCGTCGCGCAGGCTGGCCACCGCCATCGGCGCCACCGCCTCGGCGATGCCGTCGGAGGTGAGCACGATCCCCATCACCCGGCCCATCAGCCGCAGCCCGAACAGATCGGCGGCCATCAGCGGGATGATCATGTAGTCGCCGCCCAGCCCGACCCCGAAGGCCACGGCGAACAGCCTCAGCAACGCCAGGCTGGGCGCGAACACCAGCAGCGGGATCGAGACGGCCACGATCGAGTAGACCAGCAGCATCACGTGCTTCTTGGCCCAGCGGTCGGCCAGCCACCCCATCAGCAGCCGTCCCACGATGCTCCCCGAGAGGATCAGCGAGAGCACCGTGGCGATCTCCCCCTGGGCGAAATGCCGGTCCAGGCTCAGGTAGAGCTTCAGGTTCTGGATGGTGCCGCCCACCGCCCCGATCGAGCACATGCTGCCGACCGCCAGCAGGTAGAAGGCCGGCCGGCGCAGCACCTCGCCCAAGGACACGCTGGCGGCCGGCTTGGGGTGGGCCGCCTGGGGCTCGCGCACGAAGAAGGCGGTGGGGAAGGCCACCACGATCATCAGCACGCCGAGGGCTCGCAGCGCCCCGCGCCAGCCCAGCGACTGGATCAGGGCGTAGGCCACCAGGGGCACCAGGGCGCCGCCGATCCCGATCCCGAGGTACGCGATCCCCATCGCCTTCCCCCGGCCGGCGTCGAACCAGCGCGAGAGCAGGACCTGGTTGGGGAGCGGCCCCCCGCAGACGTAGCCGAGGGCGTTCAGCAGGTAGAAGAAGTAGAAGGCCGACAGCCCGGTGACGCCTCCGAGGCCGACCAGCGCGCCCCCCGCCAGCAGGATCCCGACCAGCATCAGCCGCCGCGGGCCGAACGCGTCGACGATCCAGCCGGCCAGGAAGCCGAACAGCGGGCCCACGATCAGCTTGCTGTACGCGTTCCCCGAGGTCACCTGCTGCCGGGTCCAGCCCAGGTCCTTCACCAGGAAATCGTAGAAGAAGGGGAGCCCGTAGAGGGCAAAGCCCACGATCGAGAAGAGGGCCAGGAAGGCGGTGCTCAGGGCCAGCGCCTGCTGAGCCACTCTCGGCGGGTCTTTGGCCTCGCTCATTTGCCGGGGCCGGGAACGCTCACGATCACGCTGACCGCCCCGCGCACGTCGCCCACGGCGTGGCCGGTGGCCCGGTCCTCCGGGTAGCGCTCGGCGAGCAGGGAGCGGATCTCGGGGGCCAACTGCTCGACGGGTCCGTGGCACTTCAGACAGAGCTGGTTGGCGATCATCGGCTTCAGGTAACGGAGGACCGGTCCATCCGCCCCTTCCACCACCCGGTGGTGCTCCTCCGGCAAGCGTCCCTCGGCGTTCAGCTGATCGAGCTCCTCGAGGACCGCCCGCTCGTAGGCGTCCGGCGCGTTTTCGGGGTTGCGGAGGCGGAGGCTGACTCGCCGTCCCTTCGCCCCGGTACGCTCCTGCCACGCCGCGGTCACCTGCTGGGCACTCTCCGAGCAGGCGCGGAGCGCCCCTTCGAAGCGGCCCTCCTTCAGCTCCTTCATCAGCAGCTCGCGGATCGTCTTGGTCAGCTCCCCGGCCAGACGGCGGGCCTCGGCCAGACTGGCGTCGGCGCCGGGATTGCTCGGGGCCAGCTCGGCCGCCAGGCCGCCGGTCGCCGCCAGCGCCCCCACCACGATCCAGGTGGCCATCCGCCAAACACTCTGCCCCATCCTCGGACTCCCTCCGGACAGCCGCGCCAAATCCTAACCCATGATCGAGTTATGGGGCCACCAGCGATTCGCGAACCCTTCCCGGGGCGAATGGCTCTTACAATAGCGAAGGGAGGCCACGGGGCCTCCACGGGAGGAAAGAGCGTGCCCCTCTACGAGTACCGGTGCAAGGTGTGCGAGGAACGTTTCGAGGTCTACCAGCGGATCGGTGCTGATGGCCGCGACCTCGAGTGCCCCGTGTGCGGCAAGCGCGGGGAGCTCGAGAAGGAGTACTCGACGTTCGCTAGCGCCGGCGCCGGCTGCGCCCCCTCGGCGGGCGGCGGCTTCACCTGAGGCGTCTGAGCCGAGGCGGCCCGTGAGGCCGCCCACACCGGGAGACGCTCGCAGCCGCGCAGGGCGACGAGCGCGTCGATCGGTTTCTGCCCCTCCAGGATGAGGATGAATGCCGTGCGGGGGCGGGCCCGGGCCGGCTGACGGTCGTGAGGAGACACGGCCACCGGCGAGCTCGGCGAACAGCGGGCCGTCCGTGAAGAAGACCTGGCCCCTGGCCCGCCAGCAGCAGGCCCGCCAGCTCTCCAGGCGCTCGTGGAAGGCGCGGCGGTCGACCGGCACGTCGCTTCGGACCGCGCGCACCCGCTCCTCGGCGGCCCGGATCTCCGCCTCCCCCACCAGCTCGGCCGTCCGCTCCGCCACCGCGCGTAGCCGGCGGCGTGGCGGGATCGCGTGATAGACCGTGCCGGTGTCCGTATAGTCTCGAGACGCGATGTCGGAAGGTCCCAGCCCCCGCCCAGGGTCCATTGAGTGGCAAGGCCGCTTGATCAGAGGGCTGGGCTCCGTCTTGATCCTGGTGGGCATCACGGCCGGCGTGATCGCGCCGCTGGAGGTCTCCTGCTTCTACCTCTTCCTGGAGGGGGGCCGCTTCCACTTCGAGGGCTTCGGCCCCGGCTCGCTGGTGTTCGCGGCCATCGCTGCGCAGATCGGCGGGTACTACCTGATCGCCATGGTGGCGATCCCCCTCGGCTACGGTCTTCAGAGACGGCGTCGCTGGGCCCGGGTCGGGCTGCTGGTGGCGATGCGGGTTTGGCTGGCCGTCGGCCAGCCGGTGGCTGCGGCCGCGCTCCTGGCGGTGGGGCAAAAGGAGCCGTCGGCCCTGCTCGCGGCCGCCGCCGTGGCAGGCGGCGTGCTGGCCTACCCGGTCCTGCCGGTGCTCGCGCTCTGGCTGGATCGGCGCCTCGGTCTGGAGCGGCACCTCGTCCCGTCTGGTCCTTGCCGGGCCTGGATCGAGAAGCGACCGCCCGCCGTCCTTGACCTGGCCGTGCTTCTCGCCGGCGGCATCCTGGCCCTCCATGTCCCGCTCCTGCTGCACGGAGCGTTCCCGTTGTTCGGGAGGGTGGTCACCGGCCCGGAGGGATTTCTCGGGCTGGTGGCCTCCATGACCGTGCTTGCGGTTCTTCTCTGGGCCGTGCTCACGCGGCGCCGCTTCTGCTGGGCCGCGACTGCGGTCGTGCTCGCGGTCCTCTCCCTGTCCCTCCTGCTCACGCTTCTGGGGCACCGCTTCGGCGAGCTGCTGACCGCACTGAAGGTCCCGGATTTCGAGCGTCAGCGCTTGGCCGGCGTCCCCAGCGAGGGGATCCACATGGCGGCGGCCGCGGCCGTCCCGCTTGCGGGAGCCCTCTTTGTGGTGTGGCGCGCGCGGGGAGCCAGGCGGTAGAGCCCGAGCTAGGTCGGCTCGCGAAAGGGACCGAGGGCTCCCCCGGTTGGACCTGTGCCCCTCGGCTGTGGTCTCATCCGTCGCGGCCACCCAGGGGAGGACCATGCTCAAGCACGCCGGCGATCGTACCTGGCTCGACCTCGACCCCCTCTACCCTCCGGGTCTCGAGCAGCCGAACACGGTCTTCAAGTCGACGGCCATCGCCTTCCGGGCGATGGGGGCGGACGTCGACTACGTCGACCTGATGGGTCTCTCGGCGGCGGCCTTCAGGATCCAGGTGGGCGGAAGCCTCTGCCCCAGCTCGCCGCACCCGAGCCTCGGCTTCCGCTGCGACGCGCTGGCCCGGGAGGCGCTCGGGTTCGAGCTCGAGGAGCATCCCTGGGATCCGCGAGAGCCCGAGACCGTCGCGGCGGCCAGGCAGGCGATCGTGGCCAGCGTCAACCGAGGCGTGCCGGCCTTGGCCATCGAGGAGGAGACAGGTCTGGCCATCGGCTACGTGGGCGGCGGCGAGGCGATCCTGGTCCGCCACCCCTACAGCCGGCGAGGGGAGGAGGCCGAGAAGCTGGACGAGCGGCACGCCTGGGGTATCGGCATCGTCCATCGGCCTCCGTCCCGTCCGTCGCCGGCGGCCCTCTTGAGGTCGCTGGAGGTGGCGGTGGAGCTGGCTGACGGCCGGCGGTACGGGGCGTACACGTCGGGCTTCGGCGCCTACGACGACTGGATCGCCAAGCTGAGCGACGAGGACCTGCTCCAGCGCTCCGAGACGGAGCCCGGCGCCGTGGTCGCCGGCAACGCCCACATCTACTACTGCCTGGTGGACGCGCGCCGCAGCGCCAGCGCCTACCTGCGACGGATCGCGCCGGAGCTACCCGAAGCCGCCGCGTCGCTGGAGGACGCGGCCTCGCGATACCAGGAGATCGCCGACCGGCTCGAGGCGGGCTGGGAGCACGTCCCCTGGCCCCGCCAGCTTCGCTCCCTCGCCGACTGGGGCCTCGACCGGCGGCGTCTCCAGGCGGAGCGGCTGGCCGAGGCGCGTGAGAGGGAGCGCGCGGCGGTGGGAGCGCTCGGGGCCGCGATCGAGGCGGCTGGCGGTCGATGACGACGATCGTGTTGGCGGGCGGCGCCGGGATGGTCGGTCAGAACCTGGTGCCGCTGCTCCACGCCTCCGGCCGGCGCGTCCTCGTCATCGACAAGCACGTCGAGAACCTGGCCCTCCTCGGCCGGCTGAACCCGGGTGTCGAGACCCGCCTGGCCGATCTGGCCGTCGAGGGGAGCTGGATGGGCTGCCTCGACGGGGCCGCCGCCGTGGTCGACATCAAGGCCCAGATCGCGGCCCCGCGGCCCGAGCTCTACCATCGCAACAACGTCGAGAGCCAGCGCCTGATCCTGGAGGCCTGCCGGGGGGCGTCGATCCCGCACCTGGTCCACGTCAGCTCCTCGGTGGTGATCTCGTTGGCCCACGACGCCTACTCCGAGACCAAGCGCCATGCCGAGCGGCTGGTCTCCGAGAGCGGCATCCCGTTCACGACGCTCCGGCCGCCCCTGATGTTCGGCTGCTTCGACGTGAAGCACCTGGGCTTCATCTGGCGTTTGCTGAGCCTCACCCCGGTGCTGCCCATCCCCGGCTCCGGTCGCTACCTGCGGCAGCCGCTCTACGTGATGGACCTCTGCCGGGTCATCCTGGCCTGCCTGGAGCGGGCGCCCAGCCGGCGGGCCCACAACATCATCGGTCACGAGAGGATCGACTTCATCGACCTGATCCGCTCGATGCCCCGCACCCGTGGCCAGCGTCGTGCCGTCGTCCCGACGCCGCTGCCGCTGTTCGCGGCGCTGCTGCGTGGCTACGGGTGGCTGACCCGCCGCCCCACCTTCGTGAAGGACCAGCTCGACGCGCTCCTGGCCGGCGACGACTTTCCGGTCGAGCCCTGGACCGAGGAGTTCGGCGTGCCCTACACGCCGTTTGCCGAGGCGCTGCGGGAGATGCTGGCCTCGCCCTACTTCGCGGCGGGCGCTCAGATGGCCAGCGCGCACTGAGCCGAGCCGCCGAGGCCGCCGCTTTGGCCCTCGGAGGGAGCATGAGCACGCCACGTGTCGCACGCCTCCTGTACCGGCCGCCGACGCCCGAGCTGCGGTTCCTGCCCGAAGGTCCCTACCCCTGCGGTGGGGGGGTGGTGAGCTGGGTGGCCATCCAGCACGGCCCGGACGAGAGGCGCGGCTCGCTGAACCTCCTCGATATCGCGACCGGGTTCAACCGCTCGTTCCCGCTCGACGGTCGGCCCGGCTTCGCGTTCCCCACCACCCGACCCGACACGTTCCTGGTCGGCTGCGAGAAGCGGGTCGGCTTCTACGACCTGGGGCGCGAGCGCTGGGTGGGTCCGTCGGCGACGGTCGAGGCGGACGTCGAGGGCACCGTCATCAACGACGCCGTGTTCCACCGCGACGTGGTGGTCTTCGGCACCAAGGACCTCGCCTTCCGGTCGCCGAAGGCCGGCCTCTACCTCTGGCACCCGTCGCACGACCGGCTGAGCCGCCTGGCGGGCGGGCAGGTCTGCTCCAACGGGAAGGCGGTCGTCGAGGACGGCAGCGGCGTGCGGCTGCTCGACATCGACACCCCGACCCGTTGTCTCGTCGAGTACCCGCTCGACCTGGAACAAGATCGGGTCGGCTCACCCCGGGTCGTCCTGGACCTCACGGACGAGGCGGCCTACCCGGACGGAATGGTTCTCACCCCCGATCACCAAGGGGTGGTGATCGCCTTCTACCACCCCGACTCGGTCGGACCCGGCGAGGCCCGCCAGTACAACCTGGCCAGCGGTGAGCTCGTGGCGGTGTGGCGGACCGAGGGCTCCCCCCAGGTGACCTGCCCGCAGTGGCTGAGCCACCAGGGCCGAGTGTCGCTGCTCCTGACCACCGCCGTCGAGCACATGTCGCCGGAGCGGCTCCTCCGTTGCCCGAACGCGGGCGCTCTGTTCCTCGCCGACACCCCCTGGTCCGACCTGCCCGAGCCGCCGCGCTTCCCGCTTCCAACCTTCCGGTCCCCGGCGCCGTCTCATCGGTGACCCGGGCCCGCGGCGGGCCCGTTTGGAGGACCCAATCATGACCCAACGGACCTGGGCGCTCTTGTTTTCCCTCTTCCTGCTCGCCGGACCCGCGCTGGCGGCGCAGGAGACGTTCTCCAAGACCTACCCCCTCTCCGAGAACGGTCGGGTCAGCCTGGACAACGTCAACGGCGATCTCCACGTCAAGGTATGGAGCCGAAGCGAGGTCAAGGTGGAGGCGGTGAAGGAGGCCGACTCCGAGGCCGCGCTCCAGGAGCTGCGGATCGACATCGACGCCACCCCCAACCGGGTGGACATCGACACCCGCTACCCGGAGCGGCACGGCCACTGGCACCACGGGGGCCATCTGGGCGTTGACTACACCCTGACCGTGCCCCGCACCGCGGCGGTCGAGGGCATCTCGCTGGTCAACGGCGACCTCGATGTCGCGGACCTCGAAGGCCCGCTCGAGGTGGACCTGGTCAACGGCGACATCCGAGCCCGCGGCCTGGCCGGCAGCGTCCACATCGATTCCGTGAACGGCACCGTGGAGCTGTCCTTCGCCCGCCTGGCGTCCCGCGACCGGGTCAGTGCCGAGTCCGTCAACGGGCGGATCGAGGTCGCCCTTCCCGCTTCGGTAGGGGTCGACCTCCGGGCCAGCACGGTCAGCGGCCACCTCAGCAACGATTTCGAGGTGCCCGTGAACAAGCACCGCTTCGTGGGTGCCGACATGGAGGGCGCCATTGCCGGCGGCGGTGCCGACATCTCCCTCGAGACCGTCAACGGCCCCATCGCCGTCCGCAAGCAGTAGCGCCGGCGCCGCCCCTCCCGGTTGGCCGACGCGGAGGCCCCGGCCCGCTCAGGCGGGCCGGGGTCTCGTCTTCTCGAAACGGCCGGCCATACGTCCGGCACTCTCCCGGCCCCGGGTCGAGCCGCCGGCGAGGCCATCGAGTAACCTTTTGAAGCAGGGAGGGAGCATGAGCCTGCCGAGCCCGGCGAGGCGACGGTGCGGGCCTCTCCCAAGGAGGGCGTGATGGCGTCTAGGCTTCTTCCTCGCAACGAGCACGTCGTCGACAGGGTGGTGCGGGTGCTGGTGGGGATCGGCCTGCTGTCGCTGGTCTTCGTGGGGCCGCACACGTGGTGGGGCCTGATCGGTCTGGGACCGATCGCCACCGGGCTGCTGGGGAGCTGCCCGGCCTACACGATCTTCGGCGTCAGCACCTGCCGCGCCAAGACCGGTCCCGCCGACTGACACGCGGACTACAGGAGGGGCTCAGGGCTCCTCGTAGATGTCGAGGGCCACGCGCTGGGGGTCGTTCGGGTCGACCTTGACCGGAAGCCGGCTGCCCGGCTGGATCTGCGGGATGAACAGGATCGAGATCAGGGCCTTGGTCTCGGCACGGTACGGCTCCTTGCCCTCCGGGTAGACCTCGAGCTCGAACCCCACCACCGGATCATCGTTGATCCTCACGCCGGTCTCCCAGATCCCCGCAACATCCCGTACGCCGGTACAACCACCAGTCCGATCATCCCGGTAAACGACA
>CAZNNH010000133.1:15974-17344 GCA_964574335.1 uncultured Acidobacteriota bacterium | reverse complement strand
GAGCAGCCGCTCCGTCAGAGCTCCGGCCCGAGCTGAGACATTCCCCTACCGCGCCCCGAGGCCCTGGTCGTGGGCGACCAGGAAGTCGATCCGTGGGGGCTCTAGGCCCAGCAGCCGGAGCTGGTGGGTGACCTGCCCGCGGTGGTAGCTCTGGTGGTTGAGCAGGTGCTGGACCATGCGCCATAGCGGGTAGGTCCACGGCTCCCCCCGGGTGCTGGTGATGGTGAGCGGCGCGGCGAGGGCCGGCTCGGTGAGGCCCGCCATGAAGCCGCGTAACTGGCCCTCGACGTCGCGCCAGCGCTGCGACAGCGTGGCCAGCGTCGGAAAGTCCTCGGCCGGCTCCAGCGCCAGCGGGGAGCGACCGCGCCAGCGCTCCAGCCAGATCCACTCCACCGCCATCAGGTGCACCAGCGTGTCCCGGAGGGAGGCGAAGCTGCCGCCCAGCCGCCGCAGGAGCTGCTCCTGGGAGAGGGCCGCGCAGGCCTCGAGCTGGCGGTCGCGCGCCCAGTAGTTGTAATCGACCCCTTCCTGCAGCACGGGCAGCAGCTCCATGGGAACCTCCTGTCATGAAAGGAGCGCGTCGACTCTCGTCGTCGCTACACAGTACGATACCGCCGACTGAAGGCACAGATGGCCAAGGAACTGCTCTCGATCGGGTTGCTGGTCCTCCTCACCGCATGGGCTCTCGTGGGCGCCGCCTGGGTGCGGCGGCGGTGGAGCCGCCCCGTTCGCGCCGCCGCCCTCCTGGGCATGCTGGTCGCCTACAGCGCCGCCTGCTTCGGGATCGCCGACCTGGCGCAGCAGGGCGGGTGGCCCAACGGGATGTTCACGGTCCTGGTCGGCCTGGCGCTGGTTCCGGCGACGGCGCTTCTGCTGGTGGTGCTGGCCGTGTACGCGGCCTTCCTGGGAAAGATCGCGGGCGAGACGCTCCCGCCGCCGGCGCTCCGAAGGCGTCGGATCGGAGCGCTGTCCACCTACGCCCTGCTGGCCGCCGCCGCCATCGGGTGGTGGGCCTTTCGGGCGGCCGTGGACGAGCAGAGATACCACCCGCCCTTTCCGCCCCCGAGCGCCGGCGTGCTCGACCAGACGGAAGCGGACGTCGAGACCGGCCAGGCCCAGTACCGTGAGTATGCGGGGCGCGACGTCCGTGCCCTCCGGCCGCCGGTGCTGGCTTGCCGCCAGGCGCGCTTCGGTCGCAGCCGCTACGTCTCGTGGTTCGAGCCCGTCGGCGCTCGGCGGCTGGAAGGAGCCACGCTTCGGGTCCTGGACGTTCGACGCGTCAGGGTGTTCGGCGATGCCGACGACCCGGGACCGGGCTCGGACTTCGCCGACATCGTGCTGAGGGCCCCGTCCGGCGAGAGCCTGCACCT
>CAZNNH010000133.1:0-15874 GCA_964574335.1 uncultured Acidobacteriota bacterium | reverse complement strand
CCTGCTCGAGACCTCTCCCGGCGAGGGGATCCTGGCCGCCCTCGGCAGCGCCGACTCCCTGCGATACCGGGAGCTGGCGGCGGCCACCGTCGAGGCGCTCCGGAAGGTGCGCCCGCTCCCGCCCCGGGACGGCAACAGCTACGAGGAGTGCGCGGCCAGCGTCCTCGGGGAGATCGGCGACCCGATTGCCGAGGACGTGCTGCTCGAGATCGCCACCGACCCGAGCCTCGCCAACCGACGCGCCGCGGCCCGGGCGTTGGGACGGGTCGGCTCCTACCGGGCCCTGCCGGTCCTCGAGCCAGCCACCCGCCAGCCGGACCCGGCGGGAGCGACGGAAGCGCTGACCGCGATGTGCGAGGTGGTCGGCGCCGCCTCGGCCGAGGGGATCGATCTGGCGGCGGCCCGAGCGGCCATGATCGCCGCCCCCGCCGGCCATCTCCGCTACGGCGCGCAGAGCTGCGCCGCCGCGTGTCCGACGGTAGGCGGCGACTGCCAGGTCCGGCTGCTGCGGGAGGCCGTGTCCCAGCTCGAGACGTTCCTCGATCAGGCGCCCGACGGTCCACGGGCGGCGGCGGCGCTGGCCCTGCTCGACGGGATCGAGCGGCTACACGGGATCTGATCAGAACCGGGGCCACGCCGGAGCGGGCCCCTCCCAGGGAGACGAACCGTGACAAGAGACACATCCAACACCTGGCTGGCCGGAGCCGACCAGGTCAAGGCGTACCTCTCTCACGCGGACGTGGTCATCGTCGAGCGCGAGCGCACCATGCGCCTGCTGGGGGACCTCTTCGGCCACCACTTCGGCGACAGGAAGGGGCTGCAGATCCTCGACCTCGGGGGCGGAGACGGCATCATCACGGACTACCTGAACGAGCGCCACCCGGGCCACGCCATCACCCTGCTCGACGGCTCGGCCGACATGCTGCAGCGGGCGCGTCAGCGCCTGGCCGGCAAGGCGATCACCTTCATCCAGCGGACCTTCGAGGAGTACGTCGAGGCAGAGCCGGCGGACCAGAGCTACGACTTCGTCTTCTCGGCCAACGCCCTGCATCACCTGGACTTTCTGGCGAAGTCCCGGGTCTTCGCCAAGCTGTTCCGGGAGCTGCGGTTCGGCGGGGCCTTGCTGATCGCCGACGTGGTCAAGCCGGTCTCCGAGCGCAGCGAGCGCTGGCAGTTCGCGATGTGGCAGGACTGGATGAACGAGCGCCTGGGGCAGATCGGCGGCGAGGTGGGCGAGTACGACGGCCTGCCCGAGATCGCCAAGGCCAAGCCCGAGAACAAGCCGAGCGGCCTGGTAGACCAGTTGGAGCTGCTTCAGCGGATCGGCTTCCGCGATGTCGACTGCTTCCACAAGTACGGCGTGTTCGCCCTGTTCGGCGGAACCAAGTGAAGCCGGTGCTGGCACGTCACGACGAAGAGGGGCCTGTGGCAGCCCCAGGGGACCCGATCAGGGAAGGGTCCCTCTGGCCAGGCCCCGCTGCCTCGTGACTGCCCAGTACCATCCATCACGAGCGGCAGCCAGCATCCGGATCTGGTCGTTGATTCCCGTATACACCCGGTCCCAGCTTCGTCCCAGGTCGTCGCTGAGGTAGACCACGCCATCGTCACGTCCCGGCACCACCAGCCGGGTCAGGTCGGTGGTGGGGTGGGTGAGAAGGACCGACGCGGGCGCCCCAACCTCCGGAGAACGTACCGACCAGCTGGCACCGAAGTCCTCGCTGACCAGCAGCTCGGACAGCGACGCGACGATCAGGCCCGGGTTGGCAAGATCGGTTCGCATCCGCGATGAAAGGAAGAACCGGCCCCCCGGGCCGGTGTCCGCCCAGACCTGTTCCCAGGACGACCCGCCGTCGGTGCTCCGGTAGATGCCGACGTTGCTGGTGGCGACCACCATGGTCTGGGGACTGCCCGGCGCCATCGCGACGCCGAGGATGGCCCAGTTGGGCTGGCTGAAGGCCGTCCTCGACCAGCTTTGGCCGCCGTCCTGGGAGAGAAACACGTGGCCCCAGGAATCGGGGTCGGCCTCGTCGAAGTAGTCGTAGCCGCCGGCGCCGGTGATGAGCGTCTGGGGATCGTCCGGGCTGAAGGCGAGCGCCGAGACGTGCTCGCTGCCCGCCGTGCCGGTCTGGGTCCGCCAGTCCCCGAGGTCACGCCAGGTAAGGCCGGCATCCCGGCTTTCTACGAAGCCGTGGATCCCGGTCAGGACGTAGACATGGTCGGGTTCGGTCGGATGGGCGAAGATCCCGTTGACGCCGAAGTCCTCCCTCGCCCAGGTGAGGCCGGCGTCGGCCGTCCGGAAGAACGGCCCGTGGCAGCACTCGGCCGTGTAGACCCGGGCCGAGTTGGTCGGGTCGACCTCGACGAAGGAGAGCACCGCCGGGGTGGGCGGCGGACTGACCTCCGCCCAGCTCGCGCCGGCGTCCTCCGAGTAGGCGATGCTCTCGCCATTGCTTGCGTAGAGCCGGCGGCCGACACCGAACACGGGGGCCAGCGACGGATACTCCACCGAGCTGGACCAGGGAAGGCGGGCCTGGGTCCAGGAGACGCCGCCGTCTATCGAGCTCCATGCGGCGTTCCCGCCCTTGATCCAGATGCCGCCGGTTCCGTCCGGGCTCAGCAGCAGCTCGTCCCGGCTCCCGGAGTAGACTGCGAGGCCGGCACCGGTCCACAACCTCGAGTAGCTGGCGCCACCGTCGCGACTCCGGAACAGGCCGGAAGGGGTCAGCACATAGAGGACCGACGCTTCTCTGGGATCACACGCCACCCCCACGGCCTCGGCTTCTGGCCCGGCCAGCGGCGCCCAGCTCCGACCGGCATCGGTCGAGCCGTAGAGCAGGGAGCTCCAGTGATCGCCCAGGTTCTCGCCGACGATGGCGAAGAGCCGGTCCGCGTCCACGGCATCGACGCAGAGGTCGAATGCGCCCCGCTGGTGGGCGCTGTGGCCGAACTGACTGATGGTGGTGAAACGCTGGCCACGGCTGGTCGAGATCAGGACCTCGATCCAGCTCTGAGCGCCATCGTTGCCGCTCGTGATGCCAAAGACAATGTCGGCATTGCCGGGTGCGGCACCCAGGACGTCGAAGTACCAATCCATCGCCGACCAGGTGCGCCCCCCGTCCTCGGAGACGTATTCCTGGGTGAACACCAGCTCGGGGTCCTGCGGATGGCGGTAGAAGCGTCCGCCTCCGTCCGACCCCCTGGTCTCGGCCACGGCCTGGAAGGTGACGCCCCGATCGGTGGTGAGGAGGATGCTGGCCGGACCCTCGACCAGCAGCTCATCGGGACGTAGAGGGTGCGCCGAGAGCGCGGTGACCCGGGGTAGCGCGGGTCCGTTGACCATCTGCCACTGGGCACCGAGCCCGCCCGGCAGCGCCAGAAGAGAGACGAGCACGCCAAACAGGGTCGATCGGTTCATCAGTCCCACCCTCCAGCCCGTGTCAGGCCTCGACGCGGTCGCGGGAATGATACTCCTGCGGCTTGGCCAGGTGACAGCGGGCGCTACCCGCCGCGCCGGCCGGGTCAGGGACGGGGCGCCGCCGTGTCGGCCAGCGCCTTGCGGATCGCGATCGCCAGGTCCCACAGCGCCACCGGCTTGAGCAGCAGGCCCTGGGCTCCCTCGGCACGAGCGCCCTCGAGCGTCCACTGATCGCCGAAGCCGGTGCAGAGGATGACCGGCACCGGGACCTCCAACCGCCGCAGCTCCCGGAGCAGCGCATCGCCGGTGAGTCGGGGCATGGTGACGTCGCTCAGCACGATGTCGAATCCGCTCGGGGCGCTGGCGATCCTCTCCAGCGCCTCGCGCCCGTCGGCGCAGCAGGTCACGCGATAGCCCAGCTCCACGAGGAGCTCCTGGGTCACGTCGCGGTGGAACTCCTCGTCGTCCACCAACAGCACCCGCTCGGTCCCTCGCGGCGGCCGCTCGAACACCGGGGGCGCGGCCGCCACCGCCTGCCCCAGAGCCGGCAGGTGGATGGTGAAGGTGGCTCCGGCGCCGGGCGAGCTGGTGACGTGGATGGTTCCCCCGTGGTTCCTCACGATGCCGTGCACCACCGCCAGGCCCATCCCCGTCCCCTCGCCGTGGGGCCGGGTGGT
Source organism: uncultured Acidobacteriota bacterium (assembly GCA_964574335.1). GTDB lineage: Bacteria > Acidobacteriota > Vicinamibacteria > Fen-336 > Fen-336 > CAZNNH01. Next base: position 11,782 of record CAZNNH010000133.1, on the reverse strand, counting down.
GTAGAACGGCTCGAAGGCCCGCGCCAGGACGTCGGGGCTCATGCCCTGACCGGTGTCGGCCACCGTGAGGCGCACGTACGGACCCGGGACCAGCCCGGGACGCTGGTCCGACAGCTCGGCTCCCACCGTGACGTCCTCGAGGCAAACCACGAGCACGCCGCCGCCCTCGCGCATGGCCAGGCCGGCATTGGCGCCGAGGTTCATCAGCACCTGGTGGATCTGGGTGGCGTCCGCCTGGACGGCGCTTTCGGCCACCAGCCGGCGTTTGATCTCGATGGTGGCGGGGAGCGACGCCCGGAGCAGGTCCAGGGTCTCCTCGACCACGGCCCGCAGGTCGGTGGGCTGGGACTCCTGTGGCGCGCGTCGGCCGGTCAGCAGGCTGTGCACCGGCAGGAAGCTGAAGGCCCCGCGCCCGGCGCTCGAGCGCCACCAGGTCCGCGAGCTCCGCGTAGACGCCGGGGCTCGACCGGACTCGGCCGGGCAGCACGGGCGCGATGAGCTTCGGGTTCACTGCGCACCCACCATCAGGCCGGTCCGGAGAACCCAACCGCAGGGTTGACACGGGCCCCCAGAGCGTGCGTAAATGCTGTCGGTATCGACGTTTTGGGACTCAAAACACCATTCAATGCACGATTTCTCGACCTTCCCCGGCGGAGCTTCTTCCTCCTGGGGCCGCGGGGAACAGGCAAGTCCACGTGGATCCGCCACGTGCTGCCGGACGCGCTGTACGTCGACTTGCTGCGCCCCGAGGTTCATCGTGAGCTGAGCGCACGACCGGAGCGGCTCCGCGAGCGGGTCGCCGGCGCACCCGACCGGGAGACGGTGGTGGTGGACGAAGTCCAGCGCGTGCCCGAGCTGCTGAACGTGGTCCACGAGATCCTCGAGTCCACCACCGCGAGGGCCACGCCCCGCTTCGTCCTCACCGGCTCGAGTGCGCGCAAGCTGCGGCGGGGCGGTGTCGATCTGCTGGCGGGCCGGGCGCTCCATCGCACGATGCACCCCTTCATGGCGGGCGAGCTGGCCACCTTCAGCCTCGAACGCGCGCTCCGTGACGGCCTCCTGCCCCTGGTCGTGACCTCGCCGAACCCCCAGGACGTGCTCGACGCCTACGCCTCGCTCTACCTGGAGCAGGAGGTGAAGCTCGAGGGCTGGGCGCGCGACGCGGGAACCTTCTCGCGATTCCTCGAGGGGATCAGCTTCTCGCACGGGAGCGTGCTGAACGTGGCCAACGTGGCTCGCGAATGCGAGATAGCCCGCCCCACCGTGGCCGCGTACGTGGAAGTGCTCGAGGACCTCCTGCTTTCGTTCCGCATCCCTGTCTTCACCCGCCGCGCGCGGCGCGAAACCAGCGCACACCCCAAGCTCTACGTCTTCGACGCCGGGGTCTTCCGCTCCCTGCGCCCTCGTGGGCCGCTCGACCGGCCGGAGGAGATCGAGGGCGCGGCGCTCGAGGGGCTCGTGGCCCAGCATCTTTACGCGTGGGTTGCCTACTCCGGCCCGGGGGCAGAGCTGTTCTTCTGGCGCACCCGCTCGGGCGTAGAGGTGGACTTCGTGGTCTACGGCCCGCGGGGTTTCTGGGCCCTCCAGGTGCAGAACTCGTCGCAGATCCGTCCCAGGGACCTCCGCGCGCTACGCACCTTCCACGCCGACTACCCTGAGTGCGCCTGCCTCCTCCTCTATCGTGGGAGCGAGCGCCGCCGCATCGAGGACGTCTTGTGTCTCCCGGTGGAGGAGTTCCTGCGCGAGCTGCACCCTGCGCGAGGACTGACCTCCAGCGTCGTTGAACCCGCTTCCCCTCACGGCAGTTCCGGCTCCTAGGCCACCGCCACCTGCTGCACCACCTCGTCCAGGACCCGGTCGGCGGTGAAGGCGCCGGATGCCTCCACGTCCGCTAGCCTGCTCTTGGCCAGTCGAAGCTCGTTCCGGACGGTACGGAGGCGGGAGAGGACGTACTCCGCTCGGGTCAGCGGCCTGGGGCCGGTCTCGGGCCCCCGGGCGATCTGGGCAATGTGCGAAGCTTCCTCTTCCAGCTCGGCAAGCTCCTTCTCGAGCTTCTCGACCTGGTCCTTGGCTTCCCGCCAACGGCCCCTCCAGAGGGCCGACTTCGCCTTGAGCTTCTCCATCTCGGAAGGGCCCTCGGCCTGGGGTGGCTCCACATCGACCTTGCGCTCCAGGGTGAGAGCCGTTCCGGACCGGCTATCGGGGGCTGGCTTCTCCCGCTCCGAGGTGGTGTCGCCCTCGCGGCCACGCGGCAGGTCCCGATCGGAGAAGGTCCTAGCCTCCGTCCCCTCGCGACGCACGCGCTCCCGCCGGGCCTTTTCCTTGGCGGCGATCTCGGTGAGGCTCTGGGCCGACACCGTGCTCGCCGCCGCCAGCAGCGCGACCATCACGACCGCTCGGCTGGACATGTGCCCCCCTCCCGACGCTGGCCGACAGCCTCCCTCCCGGAGGGGCTCCGGTCAACCACCGCCACAGGAGACGGAATCGGACACTACAGTGATCCAGGAGGACACCAGGAGACGAAATCGGACATCAGGTGACGGGGGGTACCGACACAACCCGTGGTCCCAATCAGGATGCAGGAGGCGTGGTTCTCGTTCGACGAGTCCGCGATCCGCGGCGCTGCAGGCAAGCCGGGCGGACGTGCGCCGCTCAATCTGCCTCGGATCCGCGCCCACGAGGAGCTAGCGGACCCAAAGACCACTCTCTATCAGGCCCTCCACACCGCCAGTGAGAGACATGGGCGCCGACGCAACTCCTTCAGGGAGCGCCGAGCCGTCCATCGGGTGGCGGAGCTCGGGTCCGGGCGGGGTGGTTGCCGTGCCGCCTTCCCTGGCTTGGTGCCCGCCTCGGCTCTGCCGTTGTGCTTCGCGTCGGCCGGGCCTGGCCGCTCCGGAGGTGACCGTGCGTGCCGATGGGGCAGAGGCCAGCGCGCCTCTTCACCGTCCCGCCTCAGGTCCCCGGGTTCCCCAGCCAGCCGCGGGTGAGGTAGTCGGCGAAGGTGATTAGGAACAGGATCCCCAAGAACACGAAGCCGGAGGCCACCACCAGCCAGGTGAGGCGGCTGGCCCAGCGCACGTGCATGAAGAAGATGATCACCAGGGCGGCCTTGGTGGCCGCGATCCCCAGCGCCACGATCACGTTGAGCGGGATGCGCATCCCGAGAAGCTCGGGCTCGCCCAGGTCGTAGCGGGCGATCTCGGTGGTGGCGAAGGTCAGCACCAGCAGGGCGAGGAATACGGCGACGTAGAGACGGACCGGGGCGACGTGCTCGCTCATGGCTCTAGCCGATCAGGTACAGAAGCGGGAACAGGAAGATCCAGACGATGTCGACGAAGTGCCAGTAGAGCCCGGCGACCTCCACCGGGGCGTGGTACTGGGCATCGTAGCGGCCGCGCGCCGCCAACGCCGCCAGCGTGAGCAGGATCGGGATGCCGATGATCATGTGCAGGGCGTGCAGGCCGGTCATCGCGAAGTAGAGGGAGTAGTAGACCTGGGCCTGGCGGGCCCGGTCCCCCTCCAGGTGCAGCACCTCGCCGTCGAAGTGCTCCCCCGGAACCAGGTGGTGGTCGAACTTGTCCTTGTACTCGACCGCCTTGATGCCCAGGAAGACGCCGCCCAGCAGCACCGTCAGCAGCAGGAAGGCCACGATCTGGCGCCGCTTACCGAGCGCCGCCGCGTGCACCGCCAGCGCCATGGTCAGGCTGCTGCAGATCAGGACCGCGGTGTTGAACGCGCCCAGCGGGACGTTCAGGTGGTGGCTGGCGACGGCGAAGGCCTCCTGGTACTTGAAGCGGTAGACCGCGTAGGAGGCGAACAGCCCGCCAAAGAACATGATCTCCTGGGCGATGAACACCCACATCCCCAGGGTAGCGGTCTCCTTCTGCTCGGAGAGGTTCTCGAAGTGGTGAGCCAGCGCCGGGTGATGGGCAGGAGCGCTCACGCGGGTCCCTCGGCCACATTGCCCCCCCGGATCGGCGTCGAGTAGGCGTAGGCCTCCTCGGTGACCACCGGCTGGGTGAGGAAATTCTCGGTGGGCGGCGGCGAGCTGGTCTCCCACTCCAGCCCCTTGGCCTGCCACGGGTTGGCCGAGGCCTTCTCGCCGTACTTCAGCGACCAGACCAGGTAGACCATCGGCAGCAGGTAGCCGAGGCCCAGGATCGAGGCCCCGGCCGACGACATCACGTTCAGCACCTGGAACTCGTCGGGGTAGGCGTAGTAGCGGCGCGGCATCCCGAGATAGCCCAGCACGAACTGGGGGAAGAAGGTGAGGTTGAAGCCGACGAAGACCACCACCGCCGCGACCCGCGCCCACATCTCCGGGTAGAGCCGGCCGGTGATCTTGGGCCACCAGAAGTGCATCCCCCCCAGGTAGGCCATGATCGCTCCGCCCACCATGATGTAGTGGAAGTGGGCCACCACGAAGTAGGTGTCGTGGACGTGGATGTCCAGCCCCATCGCCGCCAGGAACAGGCCGGTCAGCCCGCCGATGGTGAACAGGCCGATGAAGCCGAAGGTGTAGATCATGGGAGCGTCCCAGGAGATCGAGCCCTTGTAGAGGGTGGCGGTCCAGTTGAAGACCTTGATCGCCGAGGGGATCGCCACCAGGAACGAGAGCGCCGAGAAGACCATGCCGGCGTAGGTGGACTGGCCGGAGACGAACATGTGGTGGCCCCAGACCAGGAAGCCGACCAGGGCGATCATCATGCTGGAGGCGGCGACCACCGAGTAGCCGAAGATGCGCTTGCGCGAGAAGCAGGCGACCAGCTCGCTGATCACGCCCATCGCCGGCAGGATCATGATGTAGACCGCCGGGTGGGAGTAGAACCAGAACAGGTGCTGGAACAGCAGCGGGTCGCCGCCCCGGTTGGGGTCGAACAGGCCCAGGTGCAGGGTCCGCTCCACCGCCACCATCAGGATCGTCACCGCCACCACCGGCGTGCCCAGGACCTGGATGATGGCGGTGGCGTAGTGGGCCCAGACGAACAACGGCAGCCGGAGCCAGGTTAGCCCCGGGGCCCGCATCTTGTGGATGGTGACGATGAAGTTGAGGCCGGTGAGGATCGACGAGAAGCCGGCGATGAAGATGCCGAGGCCGGTGGCGATCACGTGGGTGTTGGAGAAGGCGGTGCTGTAGGGGGTGTAGAAGGTCCAGCCGGTGTCGACGCCGCCGCTCACCATGGCGTAGAGGGCGAAGCAGGCGCCGATCACGAAGATGTACCAGCTCGCCAGGTTGAGCTTGGGGAAGGCCAGGTCCTTGGCGCCCAGCATCAGCGGCAGCAGGAAGTTGCCGAGCACCGCCGGGATGGCCGGGATCAGGAAGAAGAAGACCATCACCACGCCGTGCAGGGTGAAGAGCTTGTTGTAGGTGTCGGCCTCCACGAAGTCGCCCTTGGGGGTGATCAGCTCGATGCGGATCCCCACCGCCATCAGGCCGCCGATCGCGAACAGCACGGTGATGGCGAACAGGTAGAGCAGGGCGATGCGCTTGTGGTCGGTGGTCAGCAGCCAGGACCGGACGCTGTGGCCCGCATTCAGGTAGTTGGCCGCCTCGGGGGCGGTCTCTTGCGTGCTCATGGCTTCGTCTCGCTGGGCCGGGCCGTCTCGGCCGCCGCCGGGCCCTGCTGCGGCTCGGGGGCCAGCGACCGGACGTAGGCCACGAGCTGCATCAGGCGCTCCTCGCTGACCAGCCCCTGGAAGGTGGGCATGATCGGCTGGTAGCCGGCCACCACCTTGGCCGAGGGGTTGACGATCGACTCCCGGATGTACCCCTCGTCGGCGGTGATGGTGCTCCCGTTCGAGAGCAGCACCGGGCTGCCGAAGAGCCCCACCAGGTTGGGTCCCCGGGCGCCGCTGTCTTTCCTATGGCAGGTGGCGCAGGCCAGGTCGCTGAACAGCTTCTCGCCCGCCGAGGCCAGCGACTCCCCCGGCGCGCCCCCCTCCAGCCAGGCCTGGAACTCGGTGGGCTCCATGGCGATCACCCAGCCGATCATGCCGGAGTGCTCGGTCCCGCAGTACTCGGCACAGAACAGGTGGTAGCGGCCGGGCTTGGTGGCCTCGAACCAGGTGGTGTTGTAGCGCCCCGGCACCGCGTCCTTCTTCACCCGGAAGGCCGGCACGTAGAAGCTGTGGATGACGTCCTCCGAGGTCAGCGTCACCTTCACCGGCACCCCCACCGGTACGTGCAGCTCGTTGATCTCGCGGCGGCCGGTCATGTGCTGGATCTTCCACATCCAGCGCTTGCCCACCACGTGGATCTCGATGGCGTCCTTGGGGACGCGGTTGATGGTGAAGAAGAGGTGGGCGCTCCAGAAGAAGATCACCGTCACGATCCCCAGCGGGACGAGCGTCCAGACCAGCTCCAGCGCCGTCGAGCCGTGGATCTCGGCCGGGCGCTCGTCGTCGCGGCGCCGGCGGAAGCGGATCGCGAAGACCACCAGCAGCACCGCGATCAGGACCGCGAAGAAGACGCTGACCGCCACCAGGAAGAGGAAGAGCGCGTCCGTCTCCGCGGCGACGGTGGAGGCCTGCTCGGGAAGCAGCGGGATCCCCCCCATCAAGCGGTCCCGTCCTGCCGACGGTGACGGGCCTTCCGATCACGGCGCCACATCACCAGCATGAAGGAGCCGAGCCCCGCCATGGTGAGGAGCCCGGCCACCCGCAACAGGCGCATGATGGCGGCCCCGTACTTGCCGGTCTGGGGATCGTAGTGGTAGCAGAACAGCACCACCTGGTCGACCGCCGTCCCCACCTTACCCTCGGAGGCCTCGATCAGCGAGAAGCGCAGGTCCTTGGGGGCGTACTCGATGCCGTACAGGTAGCGGGCCATTCGCCCGTCGGGGGTGAGCACCATGATGCCGGCGGGGTGGGCGTACTGCTGGGTCCGCTCGTCCCAGGCGTAGCGGAAGCCCACGGCGGCGGTCAGCGCGTGGATGGCCTCCTCGTCGCCGGTCAGGAAGTGCCACCCCTCGGCGGCGCCCTTGCGCTTGTAGCGTGCCAGATAGGTGGCCTTCTTGGCCGCCGCCATCTCGGGGGTCTCCTTGGGCTCGAAGCTCACCGTCACCACCTCGAACTCCTTGCCGACGTCGAACGTCAGCACCCCCAGCGCACTGACCAGGCCGTTCAGGGTCAGCGTGCACAGCATCGGGCACTCGTAGTAGACGAGGGCCAGCACCACGGGCTTCTCGCCGAAGTAATCGCCGAGGCGGACGCTCTTGCCGGCCTCGTCGCGAAAGTGAAGGTCCAGCGGCACCGCCTCGCCCAGGCGCTGGTCGAAACCCACCTCGCGCAGGATCGGAGGCAGGCCGTCCTGCGCCATCACCGGCGACGTCAGCGCCGCCACCACCGCCACCACCGCGAGTCGCTTCATGGCTGGCCTCCCCCGCCGGCCCCGGGCTCGCCCTTCGAGTCGGGCGCGTGCCGCACCGGCAGGCCGCGTTCGGCGACGATGCGCATCGCCTCGTCGATCGGGATCCGCACCACCCCCGCCTCCCGACTCACCCAGCCGTAGCTCCCCAGCACGGCGTCCTCCTCGGCACGCAGTGCCGCCAGGTCCCCGAACGGCTCCTCCTGGAGGCGGGGCTCCGGGGGCCGCCGGCCGGGCTCGAAGCGGGACAGCGCCGTCGGTGCCGGGTCCTCCTCGGCCCTCCACACCTCGAGCAGCCGCAGGAACGGGACCAGCGCCACGATCACCACGATGGTGACCAGGCCCACCGCGATCCCGACCCAGGTCACCGCCTTGGCGTTGACGTCCTTCTTCTCGTAGTGGACGGCCACCTACGCCTCCCCGCCCGGAGCGGCCGCTCCCGAAAGCAGCTCTTGCAGACCCGGCTCTCCCAGCGGGAGGAGCGGCCGGCTGCGGAGCTGTCGGGCGAAGTAGAACACCCACAGGCCGCCCAGCGCCAGCGGCGCCACAAGGTCGAGCCAGTGCACGGTGAGCTCGGCCTCGGCCCCGTGCCCCTGCAGGCTCGGACCCACCAGCCAGTAGAGGTCGACGAAGCGCATCACCAGCAGGCCGAAGGCGACCAGGCCGAGCTGCCCGGCGCGACGCTTGAGGTCGCGCGAGAGCAGCATCAGGAACGGCAGCACGAAGTGGAACAGCAGAAGCCCCAGCGCCACCCACTGCCAGCCGCCGTGGAGCCTCTGCAGATACCAGGGGATCTCCTCGGGCAGGTTCCCGGACCAGACGATCAGGAGCTGCGAGAAAGCCATGTAGGCCCACAACATCACGAAGGCCAGCAGCAGCTTGCCGAGGTCGTGGATGTGGTCCGCCTTGAGGACCCGGCAAAGCGGCGGCGAGCCGGCGAGGAGCGTCAGAATCACCACCGCGAACGAGAGAGCGGCCAGCGCCCAGCCGACCATGAAGATCACGCCGTAGAGGGTCGAGAACCAGTGCGGGTCGAGGGACATCGCCCAGTCGACGGAGGCGAAGGTGATAGTCAGCGCCAGCAGCACCAGTCCCCCGCCCGAGAGCCCCCGCAGCCGGGCCCCGAGGGCGGCCGAGGGCCGGGTGTCCTGCTGCAGCGACCAGCGGCTCAGCAGGTGGGCCATCACCGCCCAGGCCATCAGGTAGAAGGCGCTGCGGGCCAGGAAAAAAGGGACGTTGAGGTAGGGGCTCTGGTGCTGCAGCACCGGGTCGGTGGCCACCCTCTCGGGGTGGCTCCAGACGTAGAGCCCCCGAAGCCCCAGAACCAGCGGCAGGAACGCCACCGCCAGCAGCGGCAGCACCCGGGTGGCCGCCTCCAGCGGCCGCCGGATCACCAGGCCCCAGGCGCCGCCGGTGAGGTGCTGGATCATCAGCACCGCCAGGCTGCCCACCGACAGCCCAACGAAGAACAGGAAGGCCAGCAGGTAGGAGCGGAAGAGCTGGTCCGGAGCCGACAGCCCGCCGAGGAGGCACAGCAAGAAGGCCACCAGGCCCACCACCAGCCCTCCCCGCTCCAGCGTGGAGACGCGGGCCGGGACCTCGTGAGGGGTGGCGGTCATGGCGCCGCCTCGAGAAGCTTGGCGCGCGGCTCCGGCGGTACGTCCTCCAGAGTGGCGTGCTGGCTGAGCTGGAGGGCGCGCAGGTAGGCGATGATCGCCCAGCGATCGCGCACCGGGACCTGGGCCGCGTAGCTGGACATGGCGCCGAAGCCCTGGGTGATCACGCCGAAGGAATAGCCGGGCGGCTCGTTCCGCAGCCGCTCCTCGTGGAGCGACGGCGGGCGCTTGAAGCCGCGCCTCACCACCATCCCGTCGCCCCAGCCGGTGCGGCCGTGACACGGCGTGCAGAAGATCTGGAAGCGCTCCCGGCCCCGCGCCAGCACCTCGGCGGTGACCTCGAAGGGAAAGGTCGGGGCCGGGTCGCCGTCGACCATGCCGGTGTAGAGCTGCTCATCGTCGTCGAGCTGTCCCCGGGCCACCGTCCCCTCGACCAGGGGGCGGGCCGAGCGGTTGTCACCGAAGAAGTCGCTCGCCTGGAGCGGCTCGTACCGGGGTTGGTCGTGCATGTCCTGTCGGCAGCCGGCCACCGCCGCCAGGAGGCCCAGCGGGACCAGCAGGCACAGGCCGCGCCGTGCGCTCATGGCTCGACCTCGCTGACCGAGACCACGTCCGGCAACGACTCCAGGAAGGAGCGGGTGGCGGCCGGGTCGAACTTCGGGTCGCCTCGCTCGATGCAGATGAAGAAGTGGCTGCGGCTGGCCGCCGCGAAGGCCGGCACGTTGAAGACCGGGTGGTACGGCTCGGGGAGGCGGTTGAGGGCGATCATCCCCAGCACCGCGCTGGCGGCCGCGAACAGGATGGTGGTCTCGAAGGTCGGCACGATGAAGGCCGGCCAGCTATGCAGCGGCCGGCCGCCGATGTTGAGCGGGTAGGAGATGACCGAGGTCCAGTAGGCCAGGCCGTAGCCGGCCGCCCCCCCCACGATGCCGCCGGCCAGCGCCAACCTGGAGAGCGGCGAGCGGGGCAGCTCCAGCGCCTCGGAGAGCTCCTCGATCGGGAAGGGCGTGTACGCGTCCACCTTCCGGTAGCCGGCGGCGTGGACCCGGCGCGCCGCCTCCACCAGGTGGGCGGGCTGCAGGAGCTCGGCCATCAGGCCGTGAAGGGGCGGCTTCATGGATGGTGCTCCGGGGTGCGGGCGCCGGGAAGGATGGTGCGCATCTCGAAGATCGAGATCGCCGGCAGCACCCGCACGAACAGGAACAGCAGGGTGAGGAACAGGCCGATCGATCCGAGGAAGGTCCCCCAGTCCCAGATCGAGCCCGAGTACATCCCCCACGACGAGGGGAGGAAGTCGCGGTGCAGGCTGGTGACCACGATCACGAAGCGCTCCAGCCACATCCCCACGCCGACCACCAGCGACACCAGGAACAGGAAGAGCACGTTGGTGCGCAGCCGCTTGACCCAGAGGGTCTGCGGGGTGACCACGTTGCACAGCATCAGCGCCCAGTAGTAGTGGCCGTAGGGGCCCGTCATCCGGTTCCAGATCATGTAGGTCTCGAAGGGGTTGCCGCTGTACCAGGACATGAAGGCCTCGGTCACGTAGCCGTAGGCCACGATCAGGCCGGTGGCGAGCAGGATCTTGGCCATGTTCTCGAGGTGCCTCAGGGTGATGAAGTCCTCGAGGCCGTAGAACTTGCGCAGCGGGATCGACAACGTCAAGACCATCGCGAAGCCGGCGTAGATGGCGCCGGCGACGAAGTAGGGGGGGAAGAGGGTGGCGTGCCAGCCGGGGACGATCCCCACCGCGAAGTCGAAGCTGACCACGGTGTGGACCGAGACCACCAGCGGCGTGGCCAGCCCCGCCAGCATCAGGTAGGCGCTCTCGTAGTGATGCCAGTGCCGGGCCGAGCCCCGCCAGCCCAGGGCCGCCATCCCGTAGAGGATCTTGATCAGGCGGTTCTGGGCCCGGTCGCGCAGCGTGGCCAGGTCGGGGATCAGCCCCACGTACCAGAACAGGGCCGAGACGGTGGCGTAGGTGGAGACCGCGAAGACGTCCCAGATCAGCGGGCTGCGGAAGTTGGGCCACAGCCCCATCGCGTTCGGGTAGGGGAGCAGCCAGTACCAGGCCAGCCAGGGCCGGCCGGTGTGGAACAGCGGGAACATGCCGGCGCAGGCCACCGCGAACAGCGTCATCGCCTCGGCGAAGCGGTTGATCGAGGTGCGCCACTGCTGCTTGAGCAGCAGCAGGATGGCCGAGATCAGGGTGCCGGCGTGGCCGATGCCGATCCACCAGACGAAGTTGATGATGGCGAAGCCCCAGCCCACCGGGATGTTGAGCCCCCAGATGCCGGTCCCCTTGAGCACCAGGTAGCCGAGCGACACCAGCAGCACCTGCAGCAGCAGGAAGGAGAGGGTGAAGCCGACCAGCCAGCCGATCGGGGTGCGCCTGGCCAGGACGATGCTGGCGATCTTGTCGGTGACGCTGGCGAAGGTGTGCCCGGGGCCGACGATGGGCGTCTCGCCCCGGGGAACCGAGCTGGCGCTAGACATCGTCGATCTCGGGGTTGGGGTTCTTCACCGCCGCCAGGTAGGTGGTCCGGGGCCGGGTGTTGAGCTCGCCGAGCAGGGCGTAGTTGCGGGGCTCGGCCTTCCGCTGCGAGACGACACTCTCCCGGTCGTTTTGGTCGCCGAAGTAGATGGCCTGGGCCGGGCAGGCCGCCTGGCAGGCGGTCCGGATCTCGCCGTCGCGGATCTCGCGACCCTCGTCTCCGGCCTGGATCCGCGCCTGGTTGATGCGCTGCACGCAGTAGGTGCACTTCTCCATCACGCCCCGGCTGCGCACGGTGACGTCCGGGTT
>CAZNNH010000132.1:0-17424 GCA_964574335.1 uncultured Acidobacteriota bacterium | reverse complement strand
CCCGAGACATTGCACCTGGCCCTGTCACGCCTCGTCACGACCAGGTCGGTTGCCGTCCCGACGTAGCCAGACACGGAATCGGCATCCTCAATTCAAGGCGCGAGGCAAGAAGGGGGGAAGGGCCGAGTGTGTGATGCAGCCGCGAAGGAAGATGCGGGTTGAGACGCAGGTCGGACGACGTCCTCTGCACCACCGTCACGGACCCAGTCGTCGTGCCCGGGGCGCCCTCCCGCACTGCCCAGCTCGCCTGCCGTTTCGGTAGGTGAGCTAGCAGGCGGAGGCTTGGTGGGACAGGGCGAGGCGCACGTTCCGATCTGCAGGAATCGGCTGGCTCGAGAGTCGGTACCGCAGAGGAGAAGCGTGCGCCAGGCGATTGTGTGGTCGCGGCTGTTCGGCGTCAGGGGGACGATGGTGGCTGCGGTTCTCTTGGAGGAGGAGCGGGCCGCCGGGGTGGCACGCGTGAGGCTGCGGCGGGAGAGGTGTGCACCGGCATCATCGACATACGTGCGTCCTAGCGTGCCATCCAGGGCAGACGGGCGCGAAGGCCGCCTCCTCGGGGCTGCCGTGTCTCCGGCGCCGAACGCTCGTGCAAGGACGCGCGCACCGCGAGCAGCTTCGCGAGAGCCTGCGTGTGGCCCGGGGCGGCGGCGACCGCTCGCACCAGCGTCGACTCGGCGCGTGCCAGCAGACCCTCGCGAAGATAGAGCGTTCCCAGAAGCGTGAGCGCCTCGGCATTCGAAGGCTCATCGCGCAGGATGTCACTCAGCAGGGTCAGGGCATCGCGACGCCTCTTGGGATCGGCGACATAGGCAGTCGCCAGGAGCGTTCGGATCTCGCCGCGCTGGCCGTCGTCCGCGAGCTGAATGACTTCGTACAGCACGGCGACTGCGGCGTCGATGTCCTTGCGGCCCATGTAGGCTTGCGCGGACTCGATCGCGTTCTGGACTCGCTGCCCGCGGGGCTCCGACTCGACCGCGGCTTGCGCTCGAGCGTTCGGAGGTGACTGAGTCACCTCCGGCGACGGGGGAGCGGCAGGCGGTGGGCGCGGGGCCACGGGAAGTTGGCCTTCGGCTGCCTGTGCGTCGGCCGCGATGCTCTCCTCAGCGTTCCCGTGCATGAGGACCGTTTGTGCCTCGTCGCTGACATCGGCCGCTGCAGGACTGAGCGCATCGGGATGGAACCGCTTCAGGAGCGCCCGGAACTCCGTACGGTCGGTCTGGGTGTCCGTGTTCGGCGCAACACCAAGGAGCTGGGAGAAGCTCCGGCGCGGCAGCTTGTCGTACCACCCCAGGATCTCTTGCTGCCTCGACGGCTGCGCATGGCTCGCTACGGTCTGGACTTCGGGTTCCATGGCTCACTCCTCCGGTGCGGCGGTGTCCCCAAGCAGGACCACCGTGCGGATCTCTTGTGGATGGCGACGCACTCCCGCGCATTCGTCGAACCATCGCCCGGCGCGGCATGATCCACCCGCTTCGCCTCGTGGCTCCCGGCACCCGCGTTTCTCTGTGCCCTCATACGCATGTTCCGTGGTCTCCGTCCCTTGCTAAGAGCTTACGTAGCAGGGATCGTGCCAGCTCCGCCCTGCCGACGGAAGTCATTGATGTGACACCGCGCGAGCCGGAGAGCCTCCGCGCGACCGCGGGGACGCCCCGGGAACGATTCCCGCTCGACTCGGCACTTTCGCCGGAAGTGGCGCGTCTTGTCGTCGCAAGCCCTCGCACTATCGGTCGGCGTCCAGCAAGTCCCGGATCTGGCGGAGGAGAGTCTCGGGGCCGAAAGGCTTGCTGATGAAGGCCCTCCCTGGTCCTTCCATGCCATGCTTGGCCACCGCCTCCTCGCTGTAGCCGGACATGAACACGGCCTTCATCCCCGGGCGAGGCTGTGCCATGGCCGCCACGAGCGTGGGTCCCGTCATCCCGGGCATGATCACGTCGGTCACCATGATCTCGATGGGCCCGGGATGCGCTGCGGCGATCCGCAACGCCTGGGTGCCATCTTGGGCCACGAGGACGGAGTAGCCGCTGGTTTCGAGGGTCTCCAGAAGCAGCTGGCGGAGTGACTCTTCGTCCTCGACGAGCAGGACCGTTTCGCTCCCCGTCAGCAAGGGACCCTGATCGTCGTGGCAAATGTGGAGAGCTTCTTCATCAACGCGGGGCAAGAGAATCTTGAACGTCGTCCCCACGCCGACCTCGCTGTAGACCCAGATGTACCCTCCACTCTGCTTCACGATGCCGAAGACAGTGGACAGGCCGAGCCCAGTACCCTTGCCGACCTCCTTGGTGCTGAAGAAGGGTTCGAAAATCCGAGCCTGCGTCGCCGCGTCCATGCCCGAGCCCGTGTCGCTCACCGCCAGCATGACGTACTGGCCGGTCGGGGCCAGCCGGCGGGTCGCCGCATACGACGCATCGATGTCGGCTCTTCGCGTTTCGATGATGATCTGCCCCCCCTGTGGCATGGCGTCGCGGGCGTTGACCGCCAGATTCATGAGGACCTGCTCGATCTGTCCGGGGTCTGCCTTGACGCTGCCCGGATCGGCCGCCAGACGAGTCGCCAACTCGACGTCCTCCCCGATGACCCGCGGGAGCATCTTGGCGAAGTCGGACACGACGAGGTTGAGGTCGAGGATCCTCGGTTGCAGGACTTGCTTTCGGCTGAAGGCGAGAAGCTGTCGCGTCAGGCCGGCTGCCCGGTCGGCCGCCCTGAGGATCTGCTCTACCTTCTCCCTGAGTGGATCGCCGTCAGGCAATCGCCTGCCAACGATTTCGCCGTAGCCGACGATGACCGCCAGGAGGTTGTTGAAGTCGTGGGCTACGCCGCCAGCAAGGCGACCGACCGCCTCCATCTTCTGTGCCTGGAACAGTTGCTGCGCAAGCTGCATCTCATTCGTCACGTCGCGCTTCACGGCCACGTAGTTGACGACCTGGCCGGCGGTGTTGCGGACGGGAGAGATCGTGGCCTCTTCCTCGAAGAGCGTGCCGTCCTTCCTCTTGTTGATGAAGTGGCCGCTCCAGACATCGCCGCGACGCAGGACCGTCCACAGCTCAGCGTAGAAATCACCGTCGTGCTTGCCGCTCTTGAGGATGCGCGGGTTCTGGCCGAGAGCCTCGTCACGACTGTACCCGCTACTCCTCTCGAACGCCGGGTTGACGTAGAGGATCGAGCCGACGGGATCGGTGATCACGATCGCCTCAGCGGCCTGTTCCACCGCCGTCGCCAGCCGCGCGTGGGATTCCGCCGCCCGGACGCGCGCTGAGATGTCGCGGAGGTTGCACTGGACCACGTTGTCGTGGGACACCTGATAGACGGTGCTGACGAGCTCCACGTCGACCCGGCGGCCGTCTTTGGTTTCCAGCGTCACGTTCTCGTAACGGAGGTATCCCTTCTCATTCAGCGCCGCTAGGCTGGCCTCGTCGGAAAGGGCATCATTGAAGACGCCCAGCTCCCAGACCTTCTTGCCGAGCAATTCCTCACGCGAGAAACCCAACAGCTCAACCAAGAATGGGTTCACGTCGACCACCATCCCGGTCTCGGCATGGAGGATGAGGATGCCGTCATGGGCCGATTCGAAGAGCCGCCGATAGCGGGCTTCCGAAGCGCGCAGCGCTTCCTCCGCCTGCTTGCGCTCCGTGATCTCTATGTAGGTTCCGAGGACGCCGATGACCTCCCCGGCAGGGCTGCGGAGAGGAATCTTGTTCGTAAGAAGCGCGATGGTGTTCCCGGTGGGCGTCGTCTGGCTTTCTTCGATGAGCAACTTGGAGCAGCCGCTCTCGATGATCTGGCGGTCGTCGGCGCGATACGCTTCCGCCTCGTCGCGCCACGCCATCTGGCAATCCTCTTTGCCGATGATGTCCTTCGCGTCCGCAAATCCAGCATCGCGCGCGAATGCCGCGTTGCAGCCCAGGTAGACGAGGTTGTTGTCCTTCCAGAACACCCGGACGGGCATCACGTTGACAACGTCTTCAATGAGCCGCAGCGCTGCACGCAGCTTCTCTGCCTCTTCGAGCCTACCGCGGATGGAGCGGAGCTCTTGTTGGCGCCGGACGAGTCCCACCCCCGCCCCTGCGCCGAGGAGTAGCAGGGCAAGGAACGCCACCGTCTCCCACAGCCGCTGTCTGAGTGGCGCGTAGGCCTCCTTGGTGTCCATTCGCGCGACCAGAAACCATGGGGACTCGGGCACGGTGCGCAGGGCTGCCACCGTCGGGGAGCCGCGGTAGTCGACGCCCTCCATGATCCCCTCCTGGCCGAGCGCCGCCCTGCTGGCCGGCAGACTCGTGGTCGTCAAGGGTCGGCTCAGCCTGAGGGCCGCGTTCTTCTCGAAGCGCAGATCGTTGAGGAACAAGACATCGCCGCCCTCCCGGCGAACCAGAAGGGTCTCGGATGTTTCGTCCGGTGTGGGCCACCATTGCATGAAGGGATAGAGATACTCCTCCGGATCGATGCGCAGGACCACCGCCCCAAGCCCTCGCTTGTCCAGAGCGTCGAGGATGGGCACCAAGACCGCCAGGTGAACCGGTCCGTCCGGCGTGTCACGGCGGAAGTCCACAAGGCTCACTCGTCCCGACCGGATTGCCTCGGGGACGTCCTGCGCGAGGCGCGGGTCTACCGGTTCGGGCGTCTCAGGGACGGACATCCGTGGGAGGCCTTGCGCGTCGACCAGGACGACCCGTTCATAGTCATGGGCAGCCTGAAGGCTACCGAGCCGTGTCCAGATCGCGGCCCGCGTGGCAGCGTCGTTCGGCGCCCGGTCCCAGCGGCGCACCCGGCCCGAGAAATCGGTGTCGGCGGCGAGGAGTCTGCCGTCGCCCAGGCGTTCCCGACGCCACCGCACCAACTGGCTGACCTTCAGATCAGCAACGGCCGAAAGCTGGCGCTCCGTCGCGACGCGAAGCCGCCTCATGTAGCTGTGGTACGACAGATACCCGGCAAGCCCGACGCCGGCCACCAGGAGGACGAAGATGCCGACGAGGGCTGGCGCCCCGCGGGCCTTGGTTCTCTCGGGAGCGGGTGCGCTCACGCTCCCCCCTCCCCCGTGCTGAACCTTGCGGCGGTCAGCTTAGGCAACGCCCTCTTCCTGCCCGCCTGCGGCCCGCCGGGAGGGACGACGGGCAGCCGATCGGGCTGAAGATGCCGACGACGAGCCGGCTGGAGGCCAAGGCCCCCTACGCTCAAGCATTATAGTCCGTGCCCCCCCTGAGCCTCCAACCCTTTCTATCAGCCGCTCACGGACGGCCGGGCTCAGTAGTGGTAGCGCGCCTGGAGGAAGTCGACCCGATTGGCACGGACCAGGTAGACGATTCGGTGTTCCTGCGTGAGGCACCTCGACCAGGTGCCCTGGGCAAGGTACTTGAGCTGCTCGGGCTTACCGAGAGCGTAGGTAGTACGAGGGGGTTTCAGTGTCAACCGGGACGTCGCACGCGCTCCGGTTGGGCCTTCGGCGGCACGCCTGAGCGTCCCATCGCGCCCGGACTACAATGCCCGGACTGATGGCCGCGGGAACCGGTCGGTGGCAGGTCTCGATCGACACCGGGGGCACGTTCACCGACTGCGTGGCCCGCGATCCCGACGGCCGGCCCCACCACGCCAAGGTCCTGAGCAGCTCGGCGCTGCGGGGGACGCTGCTGGCCCGCCTCGACGCCAGGCGGCTGCGGGTCGGCGTCGACTGGGACGCGCCGGCGGACTTCGTCAAGGGGTTCCGCTTCCGCCGTCTCGGCGACACCCAGGACGGCCTCGAGGTCGCCGGCTTCGATCCCACCGAGAGCCTCCTCGAGCTGGTGGACACGACTCCGGCGGACCTCGAGCCCGGCTCGGCCTTCGAGGTCCTCTCTCCGGAGGAGGCCCCGGTCCTTGCGGCGCGGCTGGTCACCGGCACCCCGGCCGGCGCCGCCCTGCCCCCCCTCGCCATGCGGCTGGGCACCACCCGGGGCACCAACGCCCTGCTGGAGCGGCAGGGGGCGCGCGTCGTCTTGCTGGTCACGCGCGGGTTCGGTGACGTCCTGCGGATCGGGACCCAGCAGCGTCCGGACCTGTTCGCCCTCGAGGTCCGCAAGCCCGAGCCCCTGTACGAGGACGTCATCGAGGTCGCCGAGCGCCTCGCCGCCGACGGCTCTGTCGTCGAGAGGCTGAGCCTCGAGGAGCTGCGCCCTGCGCTCGAGCGCGTGCGCGATCGGGGGATCCGGGTCGCCGCCGTGGCCCTGCTGAACGCCTATCGGAACCCCGAGCACGAGCAGGCCCTGGGCCGCTTCCTGCGCGAGCAGGGCTTCGAGCACGTCTCGGTCTCGACCGAGCTCGCCCGGCGCATCCAGCTCCTGCCCCGGGCGGAGACCGCGGTCGTCGACGCCACCCTGGCGCCGGTGATCCGGGACTACCTCGAGGGGGTGGGCCGGAGCCTGGCGGGCGGGACCCTGCACGCGATGACCAGCGCGGGGGGCCTCTACCGGGCCGAGTCCTTCCGCGCCAAGGACAGCCTGCTGAGCGGGCCGGCGGGAGGCGTGGTCGGCGCGGTGGCCGCCGCGCGTGGCTCGGGCTTCGATCGGATCCTGGCCTTCGACATGGGCGGGACCAGCACCGACGTGGCCCGCTTCGACGGGGACTACGAGTACCAGTTCGAGCACCAGGTGGGCGACGCCCACCTCCTCGCGCCCGCGCTGGCCATCGAGAGCGTGGCCGCCGGCGGCGGCTCGATCTGCGGCTTTGCCTCGGGGCGTCTCCACGTCGGTCCTCGCAGCGCCGGTGCCCGTCCCGGCCCCGCCTGCTATGGCGCGGGGGGGCCGCTGACCATCACCGACGTGAACCTCCTGCTGGGACGCCTGGCTCCCGGCCGCTTCACCCTCCCCATCGACCCCGGCCGCGCCCGGCTGGCCTTGGAGACGGTTCGCGAGACGGTGCGGCGGGAGGCGGGCGAGGACACGGATCCCGACGTCCTGTTGGCGGGCTTCCTCGAGATCGCCAACCAGCGGATGGCCGACGCCATCCGGGCGGTCTCGCTGCGTCGCGGGTACGACCCCGTGGACTTCGCCCTGGTCGCCTTCGGCGGCGCCGGCGGCCAGCACGCGTGCGCGGTGGCCGACCGGCTGGGGATCGAGACGGTCCTGGTGCCGCCGAACGCCAGCCTGCTGAGCGCCGAGGGCCTGGCGACGGCCGTGGTCGAACGTTTCGAGGAGCGGCAGGTGCTGGAGCCGCTTCGGGCGGTGGAGGCGTCGGTGCCCGGCTGGCTCGACGAGCTCGAAGCACGGGCCCGGGCCGCGGTCGAGGCGGAAGGGGTGGGCCGCGACCGGATCCAGGTCCGCCGTCGCCTGGGCGGCCTGCGCTTCGTGGGACAGGACTCCACGCTCTCGGTCGACCTCGGCGACGGCGCCTCGCTGCAGGACCTGTTCGAGGGGCGCTACCTGGAGGTCTTCGGTCACCGCCCCGAGGGACGTCCCGTCGAGCTGGAGTCGCTCCGCGTGGTGGCCTCGTCGGTCCCTTCCGGCGCGGAGCCCCTGCCGCCGTCGCCGGCGCCTTTCGCGCCGGCTCCGGCGCGGCACCAGCGGGCCCGGTTTGCCGGCGCCTGGATCGAGGCGCCGATCTTCGAGCGGGGCCGACTCTCCCCCGGCGCGCAGGTGTCCGGCCCCGCCCTTGTCTTCGAAGAGCACAGCGCCACCGTGGTCGAGGCGGGCTGGCAGGCCACGATCGATGCCCGGCGGGCGATCGTGATCCGCCGGGCGCAGGCGTCGGCCGGGGAGCCGGCAGCGCCCGCCGTGAGCCGTCGCACCACCTCCCCGGCCGTCGAGCTGGAGCTGTTCACCAACCGCTTCCTGGCCCTGGTCGCCGAGATGGGCGAGCAGCTCCGCCGTACGGCGGTGTCGACCAACGTCAAGGAGCGGCTCGATTTCTCCTGCGCGATGCTCGACTCCGGGGGCGAGCTGGTGGTGAACGCCCCCCACATCCCGGTGCACCTTGGCTCGCTGGGCCTCTGCGTCCGCGAGCTTCGTCGGGCGATCGAGATGCGCCCGGGCGACGTGATCGTCACCAACCACCCCAGCTTCGGAGGGTCCCACCTGCCTGACGTGACGGTGGTGACGCCCGCCTACTCCGAGTCGGGAGAGCTCCTCGGGTACCTGGCCAGCCGCGCCCACCACGCCGAGATCGGCGGCATTCGGCCTGGCTCGATGCCCCCGAACGCGCGATGTCTGGCCGAAGAGGGGGTGATCCTTCCCCCGCGCCACCTGGTGCGCGACGGGCAGGGGCGATGGGAGGAGCTCCGAGAGCTCCTGGTCGAGGCGCCCTTTCCGAGCCGCCGCCCCGAGGACAACCTCGCCGATCTCCGGGCCGCCGTGGCCGCCAACCACCGGGGGGCGATGGCCCTGCGCCGGCTCTCGGCCCAGCATGGCCGCCAGAAGGTCCAGGCCCTCGGACAGAGAGCCGAGCGCTCCGTGGTGGCCGCCCTTTCGCGCCTCCCCCACGGCCTCTTCGAGGCGGAGGAGCGCCTCGACGACGGCACGCCGATCCACGTCCGCTTCGAGATCGTCGACGGCGCCGCCCGCGTCGACTTCGCCGGGACCGGGGGCGTCCATCCCGGCAACCTCAACGCCACCCCCGCCATCGTGCGAAGCGTGGTCCTCTACGTCTTGCGCCTGCTGGTGAGCGAGCCGCTCCCGCTGAACGAAGGGCTGATGCGTCCGGTCTCGCTGTCGATCCCCGAGGGGCTCCTGAACCCCCACTTTCCCCAGGACCCCACCCAGGCGCCGGCGGTGGTGGGCGGGAACGTCGAGACCTCGCAGCGGATCGTCGACACGCTGATCAAGGCGCTGGGCCTGGCCGCCTGCAGCCAGGGGACCATGAACAACGTCTCGTTCGGGACCTCCGAGTTCGGCTACTACGAGACGGTCGCCGGCGGGTGCGGGGCCGGTCCCGGCTTCTCGGGCCAGAGCGGCGTGCACAGCCACATGACCAACACCCGGATCACCGACGCCGAGGTGATCGAGCAGCGGCATCCGGTGAGGATCGAGCGCTTCGAGATCCGCCGGGGCTCCGGCGGCGAGGGGCGGTTCGCCGGGGGCGACGGCCTCACCCGCGAGATCCGGTTCCTCTCGCCGATGTCGCTGTCGATCCTCAGCCAGCACCGGCGGGAGGGCCCCTACGGTCTGGAGGGTGGCCTCTCCGGCCAACCGGGACGTCAGCGGCTGGTGCGCGCCGACGGGACCGTCGAGGAGCTGGAGGCGATCGACGGCCGCGAGGTGGGGCCGGGAGACCGGCTGGTCCTGGAGACGCCCGGCGGTGGCGGCTACGGTGCCCCCGACCGGTCGCCGCGATCGGGGACGTCGTGAGACGGCTGGTCCAGGTCCTGTTCTGGTCGGTGATCGCGGCCGCCTTCATCGGACCCGGCACCGTGACCACCGCCGCCTCGGCCGGCGCCGGGTACGGCCCGGAGCTGCTGTGGGCGCTCACCTTCTCGACGGTGGCGTGCCTGGTGCTGCAGGAAGCCAGCGCGCGTCTCACCATCGTCTCCGGGCGGGACCTGGGCCAGGCGATCCGCGAGCGGTTTGCGCGCCGTGGCCCGGGCCGGTTCGTCCCCTCGGCCGTGCTCGGCGCGGTGGTGCTGGGCTGCGCCGCCTACCAGGCCGGGAACCTGCTCGGCGGCGTGGCCGGCGCGGTGCTGGCCACCGGTCTGGCCCGGGGTTGGCTCACCGTGGCCGCCGGGGCCCTCACCTTCACCCTGCTCTTCATCGGCACCACCCGCTCCGTGTCCCGGATCCTCGGCGGCTTCGTGGCCGTGATGGGCGTCGCCTTCCTGGTCACCGCCGCGAGGCTCGGTCCCGACCCCTTGGCCCTGGTCCGGGGCGCCCTGCTGCCCCGCCTCCCCTCGGGCTCGCCGCTGCTGGTGATGGGCCTCATCGGCACCACCGTGGTCCCCTACAACCTGTTCCTCGGCTCCGGGATCGCCCGGGGCCAGACCCTCGACGAGCTGCGCTTCGGTCTGAGCGTGGCGGTGGTCCTGGGCGGGCTGATCTCGATGGGCGTGCTGGTGGTCGGCACCGCGGTCGAGCCGCCGCTGGCCTTCGACGCCCTCGGCCACGCGCTGCGGCTGCGGATGGGAGGTTGGGCCGAGTCGGCCTTCGCCTACGGCCTGCTGGCGGCCGGGCTCTCCTCGGCCATCACCGCCCCGCTAGCGGCGGCGGTCACGGCGCGCAGCCTCCTGGTGCCATGGGCCGGGGAGGACGGCGGTCCCTCCGGCGCCGCGTGGTCGGAACGCTCCTGGCCCTTTCGCGTCGTGTGGCTCCTGGTCCTCGTCACCGGGATGGGCTTCGCCCTGGCCGACGTCAAGCCCATCCCCGCCATCATCCTGGCCCAGGCCCTGAACGGCGTGCTGCTGCCGCTCGTGGCGGTCTTCCTGCTGCTGGCCGTCAACGACGTGCGGCTGATGGGACCCCGCCATCGGAACGGCCCGCTCTCCAACACGGTGATGGTGTTGGCGGTGGCGGCCACCGTGCTGCTGGGGACGCTCGGCATCTGGCAGGCGGTGTCGTCGGCGGCTCAGATGTAGTGCCTGAGCTTCGGCCACAGCGTGTCCAGGTCGACCTTCAGGCCCCGGCACACCGAGATCGGAAGGTCGGTCTCGAAGGACCGCGCGTACGGGTGCCGGTGGACGGCCACCACCTGGCAGCTCTCGAACGCCTGTGCGTTCTCCTCCGCGTCGCCACCAATGATGATGGCGACTCTGCCGGGGTGCTCTCCCGGTCCCCAGATCCAGTAGTTGTTGTGGCTGGAGATGGCGTGGGGCAGGCCCAGCGCCGGCCCGAAGTGGTCGATAGCGCCGGCCTGGCCGTAGTTCTGTCCGAAGAGGATCACGCCCCGCTGCTCCTCGGGCGGGAGGCCCCGATACACTCGGGCCACGTCCTCGGCCAGCTCCTTCCAGCCGAACATGTCGGCGTAGTGCTGGCCCATGGCGCTCGGACGGTCCCGCTCCTCACCCCCCGGGTCGATCCCGAGCCTCTTCGCGTAGGCGATGAACGACTCCGGCGCCAGGACCGGCAGGGCGTAGGGGAGGGTGAGGGTCCCGCCGACCAGCAGCACCCCGACGACGGCGGCCGGCGCAAACCCCAGCCGGCGACGGGAGGCGAGCCTCTCGAGGGCGATCCCACCCGCAGCAAAGAGCACCGGGTAGTAGGCGGCCAGGTAGTAGGGCTTGCCGTTGCCGAGGGCGAAGACGGCGAAGACCGCCAGGTAGGCCAGGCCCAGCAGCCGGAAGGGTCGCATGGGCCGGGCCAGGAGCAGGTAGAAGAGACCGGCCAGCCAGATCGGGGCGTTGAAGGGGTGCAGGTTCAGGATCTGGCCCACGAAGAACGCGAACGGATCGGTGGGGGCGTTCTTGTAGCGGGCGGCGTTCTGCATGAACTCGAGGGTGGCGAAGTCGTGGGCGAGCTGCCACAGGCCGTACGGAAGCGCGAGAAGGGCCGCCACCGCCACTCCCAGCCACAGCCATCGGCTGAGGAGATGGCGGCGGTGAGGGGTGAGGACCAGCCCGACCAGGAGACCCACGCCGAGGAAGAGGAGGCTGATCTTGTTGAGCAGGGAGATGCCGGCGAGGACCCCGAAGACCAGCCACAGCCGCTCGGACCCGCCGCCGGCGATCCGGACCAGGACCAGCAGGCAGGCCGCCCAGGCCACCAGGTCCAGGGCGTTCATCGAGTAGAAGCCGCAGATGCCCAGGTAGACGGGAGTCACCAGCACCGACACCGTGGCCACCAGAGAGGCACGCCAGCCGCCGCCCAGGGCCTCGACCAGGGCACCCGTCAGCAGGATGAGACCGGCGAAGGCCAGGGCCGGAACCAGCCGCAGGGCGAAGATCGACTCTCCCAGGACCGATCGGACCCCGGCCAGGATCAGGATCGAGAGCGGGGGCTGGTCGACGTAGCCCCAGTCCAGGTGATGGCTGCAGGCGAGGTAGTAGAGCTCGTCGCGGAAGATCCCGTAGCCGCCGGTCGAGTTGACGGCCAGTTGCAGGACCAGACCCACCAGCGCCACCGCGATGGCCACGATCCAGAGGCGACGTCGGTTGCCTGTCGAGGTCTCCATGTCGTTTGACCCTCCCGTCTCACCGTACGTCCGGCGGCGCCCCGAGGTTCAGCCGCTGGGACGAGGGGGACCGGAGGCGCCTCGAGCGGGATCCGGCAGCTACTCAGCCGTCGACTCGAGGGCTCCCGCCCCGATGCCCCGTCGCGCCAGCCAGGCCTCGAGCTCGGGGACCACGAACCGGGCGAACCGATCCGACCCTTCCTGGCCCCAGTGCGAGTCGGGACCGTTCCAGAGCGCGGCGACCTCATCGGGGGACAGGCCCTTGAAAGCGCTGTCGCCGTCGACGTAGTCGGCGCCGAGAAGACCGGCGAACCGGTGGGCACGACCGCGGTCCGGGTCGCCGGGACTATCGACCCGCACCACCAGGCAGGGCCAGCCCCGGGCCTCGAGCCTGCGCCGCATCCTCCGAATCAGCGCCTGCTGCTCGGGCTGGAACCGATCCGGCCGGTCGCCAGCGAACGAGTCCAGCAAGTCGCGCGCACGGCCGAGAAAGAACGGCGCGAAGGAT
This sequence comes from uncultured Acidobacteriota bacterium, assembly GCA_964574335.1. Lineage (GTDB taxonomy): Bacteria > Acidobacteriota > Vicinamibacteria > Fen-336 > Fen-336 > CAZNNH01. The sequence goes on along the minus strand of CAZNNH010000132.1, from coordinate 4,862 downwards.
CCGTCCCGACTCGGGGGCTTCCACCTTCCCTGCAGCGCCCGCTCGAACACCGCCCGGGTCAGCTGATAGACGGGGGCGTCCCACTCGGGCCCGCGGCTCCGCGGCGGGTCCCATCCACCGTCGCCGAAGACATAGTTGATCACCCGGCCGGGTCGGCCACGCCGGACGCTCCGGTAGTGGAAGGGGCGATCGATGTCGTCCTCGAAGACCGCCACGACCACGGCATCGGCCGCCTTGGCCTGTCGGAGCGGCCTGAAGCCCGCGAGGATACTGGCCCAGTTCGCCAGCCCGCCGCCGTCGATGGCGACGTTCAGCAGCCGCAGGGGCCGGCCCCGGGCCGCGGTGAGATCCTCGACCCGATCGGGCCAGTTGGGATCCAGGAACGAGGCGGCGGTGTAGGAGTCCCCGAGCACGAGCAGGCGCGGTGGGCCGCTGCCGGAGCGGGCGGGTGGGAAGTCGTCACGGTCGGCAAGGCCCTGGGCGTTGCCCCTCAGCACGTAGCGGTGCACCACACGCTCCCCCTCGAGATAGGCGGCACGCAACGGGGTGCGGGGCAGCCGATACCCCAGCACCCGGTCGAACCGAAAGGCGATCGCCCGGTCGTGCGTCTCGATCACGAGCACGCTCTCACCGCCGCCGTAGACGGCGGTGAATCCCAGCTCGGCGACGACGTAGGTGAGGGTGGCGGCGAGGGCGGCGAGCGCCACCTCCCTCCATCCCGGCCGCGTCGCTGAAGAGGTTCCCGATCTCGGCATGGGGTGTCGTGCCCTGGGAGCCGATGGCCGGTGGTCAGCCGCCGGCACGACCTCGCGGACGCCAGAACAAACTCTGGTGAGCCGTACCCGTCGGGACTGCGTGCGCGCTGGGCGCCTGACGCGCGTGGGGTGGGGCGGGGGTCTTCCCGTCGATCGCGTAGAGGAACCGGCGGCCCCTCAGGTACAGCTCGGAGCCGACGATCGCCGGGCTGGCATCGAAGCCATCGTCGAGGTGGTTCTGGGCCAGGACCTCGAGCCTGGGGCCGTGCCGCAGGACGATCGTCTCCCCTTCCCGGCCGACCAGGTAGACACGGCCCGCTGCCGCCACCGGCGAGGCGAAGACGTTCTGCAGACCGGGTACGCGGGCCGTGAAGTAGGTCCGTCCGGTGGCCGCGTCCACCACCGTCAGGATCCCGCTTGTGTGCTTGAAGAAGTAGAGCTGGCCCCGATAGGCGAGGGGGGTGGCCACGTAGGGGGTGTCCCGATCGCGGGTCCAGAGCACGGCCGGGCCACCGTCCAGCCTGCCGACCGCCCGAGCGATGTCGAGGGCCTGGAGGCGGTTGCTGTCGCGCCTGCCGCTGGTCAGGTAGACCACGCCAGAGAGGAAGGTCGGGGTGGGGATGACGTTGTCACCCAGCCCGGCCAGGCTCCACAGCTCACGGCCGGTGCCCGGGTCGTAGCCGCGGCTCCGGCCGGTGGCAGCGACGATGACCTGGGCTCGCCCCTCGTGCTCGAGCACGAGCGGCGTCGACCACGACGTCGCCTCTCCCGGCCGCGGGGTCCGCCACAGCTCCCTCCCGGTGCGCTTGTCGAGGGCCACGATGAAGGAGTCGCCCTCATGGTCCCAATTGATGATCAGGGCGTCGCCGAAGAGCACGGGCGAGCTCCCCTCCCCGAAGCCGCTCCGGGTGATCATGTCGCCCAGGTCGACCTGCCACAGCGGCTCCCCGTCGATGCCGAACGCGAAGGTCCCGTTGGATCCGAAGTGGGCGTAGACCCGTTCGCCGTCCGTCAGGGGCGAAGCGTTGGCCCAGGAGGCGTCGATGTAGTGGCTCTCGTGAGGGACGCGGCGGCACGCCGTGCGCTGCCAGACCACCGAGCCGTCGCGGCGGGAGAAGGCTGTGACCAGGAACCGCTCCTCGACGGGATCGACCCTCGGAGGCCAGGTCCGTTGTCCCCGCTCCCTCCCGAGCCGCTTGTGCTCGGCGTAGGTCTCCTCGTCGACGGCGCGCGACGACAGGACGAAGATCCGGTCCTCGAAGACCACCGGCGAGGCCAACCCGTCACCCTCGATCGGGGCCTTGAATCGGACGCCGCTCGTCTCGCTCCAGCGGACGGGCGGGTCTCCGTCCGGGCTGACGCCGGTCCCGAGCGGCCCCCGCCATTGCCACCAGCCCGCGGGAGGTCCCTGGCCGAGCGCCACCCTAGGGAGCAGCGCCGCCGCGAGCAGCACCGAGACGGTGGTCCGTCTCATCTCTCGATGGTCCCGGAGCGGGCAGGCGATCCGCGTGCCTTGGCCCGAGTTCGCTACGACTTCGGGACCAGGCTGCGGATGTGCTTGATCAGGGCGTCGATCTGCTCCGGGGTCAGCTCCTTCTCGTAGGAGCGCATCAGCGTCCCCTTGCGCCCCTCGAGGATGGCCTTGCGGATCTGCTCGTCGGTGGTCTTCTTCTGCCACTCGGGGTCCCGGTGGTTCCGCACCCCCTTCTTGGCGAAGCTGGGCTTGGGTTGTCCGTCCTTGCCGTGGCAGAGCGAGCACTTGCTCCGGTAGAGGGCGGCCCCGTCTTCCTCGGCGGAGGCGGGCGCGGCGCTCACCAGCATCGTCAGGCCGACGGCCAGCGCGAACGGCATGGGGTTGAGCCTCATCGGGTCTCCTCGCAGATCGTGGCTTGGGTGGTGTTCGGGTCCATGCAGGGGGCTGCGGCCGGCGGCCGCCTTCCGGAGAGCCGCTGCCGGTCCGCCTCCGGTATCCGGGTCCCGAGCACGACGTCCCACAAGCCGCTCGAGAGGCCGAAAGCCACCTCGGCGCCTCGTGGACTGTGATGGTAGGTGTGGTGACGGTTGATGTAACGGAAGTAGCGTCCCTTCAGACGGTAGACCGAGGGGAAGTGGGTGGATTGGTGCACCCACTCTTCGACCACGTAGGCCTGGACCACACCCGCCCACAGGACCGGCAGGGTGTGGGGCGGCGCCAGAAACCAGCAGAGCGCCGCGCCGGCGAGCGCCAGAAGACCGGTGTCACGCAGCGACCCGTTGATGTGGTTGCCGTCCCATGGGCGCGCGTGATGCTCGCCGTGGTAGCTGTCGAACGCCCAGTGGAGCCAGTGCTTCAGGCCCGGGCCGTCCGGGAAGCGCCAGTGCAGCACGTAGCGGTGGGCGAGGTACTCGACCAGCGTCCACAGCAGCCAGCCCACCAGAAAGAAGGCCACCGACCGGAACGGTTCGGACCTCAGGCCCAGGACCAGCACGATCAGGGCGTAGGTCGAGTAGACCGCCGTCATCGGGTAGAGCCGGTGGCGGGCCCGCCGCGCCTCGGCGGCCAGGTCGATGCGCTGGCGCGGGAATTCAGGGGAGGGTATCCCCACCTCGGACTTGAGCATGTGTCGCTGCTACAGAACAGGTTACGGCGTACGTTTCGTGACTGTCAACGTGGGCGGGGCGAAGGAGGACGCCGGGGCGGCCTCCGGTAGAATCGGCCGAGGGCTGGCCCGCCCGAGGATCGGACGGGGCCGGCCGGGGAGGTCTGGCCATGCCCACCTTCGTCTACATCGGCCACGACGGCGCCGCCGCCTCGGAGCAGCGAAAGAAGGCGCGGCCCGAGCATCTCGAGAGGATCGAGGCCCTCGATGCCGCGGGTCGGATCCGGTTCGCCGGCCCGCTCCTGGACGAGGGCGGCGAGCCGCGGGGCAGCGTGGTGGTCTTCGAGGCCGACGACCTCGAGGCCGCCCGGGCGCTGGCCGAGTCCGACCCGTACGTCAAGGCCGGGGTCTTCGAACGGCTCGAGGTGCGGAAGACGCGGGTGGTCTTCCCCAAGGCCTGATGCTGCAGCGCTCGGCTCAGCGGGAAGCCTGGCCCAGGCTCGCGCAGGAGGCCTGGCTGCCGAGGTCGCAGGCGACCCGGTGCAGGGAGAGTGCCCGCTGGGCGTCCTGGGGGACGCCGTTACCGAGCTCATAACGCTGCGCGATCTCGTGGCAGGCCTCGGCGTGCCTCCAGCCACAGGCGCGCTGGTAGAGGGTGGCGGCACGCTCCTGGCTTTCCATGGCGCCACCGGGCTGGGCATAGATGCGGGCCAGCGCCACACACGCGTCCGGCACCTCCTGCTGGCAGACCTTCTCGTACAGCCCTGCCGCCCGCAGGGGGTTGGCCGGCATGCCCAGGCCGCCCTCCTCGAGGGCGTGGGCCAGTCGCAGGCACGCGTCGGGCGATCCCCGATCGCACCCCTTCTTGATGAACTCGAGAGCCCAGGCCCGGTTCTGGCCGACCTCCTGGTGCTGGGCGAGCAGGGTCCCCATGCTGTAGCAGCCCTCCGCGTCGCCCAGCTCGCAGGCGCGCTGGAAGACGGACGTGCTGGCTCTCGGCCGGATCGTGGTCTCGAGGCGGGCCCGGCTCCGCCACAGCTCGGCCACCATGCCATCGCCCTCAGCGTGACCGGCGAGCGCCGCGTCGAAGTCCGGCAGCGAGCTCAGGCGCCGACCCGCCAGGCTCAGCAGGATGTCTCCCGCCTCGAGCCCGGCTTCCATGCCCGGGCCTCCCTGGTGGACGTGGGCCACGTAGAGGCCGTCGTCGTTGGGCAGACCCAGCGCCGTCAGATCGGCCGCGGACACGGTGCCTCGCAAGGGCCGGGCCACCACGCCCAGCGTGAGGCGGGCTTGCGGCGTCGGGGTGGGAGCGGCGGCGGCCTGATCCGGCTCCTGTGACGCTGGAGGTGGCGACTGTGCTTCGGGGGCACCGCCGCAGGAGGCGACCAGCGCCCCCAGGGCGACGACCCACAGCATGGCGTGTGAGACTCGCAGCATGGGACACCTCTTTACGCGGCGCCCGAAGTGAATTCGGGCGCCGCTATCAAGCGGGGGGCTCCCGCCCCCCGATCCCCCGGACACGACCCGC
>CAZNNH010000131.1:0-17537 GCA_964574335.1 uncultured Acidobacteriota bacterium | reverse complement strand
GGCGCGGTAGGGGAATGTCTCAGCTCGGGCCGGAGCTCTGACGGAGCGGCTGCTCCAGCCAGGCCCTCACCCGATCGATCGTCTCCACCGTCATCCAGGGGCGGTCTCCCCCCCAGGGAGTGCTCTCCGCGCCCTCGTTGTGGAGGATACGGCTCCGGCACGGCCAGCGCGCGAGGACAGCACCAGCCGTGAGACCCGACGCCGTCCCGTCCTCGAGGCAGGTGTCGTCTATCCGATGGCATTCAGCGTCACGCTGCTCCTCGCGCTCGTCGAACCAGCGGAGCCCTTCGAGGGCGTCCGGCGCCGCCTCGGTGTCGCGGTAGAGCCAGACGAACCACGCGTAGGCCCGGAGGATCTCGTCGCTGTGCGGGTAGCGGCTGCGGAGATCCGAGAAGGCCTGCTTGAGCTGTGGCCAGTCGAAGGGGTACATCTCGCGAATGCCCTCCCCTTCGGCCACCGCCACCAGCATGGCGAGGCGCGCGTAGACGCTGGTGCCCAGCCGGCTCCGGGTCCGCTCCACCGCCTGCTGCGCAAAGCGGTGGAACTCCTCCGGTGAGCCGTGCCACCGGGGGAGCAGGTACTGGGCGGCGTCAAGGAAGAGAGGCTCGTAGGCAGGATCGATCGCCAGGCCGCGATCCAGATAGGCCTCCACCTCGCGCCATGGCTTGCCGAGATAGATGCACAGGACCAGGAACCGGTTGTAGAGGTCGGCGTCGGCGGTCCCGAGCCGCTCGGCCTCGGACGCGATCCGCCAGGCGTCTTCGACGTGCGCCGCGAACGAGCCTGGCCCGATCGGCCGACGGTGGTCCTTGTGGGTGTCAAACGCCCGGAGGATCTCCCGATAGAGCTGCCCCATCTTCAGGGCATAGGAGCCCGGATCGACCCCGGCCCAGCGGTCGAGGGCCGAGCCGTCCGGCAGGTCGCGGCCGACGACCGGCGCCGGGAACAGGGCCTCGTAGTAGAAGCACAGGGCGGGTAGACCGTTGCTGAGCCGGCGCTGCTCGTCTCGGATCCGCCCGATGCGGGCCTCCAAGTCGCGGAACAGGCCGGCCTCGAGGAACCCCGCCACGGTGGCGCGGATGCGGGCCACCTCGTAGTTGCGGCCGAACGCGCCCATGGGCGGTGGTTCGTCGTCGCCGAGGCATCCTCGGAGGAAGCCTCCACGGCAGGCCTTGTCGAACGAGGCGACGGCTTCCGGGCTCTCGGTGAGGCGGAAGACGGCGCGCACCTGGGAGAGGCCCAGGCGATAGCAGCCCTCCGGATCCCCGAGACGACACGCCGCGTCGAAGCGAGCCGCGGCCTTGGCCTCGTCGCCGGGCACCGTGCCCTTCTCGTATAGCACGCCGGCCGCGAAGCAGGCCGAGCCGAAGTCCCCGGCGCAGGCCCTCTCGAAGAGCGGGGCGGCCCGGCCCTCATCGCGGGAGGCTCCGACCCCTTGGCGCAGCATCACGGCGAGGTTGAAGCAGGCCGGTGCATGGCCCCCGTCACAGGCCCGCTGGTACAGGCGGGTGGCCTCCGCCCGGTCGGCCTCGACCCCCTTGCCGGAGCCGTACCTCAGGCCGAGCGACGTGCAGACGGACATCTCTCCCCGATCGCAGGCGGCACGCAGCTCGGCGAGAGAAGGCCCCTCTCCGAACGAGGCGGCCAGGGCCGCGGCTCGGACCTCTTCAAGGGTACCTTCAGTGGCGAAACGGACCTCAGGATGGCTCGGAGCGGATCCGTCCGCTTCGGGCAAGTGGACGGTGATGGGTCCTGGGCCCGCTTGCGAGTATCGGGCCCTGGACTGCAGGTATCCCTCACGGTTCCACAGCGCCTCGCTGTCCGAGCACCAGTGGTTGCCGAGCCGTTCGAACAGCGCCGCCACCGTCTCCGCGTCGCCATAGAGCACCGCCAGGCGGGCGAACAGGTTGGTGTTGAAGCTCGAGCGGGGGAACCGCTCGTCGAGATCCGCGAAACCTCGCTTGATGCGCTCCCAGTCGAAGGCCCGGCGGTCCAGTGGGCGCAGCGGGTCCCGGCGGACGATGAGCACCTCTCCGGCGATGCGGGCGTAGAGGCCGTCTCCGAGAGCATCGGAGATACGGGCCGCTGCCTCCGAAGCGAACCGCTCCAGGGTTTCGGTCGAGCCACCCGGGCCGGGCATGAGGGAGCCCGCCACCTCCAGGTAGGGACGCAGGAACCCGGGATCGAGCTCCCGGCACCGCCGAAGCAGCGGCTCCCAGACCTCGGGACCCTGGCCCCGGGCCAGGGCGACCTGGAGCAGCACGTTGTAGAGACCCGGGTCGCCGAGGTCCGGGAGCTTCAAGGCCTCCTCGCCCCGGGCCCAGGCCGCCTCGAGGCGGCCCGAGGCGTCCTCGGCCGGGGTCTTCCGGACGACCTCCCCAGGGACTCTGGAGCGGGGCTTCTCGGCGGGTTGGGCCAGGGCCGCGATCAAGGGGATGCGTGGCGTGATCGAGTTGGGCCGCTCCTGCGACCAGCGCCAGAGAAGGGCCGCGAAGCGCTCGCGAAGCTCGGGGCGGACGTGGTCCGCCCGCGGGTTGAGGGCGTCGTAGAAGGCCCACAGCTTGCTGGCTCCTGAGCTGAGACGGGTCTTTCTGTCGCGGAGCTGCGCAGCCTCCTTCTCCAGTTGCTCGAAGTCGGCGCGCAGCAGGACCGTCGCCAGCCGCTGACGGTAGGCGGCGCGCTCTACCTCCACGCTCACCAGTCGGGTCGCCTCGATGGTGGCGACGGCCTGGCGGGCGGCCTCACGCACCGCGGAGTCGTCGTCGTGGGTGGCCGTCTCGAGGGCCAAACGCCAGACCGTCGGGTGAGTGGCGAGCCGGCCGAGCGCCCGCACCGCGGCGAGCCGCACCTGCGTGGAGGCGTCCTTGAGGTACGTTGCCGCCTGGAACAGGACCTGGTCTTCGGTCGGTTGGAGGTCGGCAAGCAGCTCCAGCGCGGCGGCCCGTTGGTGGTCGACCGAGGCGCGGTCCAGGGCTGGAGCCGGGGCGGTGTCGCGCACCATGCTCAACAGCGCTTCCTGGACCGGCTCCGCCGGGGGACCCAGCGCCCGCAGCGCTGCCAGCGCGGCGTCCCGGACGCCCAGGTCGGGCGAGTCGAGCAGCCACACCGCTCCCTTGGCGGCCGATTCGATGGCCGACCGATCGGTGGAGGCGATCTGGTGGATCCTCTGGGAGAAGGCGCTGACGGCGGACGCCTGCGCGGCGGCTGGGGCCTCCTTCACCCGGACCACCAGGTCCGAGAAGGACTCGCTCGGGCCCGACGGCGGTGGTGACACCTCGATGATGATGCTCCAGCTCCGGATCACCCGTCCCTGAGGTATCTTCGACACCCGCGGGTCGGTTTCTCCTTCCTCCGGGGCGTGCCGTTTCAGGTTGACCTGGACGGCGGCCTGCGGGCCCAGGCCCGCCGTGCAGCGTGCCCGCCAGCGAGTCCTCTCTCTCAGGCGTCTCAGGGCCGTGAGGCTCGAGCACCTCGTCTCCGCCAGGGCCTGGTCGACCAGGCCGCCGTCCCTGAGCAGGGGGACGAGATCCTCCTCTTCCTGCGCGGAGAACAGCGCGTCCACCGCCTGGGCGGCGGCCTCGCAGCCCCGCGTCTTCTCGAGCGAGTACTCGCGCCTACGTGCCCGAGAGCTCTGGCTAGCGCTCTCGCTGTACAGGCCGTGGGGCAGGTAGTTGCCGAAGTACACGCACGTCTGTCCGATGGCGGGGACCTCGAGACGGTAGACGAAGCCGGGCTTCAGGCGGGCCAGGTCCAGGACGACCTCGCGGCTGGTGTCGGGCGCCGCCTGGCCGGCCACCACGGCCAAGACCAGAGGGATCAGCATGAGGGGGATCCTAGGCCAGGCACCGGGACGGAGCAACGGGAGCGGCGGGTGACGCCGGAGGGTTCGTCTAGCCCTTCTCCGCCCGGTAGTCCCCGCCGGCCGCCGCCCAGGATCCGATCTCGACCTGGTTGATCATCCAGCAGTGAGGGCAGGCCAGGGGCGCGGTCTGCTTCGGCTCGTCGGGCTGTCCCTCGTAGCAGACCAGGATCGGCTTCTGGCAGCGCGCGCAGAGGATGCGCTCCTGGATCGACTCTCCCGCCGGCCAGGCCGCCGGGTCGTCCGTCTCGGCGGAGCTGGCCTCCTCGTCCCGGGTCGCCTCCTGGATCGCCTCGGCCAGCCGGTGGCTCTCGGTCGTGAAGGACACGCTGCGGAAGCGCTCGCCGGGACCGCTCAGCGTGACCGACCACATCGATCCGAGACGGACGAGCGAGACCGACCACGGCTCGCTGGGGTCACGAGCGGCGAGCGCCCGCCTCACGGCGGCCTCGATCGAGGGACGTTCGTCCTTGTCGACGCCGGCCACCAACACCGTCAGGCGAGATGGCTGGGCGGGGGACCGGAGGGCCGGCATGACCTCCCGGGACATCGGGCAGGGCCGCGAATGAGGCACCGGCATGAGAACAGCCTATTCCAGGAGCCTCACCGCGAGTGTGATCTGGTTCACGTTGGCGGCGGGCGTCAGGGACGCCTCGACCCCGTCGGGATCCGGCCCCGCCGGCCCGTGGACAGCTCGTCGTCGGGGACCAGGCGGTCCGGGGCGTTTCTCTCCGTGAGCTCGAGGCCGAGGCGGACGACCTGGACGGAGCGCTGTGCGTAGCGGACCACGGCGCGGCTCTTGAAGTCGCCGCCCAGCTCCTCCACCTCCACCGTGTCGCCCACTCCGGCCGAGGTCATCGAGGTCACCACGCGGATCCCTTTCCGGCTGATGTTCTCGGCCACCGTCCGCTCCTCCTCGATCACCTCCCCCACGGCGTCGAGGCGACGGAGCATCACGTCGAGCGGGATGGGCAGCCGTCCGTGGGCCCGGCGCTCCTCCGAGGTGGACAGCGGACCGGTCGGATCGACCTCGGGAGACGCCTCGGGCGGGGGCACCTCGGGTCCCTGACCCGGGTCGGCTGCGGGTCGGCCGCGAGCCTCACGCAGGGCCTCGATCATCTCCCCACACGAGACGAAGCGGTCCTCCGGGGCCTTGGCCAGGGCCTTCCTCAGGACCGGAACCACCTTCGGAGGAATCCGGGAGCCGCTCGGGCTGCCGAACGGCGGCTCGTCGCGGATCTGCATGAACACCGTCGCCACCAGCGTCTTGCCCTGGAAGGGGAGCTCGCCTGTGAAGAGCTCCCAGGCCACGATGCCCAGCGCGTAGAGGTCGCTGCGGATGTCGAGGGGCTTGCCCTGGCACTGCTCGGGGCTCATGTAGTGCGGGCTACCCATCACCTCGCCGGTGGCCGTGAGCCCCCGCTGGCGGCTCATGGCTTCCTTGGCGATCCCGAAGTCCATCAACCGGACCACCCCCGAAGGGTCCCGAATGAGGTTGGGGGTCTTGAGGTCCCGGTGGATGATGCCGACGTCGTGGATGGCCCTCAGCCCGGCGGCGGCCTGCAGCACTGCGTCGAGGGCCTGCTCGGGCGGCAGGCCGTCCGGGTGGTCGGCCAGCAGCCGCTTGAGGTCGACGCCCTCCAACAGCGCCATCGAGATGTAGACCAGCCCCGCGTCCTCGCCGTAGTCGTGGATGCGGGCCACGTTGGGGTGGGACACCCGGCGGGCCAGCTTGATCTCGGAGCGGAAGCGCCGGACCATCTCGGTGTTCGAGCAGAGGTCCGGGCGCAGCACCTTGATCGCCACCGTCTCGTCGAGAACGGTGTCGATCGCCTTGTAGACCAGGCCCATCCCCCCCTTGCCGAGCAGGCCCACCACCTCGTAGCGGGCGGCGATCGTCGATCCCGGGCTCAGCTGGCTGAGCGACCGACCGCAGGAGTAGCAGGCCTCGAAGTGGTCGGGGTTCAGGCGCTGACAACCGGGGCACACCGCAGCAGGCATGGGAGGTAGGCCTGATTCTACGTTGACCCCTCCCTCACCGCGAGCCGACAAAGCCCGGCGCCCACCACCAGCAGGCCGCAGGCGACCCAGACGAAGGGGCCGGGGGCGACGCCCAGGTAGGCGGCCGAGAACGCCGTCGACAGCAGAGGCGTGAAGTAGGAGAGGGCCGCCACCAGCACGATGTTCCCCTTGCGCATCGCATGGTCCCAGAAGACGTAGGCGGCCAGGGTGACGAAGAAGACCAGGTACAGGAGCTCGCCGACCACCCGCGCGTCCCACCGGCCGGGCCCCGGGAGGAAGAAGCGGAGCGGCAGGATCAGCAGCCCCGAGGCCAGGATGAACAGCGGAACGCCGTTGCCCTCCGCTCCCAGGCGCCGGGCCAGGTTGGAGTAGAAGGCCCAGGCCACGGCCCCGGCCAGGGCCAGGGCATAGGGCCAGGCGTTCTCCACGACGTTGGCCCAGAGGACCGGCAGCGAGAGGGCACCCCTCGGCACGGTTGCCAGCACCATTCCGGCGGACGCGATCAGCATGCCGGGCAGGAGGAACCACCGCGCCCGGTGACCCAGCAGCGGGACCCCCAGCACCAGCGTCAGGCTCGGCCACAGGTAGTTGACGAGGCCGACCGCGAGGACCTGCAGGCGGCTCGCCGCCAGCCCCACGGCCAGGCAGTAGCAGGTGGTGTAGACGACGAACAGGCTCCCGCATCCCCACAGGTAGCTTCGGGGCAGCTTGCGGAAGCGAGACAGGCCACCCGGCACGAGCGCCGCCGCCGCCACCGAGACCAGCCCACCGAGCAGATAGGCCCAGGCGATGGTGCTGACCGGCCCCAGCTTCTCGGAGAGGGTCCGGATGAAGGCGACCGAGGAGCTCCACAGCAGGATCGCCAGGATCCCCAGGGCGGTGGCTCGGGACGGGCCGCGATCGGGCATGGCAGAGGATCCTACCTCTCCCAGCGGGTCCGGCTGGGCTAGAATCGCGGTTCCAGGCAAACGGCCCGCGCCTTGCGGGCGAAGGATGGGACATGGCCAAGCCGAAGAAGACGTCACGCCGCCGCTACCGGGAGGATCTGTCGGAGGTGCCCGACTGGCTCCGGCAGAAGAAGCTCCCGCACCGCGCCAAGCTCCTCTCGGGGCGGCGGATCCTTCCCAAGAACCTCACCGGGAAGGAGAAGCTCACCCAGATCGTCGACGACACCTTCCTCGCCTACAACTCGGCGCGCCTGCGGGAGAGCTGCCAGCTCTTCGTGGAGCGGATGCTCGAGCCCGACGTCACCATCGGCATGAGCTTTTCCGGGGCCCTCACCCCGGCCGGCCTGGGCGCCTCGGCGATGGTCCCGCTGATCCGCGCCGGCTTCGTCGACTGGATCGTGTCCACCGGCGCCATCCTCTACCACGACCTCCACTTCGCCCTCGACTACCCGGTCCGCGCCGGCAGCTTCAAGATGGACGATACGGTGCTCCGTGACAACGACATCGTCCGCGTCTACGACGTGCTGATGGGCTACAGCGACTGCCTGATGGCCACCGACGAGATCCTGCGTTCGATCCTGGTCCGGCCCGAGTTCCAGAAGGAGATGGGCACCGCCGAGCTCCACTACCTGCTGGGCCGGTACGCCGCCGAGGGGGAGCGGAAGGCCGGCCTCAAGAATGTCTCGGTGCTGGCAGCGGCGTATCGGGCCGGCGTTCCCTGCTACACCTCCTCGCCCGGGGACTCGACCATCGGCATGAACGTGGCCGGGGTCGAGCTGCGCGGGAACCGCCTCCGGATCAACCCCTCGATCGACGTCAACGAGACCACCGCCTTCGTCCTGGCGGCGAAGCGGGCGAAGGGCAAGAGCGGGGTGGTGCTGTGGGGCGGTGGCAGCCCCAAGAACTTCATGCTCCAGACCGAGCCCCAGATCCAGGAGGTCCTGAGGATCAAGGAGTACGGCCAGGACTACTTCCTGCAGGTGACCGACGCCCGTCCCGATACCGGCGGGCTGAGCGGGGCCACGCCGAGCGAGGCGGTGAGCTGGGGCAAGGTGGACCCCGACCGCCTTCCCGACGCCATCGTGTGCTACACCGACACCACCATCGCCATGCCGATCCTCGTCCACTACGCCCTGGCCAAGCACCAGCCGCGCCCGCAGCGCCGCCTCTACGACCATCGTGGGGCGATGGTGAAGGCCCTCACGCGGGAGTACTTCAAGCACAACAAGGGCAAGATGCTCGACGGCTCGACGCCGCGCTTCGACTGAGCCGGGGTCCATCCATGAACGCGCGCGAGCTCCAACGTCTGGCCCGGCGGCACGGCACCCCGCTGGTGGTCATCGATCACGAGGTCCTTCGCCGCAACTACGCGAGCTTCCGTCGCCACCTGCCCAAGGTGCAGGCCTACTATGCCGTCAAGGCCAACCCGGCCCCCGAGATCGTCAGGACCCTCTACCGGGCCGGCGCCAGCTTCGACGTCGCCTCGCTGCCGGAGTTCATGCTGGTCTACGAGAACGTCCGGGACCTGGACCCGAAGGCCCGGGAGGGCTTCGTCTGGGACAAGATCGTCTACGCCAACCCGGTCAAGCCCAAGGAGACGCTGAAGGTCCTGGACCAGTACCGGCCGCTGGTCACCTACGACAACCGGGCCGAGCTGTTGAAGATCCGTGAGCACGCGCCCCACGCCGGCCTGGTGCTGCGGCTCCGGGTCCCCAACACCGGCTCGATGGTGGAGCTGTCGTCGAAGTTCGGCTGCGATCCCGGCGAGGCCGTGGACCTGATCCTGGCGGCCTTCCACATGGGGCTGGTGGTCGAGGGGGTCAGCTTCCACGTCGGCAGCCAGTGCACCAACTTCGAGAACTTCGTCCAGGCCCTCAACATGGCCGCCGCCGTGATGCGGGAGGCCGAGAGCCGGGGCCATCGGATCCCGATCCTCGATATCGGCGGGGGCTTCCCGGTGCGCTACGACCGCCACGTCAAGCCCTTCGGCGAGCTGGCCCGCAAGATCAACGCCGAGATCCGCCGTCTGTTTCCGAAGGAGCTGGAGATCCTGGCCGAGCCGGGGCGCTATCTGGTGGCGACGGCGGCCACCGCGATCGCCCGCGTCATCGGCAAGGCGATCCGGGACGGGAAGCCCTCCTACTACATCGACGACTCGGTCTACCACACCTACTCCGGGATCATCTTCGACCACTGCCAGTACCACCTGAAGGCCTTCAAGAAGGGGCCCACCGAGATCTCGGCGGTCTTCGGCCAGACCTGCGACGGCCTCGACACCATCTCCCAGGCGGAGGAGCTGCCCGAGCTCGAGATCGACGACCTCGTCTACTCGGAGGACATCGGCGCCTACTCGAACGCCTCGTCCACCTACTTCAACGGCTTTCCGCCCGCCAAGGTGGTCCACGTCAACGGCTAGACGCCCGGGCGCCCCGCCGGTCAGCCGATCTCGATCGTCCCCTCCAGGTAGGTGACCGCATGGCCCGCGATCGAGACCCGCGGGCCGCGTAGCTCGCAGAACAGCTCGCCGCCCCGCGGCGAGACCTGCCGGGCCTGCAGGCGGGTCTTGCCCAGACGCTCGGCCCAGTAGGGGATCAGCGTGCAGTGGGCGGAGCCGGTGACCGGATCCTCGGGGACCCCCAGGTTGGGGGCGAAGAAGCGGGAGACGAAGTCGACCGTGTCGCCGGGCGCAGTGACGGCGAAGCCGAAGCGATCGAGGGCCGAGAGCCGGGCCATGTCCGGCCTCAACGCGCGCACCTCGGACTCGGAGCCCAGCACCACCATCACGTCGCGGGAGGCCCAGGTCTCGAGCGGCTCTTTGCCCAGGGCCTCCGCGAGCCCCGGGACCCACTTGCAGCGCTCGGGGGCTCGGGTGGGGAAGTCGAGGCAGAGCCGGTCGCCGTCGGGGCGCACCAAGAGCGGCCCGCTCTGGGACGAGAAGCGCAGCTCCGGGAGGCCCGGCTCGAGGTGACGCAGGATCACGTGGGCGGTGGCCAGGGTGGCGTGGCCGCACAGGTCCACCTCCGCGCTCGGCGTGAACCAGCGCAGGGCGTACTTGCCGCCACCGCCCACGAAGAAGGCGGTCTCGGAGAGGTTGTTCTCGGCGGCGATCGCCTGCAGCGTGGTGTCCTCCAGCCACCCTCGGAGCGGGCAGACCGCCGCCGGGTTCCCGGCGAAGACACGGCTGGTGAAGGCATCGACCTGGTAGAGGGGGAGCTTCATGCCGCCATTGTCGAGCAACGACGCCTCGCCTCCAAGGGGCGCTCTAGGACGACCGGTGTCTTCACCTATGGGTGGGCGGCCGTCAATGAATTGGACGACCGCCGACTCGGAGCGCAGGCTATGTCTTGGGAGCGAGAGGTTTCCATGAGACATCGGATCGAGACCGGCGGTCTGGCCTTGTGCGCGACGGTGATGTGCGCGGCCCTGGCCGCCCAAGACGCAGATACGCAGACGGGGCCGGCTTTCGGCCTGTGCGAAGCATGCCTGGAGGTGTGCAGCCTGCCCCTGAGCTGCGAAGATGCGGTGCTGGACGGGAGCACGGACAGCTACATGCCGCCTGCCCCCCGAGAGGTCGCGACGGCCGCTGCGATCAGCCTGGCCGCCAAGCTGAAGAGCATCTACGGCGAGTACCAGGCGGGTCACTTCGGTCGGGTATACGAAGCCCACGCGAGGGACATCGAAAGCCTCGCCGCTCGGCAGCCCAAGACCGAGCATGCCACCTCCGCCGAGATCCGCTCTCTGAAGCGGGTCCGGGCCGCGCTATACGCCGACACGGCCGTTGGGCTCCAGGCCCTGGCCAGGGCCGCGCCCTCGCCGGAGTACCTGGCCGCCTACCAGGCCAGGGAGGCCGTCCTCGATGGCGTCATCAGCAGCCTGTCGGCCATGCAACAGATGCGTGCCGCCGAACGCTTGGCCGTTTGCGAGGTGCTCTCCGCGTACCAGCGTTGAGTCGATCGGCGCGAAGGACTGCAGGCTCTCTTCGGCTACTCCGAGAGGGCGACGGACGCAGCCTGGCATGAGAGTCTCGCCAGCTCCCTGCATCGAACGGGCTCCGGCGGCATCACGCCGCCTCCCGGGTCTGGCCCTCGGCTTTCACGGTTTCTTCCGTGAGGCAGGGAGGACGCCTGGGACGAGCCGGGTCCGGACCGCCTTGCGCGGCCGGGAGCGGGCCGGTTCCATCCACGGCCGAGGAGCCGTGGCGCCGGTCTCTGCCCGTCCGTTCACGAGCGCCCACTCCACGCGGCTGGCGAGCCTTCCCGCGGCACGATCGAGAGCCGCCGGCCCGTCGCGGGTCTCCACCCGGACGATCTCGTCCCCCCTGAGCCATGCCCGCATGCAGCACCGCCGGTCGAAGCCGCCGAGCGGGTTCGGCACGTCCGACAGCCGGACCACCACGCGCTCGACGCCGGCGCCGAAGCGACTGAGGGCGTACAAGAGGCGCCGTTCCACGCCCACTCGCAGATCGTCACCAACCTCCAAACCAGTCGCGATCACTTCGATCTTCAGCGTCCCCACCGATGGCCTCTTGCCATCGCCCCCTACCGAGACTCTAGACGGCCCGCGGGGAGAGCACCAATTCATACTTACCCGGTGATCCATAGGGAGTCGGCTTGGCACGCCGGAGCGACGAGCCGAGACCTCCCGGACCGGGAAATGAATCTCGCGGAAACCATAGGGCGAGGGACGGGTACAATACACCAGTGGAGTCCTTCAACTACCACCATCTCCATCAATTTTGGACCGTCGTACGGGAAGGGGGCGTGACCCGGGCCAGCGAGAAGCTGCACGTCTCGCAGCCCACCGTGAGCACCCAGATTCGCGACCTGGAGGCGACCCTGGGCGAGAAGCTGCTCGCTCGCTCTGGCCGCAACGTCGTGTTGACCGAGGTCGGCCGTCGCGTCTATCGCTATGCCGACGAGATCTTCAGCCTCGGGAGCGAGCTCGTCGAGAGCGTCAAGGGCCGGCCGGCGGGCCGCCCGCCCCGGCTGGCCGTGGGCATCGCCAAAGTCGTGCCCAGCCTGATCGCCTACCAGATGATCGAGCCGGCGCTTCGCGTCGACCCGCCCGTACGCCTCGACTGTCTCTCGGACACGCCCGACCGGCTGATGGCCGAGCTCGCCATCTTCTCACTGGACGTCGTGCTGGCAGACGCCCCCGCGCCGCCGGCGGTGAAGGTGCTGGCCTTCAACCATCCGCTTGGCGAGTCGGGCCTCTCGGTCTTCGGCGCGACCAGGCTTGCCGCCAAGCATCGCCGGCGGTTTCCGGCGTCCCTGGATGGCGCACCCTTCCTGATGCCGAGGCGAGACTCGGCCCTCTGCCTGTCGCTCGACCTCTGGTTCGACAAGGCCGGCATCCGACCGCGCGTCGTCGGCACCTTCGAGGACGCCGCCCGGCTCGAGGCCTTCGGCCAGGCCGGTGTCGGGCTTTTCGTGATGCCCTCCGCCATCGAGACGGAGATCGAACGGCAGTATCACGTGGGCCTGGTCGGGCGCCTGGAGGGTGTCAGGGAACGCTACTACGCGATCACCGTAGAGCGACGGCTCAAGCACCCGGCGGTGGTCGCCATCGCCGAGCGCGCCCGAGACATCTTCCACAAATAGCGGTCGGCCAGGCCTCGCCGGCAAGCCACCCTGTCCCGAGCGCCAACGCCCTTGGGCTATGGATCGAGGGCGGACAATCAATTGGACGAAGGCCCCAAAGCGAACCTAGGCTGGCAACACGGTTCGACCACGATACTCGCCGGTGCTGCTCCGCCACGTGATCGACAGCCTCACGGAAGCTGTCGTCGTGGTCGGCGTCGGCGGAGAGCCCCTCCTCTGCAACGCGTCTGCCCGCCGTCTGCTCGGAGAGGGTATCGGTGCGACGCCCGCTGACGAATGGGCATCCCGCCTCGGGTGGCTCCAGGCCGACATGGCTACACCCTGCACGGCCAGCGAGATGCCGCTGGCACGAGCGCTGCGGGGCGAGACGGTCAGCAACCTCGAGCTGTTCATGCTCGACAGAGAGTCGGCCAAGGGAGTGTGGCTCAGCATCAACGGCGCGCCGATCCGGGACGCTCGCGGGAGGATCGAGGGTGGTGTGGTCGTGCTCCGTGACGTCACCGCTACCAAGCTGAAGGTCCAGCAGATCGAGCTTCTTTCGAACGTGATCGAGGCCACTGCCGACGCGGTGATCGTCACCGACCTGGGGGGCCGCATCAAGTACGTCAACCCGGCGTTCGAGGCGTCAACCGGCTATTCGCGTTCGGAGGTGCTCGGACGCAACCCGAGCCTCCTCAAGTCCGGTGCCCATACCAGGGAGTTCTACTCCGACCTCTGGCGGACGGTGGTCGAAGGGGAGGTGTTTCACGGGACCCTCATCAACCGGAAGAAGAACGGAGAGCTGTCCATCTGCGAGCAGACCATCTCACCGATCCGGGCGCCGAGCGGGGCCATCTCCCACGTGGTGTCGGTGGGCAAGGACGTCACCCAGCTTCGGCGGGCAGCCGAGCGCGAGAGCAGCCTGCTCTTGGCGCGGTCGGTCCAGCAGCGGCTGCTGCCGTCGAGCGCGCCGGCGGTCCCCGGATTCGACATCTCCGGCTCGAGCTTCGTGGCCGACGTCACCGGCGGGGACTACTACGACTTCATCCCTTTGCCGAACGAGTGCCTGGGAATCCTGGTGGCGGACGTCAGCGGCCACGGTGTCGATTCGGCGTTGCTGATGGCGGAGACCCGCGCCGTGCTGCGCGCCACCTCCCAGAGCACGTCCGACCCCAGCGAGATCCTCACGGTCGTCAACCGCGTGCTCCACGCCGACACCGAGGACCACAGGTTCGCGACGCTGCTTCTGGTGAGCCTTCATCTGCCCTCGTGCTCTGTGTCCTACTCCAGCGCCGGCCACACCTCCGGCTACCTGCTGGACCGCAGCGGCGCGACGAGGAACGTCCTGTCGGCCACCGGCGTGCCACTGGGTCTCTTCGCCGGCTCGGGCTACGAGACCCGCGCGGCTTCGAGGCTGGCTCCGGGTGACGCCCTGGTGCTGCTGACGGACGGCGTGACCGACTCGGGCGCGCCCGAGGGTGATCAGTTCGGCGCCCAGCGGGCGCTCGAGGTCATTCGGTCGTCTCTGGGCCTGGCATCTGCCGGCATCGTGGACGGGCTTTATCGAGCGGTGCGCTCCTTCGAGGACGGCGGACCGCAGCGGGACGACGTCACGATCGTGGTGGTGAGGCGACTGCCACGTGAAGAGGTCCTGTGCCCCCCGGCGGCGGACGTCGCCAAGGGGTAAGACGATCCATCAGGCGTGTCTATGGGTGCCGAGGGGAGAAGGTATTGGTGTCGTACCCGGGAAGGGCCCAGACTGGAGGCGTGGAGGTCTCGACGAAGCGCTTCGCGGCGAGGATGGCGGTCGGGCTCGCTATGCTGGCGGCCACCATGTCGGTGGTGTGGACCTTCTTGCTTCGCCACGGCGGCCCGTGGCCGAGCTTCGTGTGCGCGGCGCTGGCCTGCGCATCCGCCGTCTGGTTGGCCAAGATCTCGACCGCCCCGACTCCCTTGATGACCGACGTGATCCGGGGCATCGAGGCCGAGCCCGCCCGACTGACAGTCGTGCGGCGGCGCGGCAGGGTCTAGGTCGGGTCAGCGCGTCCAGAGCGTTTGGCGCATTCGACGCTCCTGCAGATCAGGGGCCGCAGCAGCGCCATGGCGACCAGCACCACCCCGAAGGTGCACACCATGGTGGCGCCGGTGGGGAAATCGAGCCGCACCGACACGTAGATCCCCAGCGCCGAGACCAGGGTCCCCATGGTCCAGCCGATGGCCAGCCGGGGACCGATCCGGTCCGCGTACAGCATCGCCCCGACCGAGGGGACGATCAGGTAGCAGAAGACCAGCAGCACGCCGGCGATCGCCACCGAGGACGTGACCACGAAGCCGAAGGACGCGTAGAACAGGAAATCCCAGAGGCGCAGCGACTGGCCTTCGGCCTCGGCCCCCGAGGGGTCCATGGAGATGCGCAGGAACTGTCGCCGGTAGACGTAGTGGAAGGCCCCGATCCCCAGGTACAGGGCGCCGGTCTTGAAGACCTCCGGCCAGGAGACCGAGAGGATGTTGCCGACCAGGATCTCGCGCAGGTGCTCGCTCTCCGAGGTGGCATGGCTCATCACCAGGATGGTCGCCGCCGAGGCCACCGCGTAGGAGATGCCGATGATGGCCTCCTGGGGGATGCGTCCTCCACGGCTGCGCACGGTGGCGAACACCGCGGCGCCCAGGAACGTGAAGCAGAGGCTCACCCAGTAGACGCCCGGGCCGTGGGGGTCCGGCCCGATCCACGGGATCAGCACCGCCGTGGTGGCGCCCAGCGCCGCGATCTGCGCCAGCGAGAGGTCGACGAAGATCACGCCCCGCTCCACCACGTGGACGCCGAGGTAGGCGTGGATCCCGGCCAGGATCAGGCTGGCGAGGAAGGGTGCGGCCAGGAATTGCAGGACCGTGGTGTCCAAGGATCCTCCTCAGCGGGGCGGCTGGGCCGACCGCTCGATGGCCGCGGTCAGCAGCTTCAGGTCGTGGTCGAAGAGCGCGGTGTAGTCCGAGACGTCGGGCTCCCCCCCGACCGACGGGAGCAGAACCAGGACCTCGGCCCCGGTCTGCCGGGCCACCGAGTTGGGGGTCCGGAGGTCGAAGTACGGCTCGATGATCAGCAGCCGGACACCCTGGCGCTTGATCTCCTGGATCAGCTCGAGCAGGTGGCCTGGGCCCGGGGGGATGCCGGGGCGTGGCTCGATGTAGCCGACCACCTCGATCCCGAAGCGCTCGCAGAAGTTGGGCCAGGAGCGGTGGTAGGTGACCACCTTCAGTCCGTGGAAGGGCGCCATCTGCGCCGCCCAGCGGGCCTCCGCCTGGTCGAGCCGGCGGTCGAAGTCCTGAAGCCGGGCCTGGAAATAGGCGGCCGAGCCGGGCAGCATTTCGGTGAGCTTGGCGCGGATCGCCTCTGCCACCCGTCGGCCGTTCTCGGGATCGAGCAGGTAGTGCGGGTTGCCCAGCGGATGGACGTCCCCCATCGCCCGGGTGATCTGACCCTGCGGGATCTCGAGGATCCGGGCGGTCAGCGAGGCGTCGAGGTGGCCGCGGGCGCCGGGCTGGATCTCGTTGTTACGGCTCTGCCCGACCAGGGCGGGGAGCCAGCCCACCTCCAGCTCCCGGCCCACCACCACCAGCAGGTCGGCCCGGTGGAGCTTGAGGATGAAGCTGGGCTTGGCCTCGACGAAGTGGGGGTCCTGGTAGCCCTTGGCCAGCGCCTCGACCTTGACCTGGTCCCCACCCACCTCGCGGGCCAGGGCCGCCAGGTCTTCGGTGGTGGTCACCACTCGCAGCTCGGCGGTGGCGGGCGGGGCCAGCAAGAGCCCGAGGCAGAGGGCACAGAGGGACAGGACGGTAGAGTGACGCATGGGTCCTCTCTCAGAAGGGATGGGCGCCGTGGGCGCCGATCGAGAACAGCATCTGGAACAGCAGCTCGTTGGCAGAGTCGCCCTGCGCGTACTCGATGTGCCGGAGCTGCCCCCGCACCTGGCTGAACTCGCTGGGCCAGAACGTCAGCACCAGCGAGCCGCCGGAGTCGTGCTGGTCCGGGTCCTCGGCACGCTCGGACCAATCGTAGCGCGCCCCGAGGAAGAGGCGCCGAGCGAGCTGGTAGTTGCCGGAGACGTAGAAGCCGAAGGCCTCGGCGGGGCCCGCCTCCAGGTCACGACGGCTGAAGAAGAGCTCGGAGCGGAGCAGGAACGAGCGGTAGATGGACCGGCGCAGCGGCTTCCACCGCAGGGTGGCGTCCACGCCCAGCAGCCGGGTGTGGAAGCCGGTGCCCAGCGGGTTGGTCCCGTAGAGGATCGATCCGCCCAGGTCGATGTTGGTGGAGTCGGAGAGGTCGCGGTAGACGCGCAGCCGGCCGAGGTAGGTGAGGTCCTGCCGGCGTGGCGAGTCGAACGGCTCCGAGCTGCCGAAGCTCACCTCGGCGCTGGCCTCGACGTAGGCGAAGTCGTTCGGGAGCAGCCTCGAGATGCCGAGGCCGCTCTGGGCGATCCCCTCCTCACCGCCCATGAGGTTCACGAAGGCCAGCGGCTTGTCGGTCCAGGGCAGGCTGTGGGGGTGCTGGGTGTTGACCTTGCCGAAGCCGGCCTTGAACTTGCCCACCTTGCCGAGCAGGCCTCCGGGGAGCTCGTTGAAGGTCAGGTAACCCTCCTCGATGCCCACCTCTTCGGGGCCGAAGGTCAGGAAGAAGTCGGCCCGGGCGTAGGGGTCGACCACCGCCTGCAGCGACAGCTCCGCCTCGCTCATCTCGAGGGTGGGTTGTCCGCTGACCGGGTTCTGGCCGGTGGCGCCCAGAAAGTTGCCGATCACGGCCACGTCCGGGTTGAAGATCTTCGACGCCATCGCCGCCGAGGCGGTGCCATAGACCGGCAGTGGCCCACTCGGCCCTCCCGCTCCGGCGGCGCCGGCGGGCACCGCGGCCTGGGCGGCGGGTGCGGCGGGTGTGACCGGGGCCTCGGCCGCGGTCGGCGCCCCGCCCCCCGACTCCAGGGCGGCCAGCCGGGCCTCGAGCGCCGCCAGCCGGGCCTGGTATTCCTCCCGCAGCGCCTGAAGCTCGGCCCTCAGCTCGTCGACGGCGGCGCTGGCCGGGGCGCCTTTGGTGTCGGGCTGAGCCGCCGCCTGGGTGGCCGACAACGAGAAGAGGACCAG
>CAZNNH010000130.1:0-17676 GCA_964574335.1 uncultured Acidobacteriota bacterium | reverse complement strand
ACCCGATGGTGCGCAAGTCGGCGGAGGAGGTGCTGCTGAGCTGGGTCGTGCCCTGGAGCGGGGAGGGCGCGGCCAAGCTGCTGCAGATGTCGAGAAGCCGCGACGTCGAGGACCGGCGGAGGGCGGTGGCCAAGCTGATGGACCCCGCGCGCTTGGCGGAGATGGCCGAGAAGGACGAGGACCGGGAGGTCCGTGACCGCGCAGTCTGGCGTCTCGGTGACTACGCGGACGATTGGCAGCCGGTGCTGATCCGGATTGCCGAGAAGGACGAGGACGAGCGGATTCGCTCGGCGGCGGCGGCTCGGGTGAGCGACCAGAGTGCCCTGGAGCGCCTGCTGCGGGGAAGCCGGGTCGCCTCGGTACGGCGGCACGCCCTGGAGAACCTGGAGGGCAGGCCGGTGGACACGTCGCTGCTGCTGTGGGTGGCCGAGCACGACAAGGACGACGAGATCCGGCGGGAAGCGGCGTTCCGGATCACGGACCAGAGGATCCTGGCCCGGCTGGCGCGATCGAGCCGGAGCTACGAGGTACGGGCCTCGGCTACGGCGAGGCTGGAGGACCAGAAGCTGCTGGGCGAGATCGCGGTGCACGACCCGGTCGATTGGGTGTACAAGGCCGCCATCGACAAGCTCGAGGACGAGGCGATCCTGGCGGAAGTGGCTCGGAGGCGACCCGAGGAGTACGTGCAGGAACTGATCATCCAGAAGACGAGCGACCAGGAGCTGTTGGCGCAGCTCGCTCGGACGGAGGGGTCGTTGGTGGTTCCGTATGTGGCGATCCGGAAACTGACGGACCAGAAGGCGCTCGAGGAGATCGCGAGCAGCCACGGTGCCCGCGGGGTGCGCGAGGCAGCCCAGAGGAGGCTCGCGGAGCTACGGGCGCCGTAGGCACCTACTGGAGGAGCACCGGCATCCCCATCAGCGGCCAGACCAGCCAGACGAACAGCCCCAGCACCACCAGCAGCAGCAGGCTGGCCGGAACGCCGGCCTTGAAGAACTCGCCCGAGGTGAACTGGTTGCTGCCGTAGGCGATGGCGTTGGGTGCCGCCCCGATCAGCAGCAGGAACGGCATCCCGGCCGCCACCAGCGAGGTGTAGAAGATCACCTCGGGGGCCACCCCCAGGTAGCCGGCGATCACCAGCGCCACCGGCAGGCAGATCGCGATTGCCGCCACGTTCATGATGAAGTTGGTCATCAACAGCACGAACACCCCCACCCCCATCACGAACACGAACCAGGGAGCCCCCCGGAACAACACCAGCCATTCGACCGCCATCCAGCTCGCCGCCCCGGTCTGCCACATGCACAGGCCGATGCTCATGGCGCCCCCGAAGAGAAGCACGATGTTCCAGGGGATGGCTTCCAGGTCCTCGACGGTGAGGATCTTGAGGAGGAAGAAGAGGATGGTGGAGACCAGGATGATGGCGCTCTTGTTGAGCGGCTCGAGGGCGGGTACGAAGGAGCGCGCGACCATCACCCCGACCGTGCCCAGCACGATGGCGAGGGCCAGGATCTCGTGGGGGCTCATCGGACCCAGCCGGGCATGTAGCAGCCGAGCCCGCTCGCGTAGGCCGGGGATGGTCCGGCGCTCGGGGCGAAACACCACCATGCAGAAGCCCCAGAGGAGCAGGACCATTCCCCAGCCCACCGGGGCCATGTAGTAGGTCAGCTCGAAGAACGAGATCTCCCGGCCGACGATGTCCTTGAAGAAGCCGATTGCCACCGCCCCGCGAGCGGCGCCCAGCAGGGTGACGATGCTGCCCGCCCCGGCCACGAAGGCCATGCCGATGAAGAGCCCCTTTCCGAATCGGGTCGGTCTGCCGTCCTCCTCGTAGAGGGAGTAGATGGCCATTAGCAGCGGGAAGATCGCCGCCGCCACCGCGGTGTGGGCCATGATCAGGGTCATCGCCGCGGTGAGGGTGAAGCAGCCCAGGTAGATCATGCTGGTCCGCTCGCCGACCAGGACCAGCACCCGGTAGGCCATCCGCTTGGTGAGGCCGGTCCGGGTGAAGACCATGCCGATCACCAGCGAGCCGATGATGAACCAGACCGACGGCTCCATGAAGTCGCCGAAGGCCTCCTTGGCCGGCCGGATCAGGAACAGGGCCTGGACCACGCCGATGGCGATGGCGGTGACGCCGATCGGAACCACCTCGCAGACCCACCAGACCAGGGCCAGCAGGAAGAGCCCCAGCGAGGCCTTCCCCTCCCGGGTCAGCTCGAACGCCTTGCCGACCGGGTCGACGGCGGCGGGCCAGGGCGGCGAGAGCAGCACCGCCGCGAACAGCCCGAGCCCGAGGGCGATGAAGAGCAGCCGTTTCCAGTCGATCCGCCGCACCACCTTGGCGAGGTGGATCTGGCTGGGCATCGGCGGGAGCCCGCCCGTCGGTGGGGCGGGGAGCTCGTGGGAGTCTCGCTCAGAGGACAAGCTGGGCCACCTCTTCCAGGACGTCGACGGAGCGCACCACGCCCACCACGCTGCCGTCCTTGAGCACCGGGAGCATGCTCAGGTTGTTCTCCACCATCTCGTAGATGATCTTGAGCAGGTGGTCGTCGTGCTTGAGGGTCACCTTGATCGGCTGCATCACGTCGCCGACCGGGCGTTCGGCCTGCTCCCGCACCCCCCCCATCAGCCGGTCGTAGGAGAGCTCGAGCAGGTCCGGGTCGGTCTTGACGTCGAAGAGCTTCTTGCGGTAGTCGCGGGGGGCGCCCTCGGCGAAGCGGGGCTGGAGCCCACGCAGGATGTCGCGGCGCCTGACCTGCCCGAGCAGCTCGTAGGCCTCGTTGAAGACCAGGAAGCCGCGGGGGAGCGACTTGCGCCCGCGGACCTCGATCTCGGAGGCCAGCAGGGTCGCGATCGCCTGACGCAGCGAGAACCAGTACGGGATGTGGGGGTAGTCGCTCAGCGGGATCATCAGGTCGCTGGCGCGTTTGGTGTCCATGGTCGTGTCCTTCCGCCGGACCGTCTCCGGCTCAGCTCCTGCCCGGGCGGCGCAGGTACTCGGCGATGACCTCCGGCGGCAGCCCGGAGCGCTGGCACATCTGCTGCGGGTCCGAGCCGGTCCTGTCCGCGAGCCGGCGCAGGTACTCGCCCTGGAACAGGCGAGCCGCCTCGGCGAAGGGCTCGCGCCCGAGCATCTCGCCGAAGGTCCCGGACTCCCGCTTGAGGCGCTGCCAGCGCATCGCCTTGTTCACGGTGAACAGGATCTGCTCCTTCTTGAACGGCTTGGTGATGTAGTCGAAGACGTCCTGGGAGAGCGCCTCGATCGCCGTCTCCAGCGAGCCGAAGGCGGTCAGGATCACCACCTCCTCGCCGCGCTTCTGCTCCTTGACCGTGCGCAGGATGTCGATGCCGTCCATCCCCGGCATCTTGAGGTCGGTGATGATCAAGTCGAAGCGCTCCCGCTCCAGGCGGCCGGGGACCTCGAGCGGGTTGTTGGTGGTGACGATCTCATAGGGGGTCTTCTCGGAGATGATCCGCTCCAGCAGCTTGAGCATGTGGATCTCGTCGTCGACGGCGAGGATACGTTGCTTCACTCCCTCTCTCCCTGGGTTTGCTGGCTGGCCTCCGATGCCTCGTCCCCCGCACCGGGGCCTGGGCCACAGACCGGCATCGCCACCTTGAAGGTGGTGCCGGTCGACCCGTCCGGCGCCTCCTCCGCGCTCCGGCTGGTGAACGTGATCCGGCCCCCGTACTTGGTGACGATCCCGTAGCAGAGCGAAAGCCCGAGACCGGTCCCCTCGCCGACCCTCTTGGTAGTGAAGAACGGGTCGAAGACCCGCTGGCGGATCGCGGGTGGGATGCCGGGGCCGCTGTCGGCCACGCTCAGCTCCACCCAGCCGGGCTCGGCGCATGCCGAGAGCCGGATCCGGCCGCCCCCCTGGTCCCGCATGGCGGCCACCGCGTTGTTGATCAGGTTGAAGACCACCTGCTGGTACTCGCGCGGGTCGCCGCACACCCGGGGCAGCCCCTCCGGGACCTCGTTGATCAGGTCGATCTTGCCGGTCATCAAGGTGTTCTTGACGATCCCGGAGACCACGTGGACGCAGCGGAAGACGTCGACGGTGTCCTCGAGCCCCTCGGTGACGCGGGCGAAGCCGAGCAGGTTCTCGACGATCTTGCGGGCATTCCTGCCGCACTCGGCGATGGCCTGCAGGTCCTCGTGGTCCTGGCTGCCCGGCGTGGCCCGCTCCAGCAGAAGGTCGGTGAAGCCGAGCATGACCGCCAGCGGGTTGTTGATCTCGTGGGCCACCCCGGCCGCCAGGTTGCCGATCGAGGCCAGCTTCTCGGTGTGGTAGATGCGCTGCTCCCACTCGGTCTTCTCGGTGACGTCCCGGATGATCACGGTGCTGCCGATCAGCTCGCCCTCCTTGGACCGCACCGGGGTGCGCGAGATGTCGACCACGATCCGGCGGCCGTCCCGGGTGAGGCGCTGGGCGCGGTAGTCGCGGATCGAGCCTTGGCGGGCCGTCTCCTCCTGGATCCGGCGTAGCTCGTGGTCGGCGTCCAGCTCTGGAGGGATCAGCCGGTGAAAGGTCTGGCCGACCATCTCGGCTGCCTTGTAGCCGAAGATCACCTCCGCACCGTGGTTCCACACCCGCACCCGGTTGTCGTCGTCGACGAACAGGATGGCGTCGACGGAGCTTCGCAGGATGCTTGTCATGTACTCTTCCTGCTGTCCCATCTGCCGTACCAGCGCCCGCGAGAGGCGCCGCTGGTAGGAGATCGCCAGCAAGGCGAAGAGCAGCATGCCCACGATCAGGGCCGCCTCCGCGGCGAGCTGCCGCGGGTAGACGCGCTTCGCCGCCTCCGCCACCTCGGTGGTGGGCGCCACCACCGCCACCGACCAGGCCTGGCCCGGCGCCAGCAGCTTGCTCCGCACCGGCGTGAAGGCGATCAGCTTCTCGATCCGGCCGAAGGCCCCTCGATGCCAGCCGCTCACATAGCTGCCGACGCCCTCCTGGCCGCGCAGCATCTGCTCCTTCATGATCCGGTTGATCTCGCCGAAGCTGATGTAGGGCTCGCGCTGGTGACGGGCCTCGAAGGCGCTCTTGCCGATGAACTCGGCGTCGGGATGATGGAGGAACCGGCCGGTCTCGTCGATGGCCCAGGCGTAGCCGGTCCGCCCCGATCGGATCGGACCGAGGGCGCCCGCCAGCAGCCGGGTAACGTCCAGCCGGACCCGAAGCGTGCCGGCTCCCGGACCGAGCCCGGGGGCGCACAGGAAGCTCTCGAGGGTGGTGGCCCTCGATGCCGGCTCCTCGACGTGCAGGGGGCCGAGGACCGGAGTCCCGGAGCCGCCGGAGGGACAGGCGTCGTCCGCCGGAGGGACCGCCGCAGCCGCGGCTTCCGGCTCAGCCAAGGTCACCCGACCGTCCGCTGACACCACCCAGATGGCCAGCACCCCCTTGGGGTGGGCCCACTCGTAGAAGGCCCGCAGACCACCGTCCCGGACCGTGGAGCCCGGGGCGGGCAGGTTGCGGGCCAGGCTGGTGACCGCCAGCTCCAGACCCTGCAGATCGGCGTCGACCTGATAGGCGGCCTGCCGGGCCAGCGCCAACTGCTGCTGATTGAAGTCGTCGCGGATCTGCTGGAGCATCACCCCGGCGTTCTGATAGATGAGGAGGACCGCCACGCCCAGCGTGGCCAGGAAGACGCCGCCCCCCAGCAGCACCAGCCAGCGGAAGCCCCGGACCGCCTCGAGGGCGCGCCCCACCCGATCGCGCAGCGTGGTCAAAGGCTCCGCTCCGTGCCGCGCGGAAGGCCCAGCTTGCGCGCGATGTCCTCGGTGTACCAGCGTGCCACCGCGTCGTTCGACAACGCCATGTCGAGCTGCTTGGTGAGCATGCTGAGGCGGCCGAGCTTCACGAGCTTGGCCAGGATGGAGGGCGCCTCCTCGTAGGCGACGAGCGAGTCGAGGAAATCCCCCTTGCTGGCGTGCTCGAAGCCGAGCAGCGAGAGCACCTCCATCATCAGGCCGATCCGGCGCAGCCGCCGGTCGGCCGAGGCCCCGCCCCCCTTGAACTGCATCCGGATGTAGTTCTTGGTCGGGTCGTCCGAGCACATCGCCTCGAAGGTCGTGAAGTGGTAGCCGAGGTGGAGGCTCAGCAGCATGTACTGCTGGCTGAGCAGGGCGAAGCTGGCTTTGGCGAAGTCCTCCCGGCTACCGGTCCCCATCTGGGTGGAGACCACGGAGACGAAGCCGCTGAGGTTGACCGGCCGGGCATGGGCCGGCCAGCCCTCCTCCCGCACCCCGTCCCAGAACGCCTGGAGCGGCGCCGAGCCGATCTGGTCCTCGCTCACCGCGCGTCGGGCCGCCGCCCCCCGAGCCGGTCGATCCATGTAGATCAGGTGGACCTCGAGCGGGATGTCGGTCTTGAGCCGCCGGCCCAGCCGCTCTCCCGGCTCCCTCTCGGTGGCCCCCTTGAAGATCTCCTCCATCGCCCGCTGGTGGGCGAAGCGGGTGATGTCGTGAAGGGTCTCACAGCGCTCGGCACGGAACTCCGGCGCCGAGGGGTGGAGCAGGTGGAGGGGCACCACCCAAGCCAGCACCTGCTCCAGCAGCCCGAAGATGGCGGCATCCTCGAACAGCTCCGGCTCGGGACGACGGGCTGCCACCAGGTCGGAGTGCTCGCCGGCGAAGATGACGCCGGTGGTGGCGTCGACGGTGACACGTGTGCCCTCCGGGATCTCGGTCGCTCCCACGACGCCGCCCAACGCCGGGACCCGATGCTCGCGGGCCAACGTGGCCATGTGGCTGGCCACGCCTCCGACCTCGGTGACGATCGCCCGCGCCTTGCCCATCACCGTGATCAACCCCGGGAAGGGCCGGGGCGAGACCACCACCGCGCCGTCGGCGACACGGCCGAGGTCGCGCGGGCCGGTGACGATGCAGACCGCGCCGGCGCCCGCCCCCAGGCACACGGTGGTCCCGCCGGTGCACAACGCCAGGAGGCCGGACACGTCGACGACGCTGGAGGGGCGGGCAGCGCGAGCCACGCGGAGGGGCCGGGTCTGCAGCAGCCGGATCCGGCCGTCGCGGCCGACGGCCCACTCGATGTCCTGGGGGACGCCGTAGTGCTCCTCGATGCGGGTGGCATAGGCCGCCAGGGTGCGGAGCTGGTCGTCGCTGGTCGAGGGAGCCGAGCGGAGCGCCTGCGGAACGTCCTCGGCGGTCACGGTGCCGTCCGGCTGGAGGCTCAGGCGCACGGGCTTGTCGGCCAGCTCCACCGCCTGGATCGAGGCGTCCTTCCGAGAGAGGCGGAACAGGTCCGGAGTCAGCGTCCCGTCCACCAGGTACTGCCCCAGGCCGAAGATCGACTGCACCAGCAGGCTGTCGTCCTCGGGCCGCACCGGGTCCCGGGTGTAGACGACGCCGCTGGCGACGGCGTCGACCATGGCCACGCAGGCCACGCTCATGGCCAGCTCGTGCTCCTGGAGGTCGTGGCTCAGC
Organism: uncultured Acidobacteriota bacterium; assembly: GCA_964574335.1. Classification (GTDB taxonomy): domain Bacteria; phylum Acidobacteriota; class Vicinamibacteria; order Fen-336; family Fen-336; genus CAZNNH01. The sequence goes on along the minus strand of CAZNNH010000130.1, from coordinate 10,223 downwards.
AGGTAGTAGATGGCCTCGGGGCTGAACTTGCCCGCCAGCACCTGCCGGTAGCGATCCACCACGTCGTCCGGGCACACCCCCAGGTAGGTGCGGTACTGTCCGGCGAAGCTCCACTGGCTGTCCTCGCCGATGGCGCTCGAGCGCAGGGCCAGGCGGGTCGCCTGTGAGCGCCTGGTGAGGTCGCGGCAGGCGCCCTCGATGGAGCGGGCGAGGTCGTCGGGTACCGGGCTCTCCAGGATCATGGTCTGGATCGCGGCGCTGGCCCGTTCCAGGTCCTGGTGGCGCCTCACGTCGAGGCCGCCGATGTGCTGGCCGATCCGCTCCTGCAGGCGGTTCTCGTCCACGAAGCGCTTGTAGGCCCAGGCCGAGATGGCAAAGCCTTCGGGGACGGGGAGCCCCAGCCTGGAGCCCAGCTCCCCGAGCTGGGCGGCCTTGCCGCCCACGCTGGAGGCCCGCTCCCGGCCGAGCTCCAGCAACGGGATCGTGTAGTCGTCCTCGGGCAATGGCCGGCGCCCCTCGAGGATCTCCTCGATCCGTCCGAAGATCGTGGCCTGGCGCTCGCGGAGGGGCAGGTAGGCCTCGCCCCCCAGCTCGATCATCCGCTCGACGATGTCGCCGATCCCCGAGCGCAGTGTTTCCAGGCTGGCGCGGATGTAGTTGATGTCGAAGAGGTGCTCGCCCTGGGACTTCTCCTCGAGGTCGGCGATCACCCCGAGCACCCGCTTGTTGCCGTCCAGCAGGGCCAGGAAGCCCGAGAACCGTCGCTGGATCTCGGCGAGCGCCGCCGCCCGCTCCTCATCCCGATCTCGCAAGAAGCGCCGGAACCAGCCCATGAGCGTGTCGCCCCCGGAACGCAGACATCTCCTCGCCGCGGGGGGTGCAATCCCCGGGCCGAGCCAGCGTGTTGCGCCGCCGGGATGGTCTGCGCCGAGCGACCCGGCCGCCGCGTGCCAAGTGTATCTCCGCCAGGGGGCTACGCGAACGCCGGCGTCAGGGTATGGGAGTCACCTGAGGGCTCGGACCTGGCTGACCGACGACCGGCTGCTCCCTGGTGTTCCCAGGACGAAACGTCTGGCCCTCCTTGATGTTGTAGACTCTACAGAAGTATAGAGACCGACAATGCCCACCATCCAGGTTTCCGCCCACATCTCCGAAGAAACCAAGGCCCGACTGGAGCGCTTCGTTCGCCGAACGGGGCTGACGCGAGGCCGCCTCATAGAGGACGCTCTGCAGCAACATCTGCTGGCCCTCGAGGAACTGCCCGCCGACGCCATCGTTCCCGCGCGCATTGTCTTGAGCGAGGCTAGTGCTGGCCAGGTGGGTGAGATGATCGCGCGCCCGCCGGGCCGGACCGAGGAGATGAAGCGGCTCTTCGATGACCGTTGAGATCCGCGCACTCCAGCGCTCGGACGATCGGCAGGCCTTCCGCTCGGGTGACGAAGCGCTGGATCTCTTCTTCCATCGGTACGCGGGCCAGAACCAGTTCCGCCACCACATCGGTGCCACGTGTGTGGCCGTGGAAGCGGAGCGCCTTCTCGGCTTCGTGACCGTGTCGCCGGGCTCGCTGGACGCGGTCGACCTCCCGTCCGGTCGCAGGACCCCTCCGTACCCGGTGCCGATATTGAGGGTGTCGCGCGCCTTGCCGTGGACCAGTCCGCGACGGGCCGTGGCCTCGGCAGGGCCCTTCTGCGCTTCACCATCGAGTTGGCGGAGCGGATGAGGGTCGAGCTGGGGTGCGTCGGCCTGGTGGTGGACGCCAAGCGGGGGGCGGAGGGCTTCTACGAACGGCTCGGGTTCGTGGCCCTCGACGTCCTCGCGGGTGCCACCGCCTAGCGTCCGGAGCCCGCGCCGATGTTCCTGGCCCTCGCCTCGGTGCCGCCCCGTCGCTGAGCCTGCCGCCCTCTGGCCGTGAGCGCCGCGGATGGTGGCAGGCTTTCCGCCAGGGCCAGGAGGCGATGCCCGGACGCGATAAGATCCCGAGCATGCTCGACGAAGCGTCGCTGGCGCAGGCTCGGCACGAGGGCACCGACCTCGGTCCGGCGGCGCCGGAGAGCCGGTGGGTCGACGAGACCACGTGGGCTGATCTCGACATGGATGCCGTCTGTGCGCACATCGACCGGACGCGGTCGATCCCTGGCTCGATGGCGCTCTGCCGCATGCTGAGGTTTCCGGTGTTCTCCCGGGAAACGCTCGACGAGCGCGAGGCGCTGATCGGCGCGCTGGCGCCGGACGGGGCGGCCTCAGCGTCGCTGGACCCCGCGCTCCAGCGTCTCGGAGCCGTCGCCGGAGGCGGGGATCTCGCCGCGCTTCTCTGGCAGAGCCCGCCGGCGGCCTTCCCCTCGGAGTGGCTGGTCCGCCCGCTGGTGCTGCTAGCCATCGCCAGCATCCCGCTGGCCCTCTTCGTGGGCGGACCCGCCGTCTTCGCGCCCCTGATCGCCTTTGCCCTGAATGCAGCCTTCCACTTTCGCACCCGCATGCGTCTGCAGATCGAGATCCGGGCCCTGCGATTCGTCGGCGGGCTCCGGCGGTGCGCACGCGAGGCACTGGCCTCGCGGGAGCCGCTCATCGAAGGTCACCGGAGACGCCTGCGTGCAAGCCTGCACTCGACACGGCCCGCGGCGCGCCGGCTCGCTCTGCTCTCAGCCGGGGACCTGAAGGACATGCTGTACGAGTACTTCAACATCTTTCTGCTGCTGGAGCTGCAGGCCTATCAGTGGACCGTAGCCCAATGGAACGCGACAGGCCCCAGCCTGGGCGAGCTGTTTGCGACCCTTGGCGAGCTCGATGCCCTCTCTGCCGTTGCGCGATGGCGCGGCGAGCTCGACGTCTGGTGCCGTCCAACGATCGAGCCGGGGCCGCCGATGGTCGATCTCGTCGATGGCGTGCACCCTCTGATCGACGACCCGGTTCCCAACTCCATCGCCCTCACGACCCGAGGCTGCATCGTGACCGGCGCCAACATGTCCGGCAAGTCGACGCTCCTTCGCACACTCGGCATCAACGCGATCCTGGCGCAGTCGCTCGTCACGTGCACCGCCCGAGGCTATCGGGCCACCCCGCTCCGGGTCGCCACGTCCATGCGTGTCGGCGACGACGTCGCGACGGGCAAGAGCCGCTACCTGGCTGAGGCCGAGCGCCTGCTGACAATCGTGCGCCTGACGGCTTCGGACACGCCGACTCTCTGTCTGGTGGACGAGCTGCTCTCGGGCACCAACGCTGTGGAGCGGCTCGCAGCGTCCCGAGCCATTCTCGACTTCCTCGCGAGCCACGGGCTGCTTGTCGTGGCCGCCACCCACGATCTCGAGCTCACGGAATATCTGGCCGAAAGGTTCGACAGCGTCCATTTCGCCGACGACTTCAGGCGCAACGATCTCGCCTTCGATCATCGTCTCCGCCGGGGTGTCGCCACGACGCGCAACGCGATTCACCTGCTCGAGCGGCTGGGCTACCCGGAAGAGATCGTCTCGCGTGCACGCGGCCTTCAATGATCTGGCCCTTGAGTCCGGTCGGCTACAGGGGACGGAAGGCGAGCAGGTCGAGCCGCACGAACTCGAGGTCGTACGAGCCGTCCGGCCGGCGCAGCTCCCGCGCCGCCAGCGACTCCGCCCGCTCGCGGAACTCGACACGTGCCTCCTCGGACAAGGCCGGCAGGTAGCCCAGGAAAGCCTGGCTGTGCAGGAACCCCTGGAGGGCCTGGAAGGTGGGCATGGCACGACGCTGCGGGAGCAGGCGGACGAATCCCGCTCCCGAGAAACCCGCCTCGGCCAGGAGCTGCGCGTACTCGTCCGGGTCCGGGAAGTACCAGGGCGACACCGGCCCGCCCAGCTCCACCGAGACCTCGTCGAGCAGCGCGAGGGCGGACTCCATCTGGCCACGCCCCCCGAGCTCGGCGCGCAGGAAGCCACCCGGGCGGAGGTGCCTCCGTACCGCGCCGAGCAGGGCCGGATGCTCCGCCTCGGGGATCCAGTGCAGGGTCGCGCGGGAGATGGCGGCGTCGAACTCCATCTCCCGCGTCAGCTCGTCCAGGTCCTGCAGCCGGCCGAGCGTGAGCTGAAGGTTGGCTGGCCTGCGCGACGCGGCCCGCGCCAACTGGGAGGCGGAGGCGTCGACGCCGAGCACCAGGCCGCCGGGGACGAGGGCCGCCAGCCGGTTGGTGAACTCGCCGCTGCCACAGCCGAGGTCGAGCACTCGATCGTCCGGCCTGAGGCGCACCGTGGCGAGGAACGCCTCGTCCTGCGCGCGATGGTGAGCGCTGTGCGCCGCGTACAGCTCGGCGTCCCAGACGTCCTGCCGCCCCGACTCCTGCCACATTGCCGCCTCCTCGAGGGAAATCGTGGCAGCCGAAGGCCATGAAGTCCAGTGACATATTCTCAGCTAACTCATTAGCCAGACTTCATTGCGATTCGTGCGCGGCGTCCGTCGAGGGCCGCGGCTATCCCTTTCGGGATCGGAGAAGTGACACACCGAACCCGAAAAAGGCTAGCCCCACGGCCCGGTCCGCCGACCGAGCGACCGCCGGCGACCGGAGCCATGCTGCCGCCCGAAACGCGAGAGCCGAGTAGAGTGACAGAACCAGCGTCAGGACGACGATGTTCGCGACCCCCAGCAGAAGGAGCTGGATGGAGCGGGCCCGGCCATCGATGATGAACTGCGGCAGGAAAGAGAGGTAGAAGACCAGCGCCTTGGGATTGGTGATCGACGTGGCAAAGCCCTCTGCGAAGGCTCGCGAGCGACCGCCAGTGCCGACGATCTCAGCGGTCGCGCCGTGATACGAACGCCAGATCTGCCGGACCCCGAGATACATCAGGTAGCAGGCGCCGAGGAAACGGAGAGCCGAGAATAGGGGCGCCGAACGCCGCATGAGTGAGGCCACTCCGACGACGCACAGCGAGACCCAGACGACGTTCGACGATGCGATCCCGAGGACGGCCGCCAGGGACCTTCGCCAGTCTCTGTCCAGACTCTGGGACACGACGAACAACACACTCGGCCCCGGGACGCTGCTCATCAGCACCGCGAGGGCGACGAAAGACGCGTAGGGTAGCGCTTCGTTCACGAACTCACCCTATCTCCCCGCACCCAGCCTCGACGTTGAGAAGGATGCCGGGGAGATGGTCCGAGGGATCAACCGGCTGCCGCCCTGTGAAGGCGAACGTGGCGGATCCTACCACGAGGCGTCACGCCCGGAGATGGCGGGCAAGGCCAGCCGCCGCCCGACGCGTCTATTGACTCCCGCCATCCGCAACAAGAGGTGCCGGTGGACGGCCCGCGGGCGGGGCCGCGGCAGCGTGCCAGGGCGCGATCGGGCGTGGCCAGCGCAGCCGAAGCCCCTACCGGCGTGCCTGCGAGGGGGCGGGTTGACACCGAAACCGCCCTCGTACTACCAACGCCCTTCAAGACGAGCGAAGCGCAGGTGACACATGGGCGGTCCTCGGGTGTCAAAGAGATAGGGTGAGAGACGGAGCGCTGGACGTCGAGGAGCTCACCCAGCGATACGGACCGATGGTCCTGAGGCGCTGCCGGCAGCTCCTCCACGACGAGGACGAGGCCATGGACGTGTGTCAGGACGTCTTCGCACGCCTGTTGGAGCGCCGCGAGCGGCTCCAGGCCCAGTACCCTTCGAGCCTGCTCTATCGGATCGCGACCAACCTCTGCCTGAACCGGACACCCGGCCGCGAGGAGGCTTCGGACCCCCTCCCTGTGCCGTCTCCGGCCGCAACCGGGTCGAGCTGCGCATCGGTGTCTTGCGGATGTTCGGCAGTGCCGCGCCCGTGAACGGCGTCATCTACGGAGCGGACAACGTCGATCCCGCCATCGGCATCCAGTACACACGCTTCCTCCGCGAGGATCTTGCCCTCACGCTCGCTGTGAACGAGTTTCCGATGGACCATGGTGCCGAGATCGGCTCTGCAGGGGCCTTTGCCGGCAGTCGGTCCGTGTTCGCCGTGCCCCTCGGCCTCCGCTGGACCCCTTCGCGGAGCCAGCTCCACGCACGATCCCTCAAGCCGTACCTCGCGGTCGGGCTGGGCCCCGTGATCGGCAAGAGCAACGGCGCCCTGGCCGGTCCCGACGGCCCCTTCGTTGGCTCTCGGACCCGAGCTACGGTTGGCGGCCACCTGGGTGGTGGTGTCGACGTGCACCTGAACCGCCACTTTTCGTTCGGCCTGAGCGTCGCGTACGACTGGATGCGGGGCTTCTCCGATGCCATCGGCAAGCGGGACGACTACGGCGGTCTCGACCTCCGGCTGAGCGTCGGCTGGCTCTTCGGCACGGGCCGGGCACCGCGGTCGTGACCGGTGGAGGCGGCCCCGCCTTCCAACCGGTGCTTCGAGTGCGGTCACACGCTCGGGCTCCCCGACCCGGGAGAGGGCCAGGGCGACTCGAACGCATGAGAATGAAGGGGGCCAAGCCCATTGGCGTGCCGGCCTCACGAGATCCCTGCTCGGTCTTCTGCTCCTCGCCGGCGCGGCCTTCCGCTGCCCCCTTCACTGGGCATCCGGTGGACGTCCTGGGTGGAGAGTCTGATGCAGGAGGGCGGATCTATGGGCTTGTGGAAGAGCGTGACGGTCCCCTGCCAGCCCGCCTCGGGGTCGACGCTGACGGCCGCCGAGGATCTGCCCGCGGGGGCCTTCGAGCTGTGGGCCTACGCGGAGCTGGGCGGCGAGACGTTTCGGCAGGGCGACGTGGTCGTCGCCTACCACCACATCCAGGAGCGGCGGTTGTACGAACCGCCGCAGGCCACGATCGAGGCGCTCGACGTGCGGCTCCGCGAGAACGCGCGCATCGGCTACGTCGAGGGCGTCGGGGACGAGATCGTCGAGGCGCTCGAGCAGCTCGGCCTGGACGTGACGCTGCTGACGGGCGACGACCTCACGCACGGGGACTTGGCCGACGTCACCACGATCGTGACGGGCGTGCGGGCCCACAGGGTGCGCAGCGGCCTCAAGGAGAACCACGCCGGGCCGATGAGCTAGGTGGGAGGCGGCGGACGCCGCGGGCTTCCTGTGTGAAGCCGTGCGCGATGCGCGCGCTAGGACGATCAGGCCACGGGGTTCCACACGCGGGCGAATCCGAGGGCCTCGAAGTCCTTGGTGTTGGCGGTTGCGAAATCGGTGACGCCGTGGTGCTGCAGCGTCAGGGCCAGTCGCAGGTCGATGATCCGTCGCCGCGCGAGGTCCCGAGTTCCCGCAACGCTCCAGACGCTCTCCATCACGGGGGCGTTTTCGACCAGCCGCCACAGGGGATTGCTTCGGTAGCGGTGACACATCTCGGCGGCAGCTGTCGACTCGAGAGGCTGTCGCACCACGGCGGGGTTGCGCAGCAACAGGTACAGCTCGACGAGCACCAGCTCGCAGATCACGACATCCTGATTTCGGGCGATCCCGTCGAGGAAGCGGCGCGCGGCGGCGTGCTCGCGACAATCCGAGTTCTGCGCGTAGAGCAGGATGTTGGTGTCGACCGAAATCATCCGCTGTGCTCGTTACCCCGATCGTTGGCGAGCTCGCGCCAGCTGTCCACCGGAGCCAGAAAGCTACCGAGGCTGCGAGCTGCTGGCAGCGACCACTCTGTCTCGCGATCGTCGAGCGGTGGATAGATGCGGGTCACGTACTCGATCCCGCGACGCACGACCTCCGCGAAGGAGATCTCCCGCTCCCGGGCCACGCGCTTGGCCTCACGATACAGCCCGTCGGGCAGCTGGATCTGCGTTCTCATCATGGGTGGATTTTATCATCATGTCGAAACGTCATCATCTGGAGCGCTCCTATTGACACTCCATAGGGAGCCCCGTGGACTTCTCAGAAAAGTCGATAGGAGAGGCGAGACTACCGAACCGGCGGCCGGAAGGCCGTTTCTGGGCCGAGATCCGGGTGGTGGACGGGTCGGGATTGGGCGGATGGCTGATGAGGGCACGACCGACTCACCGGCGGCGCCTCCGGCCCTGAGTCCTCTGTCCTCGCCATCGGCGTGGTGACCGCTGCGTTCCTGATCGGATTGCGCTGGATGGGCCCCCGGGGTCTCCTGATCGAGCCGGCCTGGCGGAGGTGAACCGCGCCCGGCAGGGGGAAGGTACTCTACGCCTTCGTGTCTGGACGAGACCGCCGTGCTCTCCGGCAACGCCGGGGAGGGCGTGCGCCTTCGCCACCTGTCGGTGGCCGAGGTGGGGCCGGACGTCCAGTTCCTGTCCAGCCATGAGGTCCGCTGAGCTGCGACCGAACCTCGCTGGTGATCACGGACCAGTTCAGGAAGCTGCGTAGGTGCAAGAACCTCGAGGGTTCGGCGCCAGCGAAGCGGGTGGGATACTGATGGTGGAGTGGCCAGCGCCGCCGCCGAATGACCCGCTCGGCCAATCGGCCGTTTCCACCAGGGTCGAGCCGGCGCCACCGCCAAGAACCCGACGAGGCGCAAGCCAGTAGGCCGCGACAGAGACGACCACCGAGTCGCGACCTGGACGCACGAGGGACCGGCTCCAGCCTGGGCGACTGCGCGGGACTCTTGTTCGCACGCCTTGGGGCCGAGTCCGACAGATGGTACGGGGCATCGAGCGGATCAACGAAAGGGGACCCTGACTTGGCCGGCATCATCAAGGGGTTCGCCGCTTGTCGCCAGCGTTCGATGGACTCTTCGCGGAGACCGGAGCCTCACTCAACGGAGTCGCGCCGCGACTCCTCTGCCACGCGACCGCCAGCCGCCCCGGCGTCCAGCGTTCCTCCGGAGCCGGTTGCGAAGACCGGCACCTCAGCCCCCAAAAACCAGCAGAACCCAGAGAACCAGCGGCTCATGAGCTAGTTCGCCGGCTCGGCTCTTCGCACGCTGCCTCTGATGGACCGCGCGCCGCGCTCGGATGTTGTGGGCGGTGAGCGGATCCGTGGGCGTGCTACTTGGAGCGATTGGTGTCGGTTGGGCCGGTGCAGCCATCAAGGGGTTCGAGCGGACGAGGCCCGAGACGAAAAGCGGGAGTGGGCTTCGCGGCGCAACCCCAGGCGCTGCTCACCGCGATGCGGTTCCGAGTAGGCCCGCTCGATCCGACGACGCTCGCGATCGTGGCCCTGGTGCTGAGCGTCGTCGCGGGATCTCGGTCGTGGCCCCGGTCTCTCGGGCCTTGCGAGTCGATCCCGCCACGGCGTTGCCGGAGGAGTAGCGGGCAGAGGCGGCGCCGCTACGCCAGCACCTTGCGGTGAGGGGCAGAGGCCGCTCCAGGGGTGCTTCCCGGCGCGCCCCTTGTCCGCCCGCAGCTCCGCCAAGCGCACAGCGGCCGCTTCGCGGATTCCCCACTCTTCGGTGGTCGCAACCTCGGCGATGAACCGGGGGGCGCCGTGTCCCTCAGCTTCCCTACAGCAGGGCGCCGGACCCACGAGGTCCTGGGAACGTTACCCTCCCGTTCAGTCACGACCTCGACGAGACCCTCGACGTCCGCGAAGGTGCCAGCGCCCAGCCTCCGGAGCCTACGCCGATGTTCCTGGCTCTCGCCTCGGTGCCGTCCCGCTGCTGAGCCTGGCGCCCTGCGGCTGTGGGCGCCGCAGGTGGACGAGGGGAGGGAGGCTTCCGGCCACGGCTAGGGCCAGGAGAAGGCCGAGAGGGAGGACGGACACGTACCCAGAGAACATCTCCTCCTTTCGCGCTGCGAGCGCGAAGAGGTGGGCGGGGAGGAGGCCCATGAGAGCAACGGCGCTCAGCATGCCCCGCCAGTAGTCGCCGACGTGGGCGCAGAGGAGCAGTCCGGCGGCACAAGGGAGGCCGAGCAGGAGCAGAGGGAGGTCGAGCTTCGACACCAGCAGGGGACTGGCCAGCCGCACCAGGCCGGCCAAGATCACCCAGGCGAGGAAGGCGCTCATCAGGCCGTGGGCATAGACCGTCCGTGCGACGGACTCAGGTCGCAGCGGAAACGCCGACCAGGCTCGGCCGTGGGCACCGCCCAGGAGTGAGGCCGAGCCCGCGGTGCGATCGGTCGTGAAGACGTTGATCCCGACGGGAGAGGCGTAGAAGTACAGCAACAACACCGCGGCCACCGGCAGGGACGCCGCGTACACGCCCGCCGGGGCACCGGCGCGCTCGTTGAGGAGGAGCGCGCCCAGAAGCAGGGCGATGGCGGGAGCCACCAGAGTCAACGCCGGTCTCACCAGCCGTTCCAGCCGATCCCGGCGAAAGCGAGCCTCGGGGAGCAGGCCTGGCCGCGAGAGGGGAATGGAGCGAATAGGCAGCAGCCGGCTGCCGAGCACAGACGA